>JAAYVQ010000106.1 GCA_012517095.1 Phycisphaerae bacterium | reverse complement strand
CACATTTCCATCTCTTAATTTACCAGATGGATACCATCTTTGGTTTTTACTTCCTGACGGATCTAAAAGAATAATGGGATTACTTTCTACATATTCATACAGATTTAATCCGTCGATATATTCCATCGGATCCTGCTGGAGAAATCGGCCGGTAAATGGATCGGTATAGCGATGGCGGTAGTACATGATTTTGAGGTTGCCGGAGTCGAGGGCGTCGAGGGTGCGGCCGGTAAAGAGGGTCGTTACGCCGTACTGCGTCGCGATACGGTTCCCGAAACCTGGGTCCATGATGCGGGCTGTTCCATAAGCGTCAAATTCATACCTTTCGACCGGCTGCCATATTTCGTTTTCCTCATCATAGCCAATCAACACCGCTGGACTGTACAGGTGGTCATGGAGGAAGTAATAGGTCCCGACGGGCGAGTTGTCGCTGTCGTAGGTATCGATCAGAACCAGCGTCTCATCGATGTAATTGCCGTACACATATTTGCGGAGCTGCTGATTGTTCGTGGGGGCGTATTCGGCCAGGACCCGCCATTCGGGATCGTTGTAGTAGAGGGTGGTCTGGCCGGCGACGGCGTCGATCTCGAGTAACACTCGCTGTCCGTCATAGTAATACCGTATAATCACACCATCGATCGCGATTCGATCTGTTCTGGGCATACTGGACCATGTTAACGATCCTTCGCAAGCCGTCAAGAAAATACCCTTCCGTCACTGTCTCCGGATTACCCGGATTCTCCAGATCTCCCAAACCATGATTTCTCGCCCTTCATAAAATCATTTTTCAAGTAATTATTCGGCCTTCCGCGCGTCTGTAGGATAGAGCTTGCGTCACCCCCTGTTGGATAGTATCATCGTTTTTTCGTTTCGGCGTTCGTGTACGGGGCAAACGGCGGAAAAGCGACCGATCGGTGTAACTGGAAAGGAATGGGCGTGCAGAAATACTGGAAGACAACCATTGTGGCGACCATCGTTCTAACGCTGATCGGCTCGATGATCGCCAAAAAAGTGATCCAGAAGGCGACCAAAAAGGACGATGCCACCGCCGTCCGGATCGAGGAGGTTAAGCTCGGCGATCTGACCGAGTACATCACCGCCCCCGGAGCCATCGAACCCAAGACCAAGGTCAACATCAGCGCCAAGGTCTCCGCCCGCATCATCGAACTGCCCTACGAAGAAGGCAGCATCGTCACCGCCGGAAATCCCAATGCCAATCCGCCCGTGCCTCCTTCGGTTCTGATCCGCCTGGATTCCAAAGATCTCGAAAGCCGTCTGCGTTCCACCCAGGCCCGCTACAAAGCCCAACAGGCCTCCATCGAAGTCTCCAAGACCCAGATCGCCGCCCAGAAAGCCCAGCTCGAAGGCACTCGTGCGACCCTGGCCCAGGCCCAGCGCGATTTCGAACGGCAAAAACAGCTCCTGGCCACCAAGGACATCAGCCAGAGCGTGTTCGATCTGGCCCAGCAGAAACTCGAAGAATTTACCGCGCAAGTCTCCTCCTCCGAACAGAATATCATCGCCTTGGAAAAGGGTCTGGTCGTCGCCGAACACAATCTGGAAAGCACGGCCGCCGAGATTGAAGAAGCCCAGGAGGCCGTCGGCTATACCACCATCACCTCGCCGCTGGACGGTACGATCACGCGCACCAACGCCAAGGTCGGCGAGGTCGTCATGACCGGGACCATGAACAATCCCGGCACGATCATCATGGTCGTCGCGGACCTGTCGAAGATGTTGCTGGTCGCCCAGATCGACGAGTCCGACATCGGAAAGGTGCGGCTCGGCCAGGAGGCCGAGATCCGCGTCAAGGCCTTCTGGGATGAAAAGTTCAAGGGCGTCGTCGAAAAAATCGCCCTGACCAACGATTCGGCCGTGACCGGGGCCAAATACTACCGAACCGAAATCCTTATGCAGGGCGATGTCAAAAAGCTCTATTCCGGCCTGACGGCCGATGTGGACATCTTCACCGACAAGCACACCAACATCATCAAGGTCCCCAGCCAGGCCGTTCTCGGTCGAAAGGTCGATGACCTGCCGCTGAACATCCGCGAGAACAATCCGAATGTCGATGCCAACAAAAACGACGCCATGGTCGTCTATCGCATCATCGACGGCAAAACCGTCGTCACTCCCGTCACCATCGGCCCCGGCGACATGACCCACATCATCATCAAGTCCGGCCTGACCGAAGGCGACAAGATCGTCATCGGTCCCTACAAAATCCTCGAAACCCTCAAGCACGACCAGAAGGTCCGCGACGAACGCGAGGTCGAAAAGGAAAAGAAGGAGAAGGAAAAGAAAGACAAAGCCAAATCCGCCGAGTCGGCCAAACCGTCGAAGGTGGAGACCCATTCGTGACAAACGATTCGGTTACCATCCGGCTCCGCGACATCCGCCGACATTACGCCGTCGGCGCCGAAACCATCCGCGCCCTGGATGGCGTGGACCTGGAAATCCGCCGCAACGAATATGTCGCGATCATGGGCGCCAGCGGTTCCGGCAAAAGCACCCTGATGAATCTGCTCGGTTGCCTGGACCGCGCCACCAGCGGCGTCTATGAGCTCGACGGACAGGACACCACCAAACTGTCCAACGCCAGCTTGGCCCAGATCCGCAATGAAAAGATCGGCTTTGTCTTTCAGTCCTTCGAGCTGTTGCCCCGGCTGTCAGCCCTGAAAAATGTCGAGCTGCCTTTGCTCTATTCCCGTCATGCCGTTTGGACCCGGCGCGACAAGGCCCGCCATGCCCTCGACCGCGTGGGATTGACCGAACGCATGACCCACCGACCCAATCAGCTCTCCGGCGGCGAAAAACAGCGCGTCGCCGTCGCCCGCGCCCTGATCTCCAATCCCAGCATCCTTCTGGCCGACGAACCTACCGGCAACCTCGACAGCAAGACCAGCGAAGAGATCCTCGGCCTGTTCCGCAATCTGCACACCGAAGGCCAGACCATCATCATGGTCACCCACGAAATGGATGTCGCCT
>JAAYVQ010000105.1 GCA_012517095.1 Phycisphaerae bacterium | reverse complement strand
GATGGACGGCGGAGTCGAAATCGTCGGCGGGGCGTTCGATATCGACCCCAAACGGTCCCGCAGCATGGCCAAGGTCCTGTTGCTGGATCCCAAGCGTTGTTACAACAACTACAAGGTCATGATCGAGAAGGAACTCAAGCTGCCCGTCGGCGAGCGCATGGATTTTGTCTCCGTGACCACGCCCAACAACTGGCATTTCCCCATCGCCCGTGACCTGCTCAAGGCCGGCTTCCATGTCATGTGCGAAAAGCCCATGACCATCAATGTCGCCGAGGCCAAAGAGCTCGTCAAGATCGTCAAGGAAACGCGTCTCGTTTTCGGGCTGATGCACAACTACACCGGCTATCCGATGGTCAAGCTCGCCCGCGATATGGTCCGCCAGGGCAAACTCGGCAAGATTCGCAAGATCGTCGTCCAGTACCCGCAGGGCTGGCTGGCCACGGCCCTGGAGCGCACCGGCCAGATGCAGGCCTCGTGGCGCACCGACCCCAAGCAGAGCGGCGGCTCCGGCTGCGGCGGCGACATCGGCACCCACGCCGAGAACCTGGCCGAATACATCACCGGCCTCAAGATCGCGGAAATGTGCGCGGACTTGACCTCCTTCGTCAAGGGCCGTAAGCTCGACGACGATGTCAATGTCCTCGTTCGCTACAACAACGGCGCCAGCGGTGTCCTCCACGCCAGCCAGGTCTCCGTCGGCGAAGAAAACAACCTGGCCATCTGGGTCTACGGCGAAAACGGAGGCCTCGAATGGCACCAGGAACACCCCAACTATCTGTTCGTCAAGTCGATGAACGGCCCGGAAATGGTCTGGAAACGCGGTAACGGTTACATCGGCGAGGTCAGTCCCGCCGCCGCCCGCGGCACACGGCTGCCCTCCGGCCACCCCGAGGCGTTCCTCGAGGCCTTCGCCAACAACTATCGTAACTTTACCGACACGATCCGCGCCAAGCTGACGCACACCAAGGTCGATCCGATCGTCAGCGACTTCCCGAAAGTCGAAGACGGCCTCCGCGGAATGCTGTTCCTCGAGACCCTGATCGCCAGCGCCCACAGCAAGGTCAAGTGGACCAAGTTCCACAAGTAAGTCAGATGTAGCACAACCGTCCCGGTTGTGTAGAAATGAATTTTATGAAAGCCCCCGGGTTTATCCCGGGGGTTTTTTGTTGTTCCGGTACAAGCTGGAATCCGGAATTGTTGGGGCATCCCGATTTGTCGGGATACCTTTTTTTGCAATAGAATCCACTGCGATGTTCGTTTATTATAGGTTGACCGGCCGGCATCGTGTCGGGCGTCTATTACGAATCATTAGATCGGGAGGTGCAGTATGGCACAGATTACCAGACGAACCTTTGTCAAGGGAACCCTTGCGGCCGGAGCGTTTGCGACCCTGTCGCCGACCGCCCGCGTGCTCGGGGCCAACGATGACATCCGCGTCGCCGTCGTCGGCATCAACGGCCGCGGCGGCTCGCACATCAGCGCCTTCAAAGATATGCCCGGCGTGCGGGTCGTGGCCTTGTGCGATGTCGATCGCGAAGTCCTTGACAAAAGGGCCAAGCCCTTCAAGGATGCCAACCGACCCATCGAACTGTATCAGGATGTCCGCAAGCTGCTGGAAAACAAGGACATCGATGTCGTCACCATCGCCACGACCAACCACTGGCACTCGTTGATCACGATCTGGTCCTGCCAGGCCGGCAAGGATGTCTATGTCGAAAAGCCCTGCAGCCATAATGTCTTTGAAGGCCGCAAGTGTGTCGAAGCCGCCGAAAAATACAAACGCATCGTCCAGCACGGCACGCAAAGCCGCGCCAGCGGCAGTTGGGCCAAGATGATCGCCGCCGTCAAGAGCGGCAAGTACGGCAAACTCAAAGTCTCCAAGGGCTATTGCTGCAAGTCCCGCTGGAGCATCGGCTATAAACCCGTCGAAGAGCCACCGGCCACGCTGGACTTTGATATCTGGCTGGGCCCGGCCCCCAAGCAACCGTTCCATCGCAATCTCGTCCATTACAACTGGCACTGGTTCTGGGATTTCGGCAACGGCGACATCGGCAATCAGGGCGTCCACGAAATGGACAAGGCCCGCTGGGCCATCTCCAGCGGAGTCCTGCCCAAAAGCGTGATCGCCATGGGCGGCCGGTTTGTCGATGGGCCCGACTTCAAGGATCAGGGCCAGACCCCGAACATGGAACTGAGCGTCTTCGATTACGGCGACTGCCTGCTGGTCTTCGAGACTCGCGGCCTGG
>JAAYVQ010000104.1 GCA_012517095.1 Phycisphaerae bacterium | reverse complement strand
CCGGTTCTCATTCGCCACATTGAATTCCAGATCGTTGAGCGGGGTTTCAGTGAGGGATGGATCGTCCCGCAGTTGCCGCGACATAAGACTCGAAAACGCGTTGCCGTCGTTGGCTCAGGCCCCGCGGGCTTGGCCGCCGCACAACAATTGGCACGGGCCGGACACGAGGTCGTCGTTTTCGAAAAGGACGATCGACCCGGAGGCCTCCTTCGTTTTGGCATCCCCGACTTTAAACTCGATAAACATATCATCGACCGTCGCCTCGCACAGATGATGGCGGAGGGTGTCCAGTTCCAGACCGGCGTTCAGGTTGGCCTGGATGTGTCCGTTCGTTATCTCCGGAAATTGTTTTCCGCAATGATCCTGACCATGGGCGCCGGCCAGCCCCGTGACCTGGTCATTCCCGGGCGCGGTTTCGAAGGTATCCATTTCGCGATGGAATATCTCGTGCAGCAAAATCGCCTCAACAACGATTTGGATCTGGCCGGTGCCAAGGCCATCAATGCCCGAGATCGCCATGTCGTCGTCATCGGCGGCGGTGATACCGGCAGTGACTGCGTCGGTACCGCCCGTCGGCAGGGGGCCCGTTCTATCACGCAGGTGGAAATCCTGCCGCAGCCCCCGGACAACCGACCGCAGGATACGCCCTGGCCGTATTGGCCGCGCACCATGCGGACCAGCTCCTCGCACGAAGAGGGATGCGAGCGACGATGGAGCATTATGACCAAGCGTTTCGAAGGCGGCGAAAAGACCGTCTCCAAAGTCTATGCCTGCTCCGTCGAGTGGTACCAGCAACAGGGCCAGTGGAAGTGCAAAGAAATCCCCGGTAGCGAATTTGTCCTGCCTGCCGATTTGGTTCTCCTGGCGACCGGCTTTGTCCATGTCGTTCACGACGGTCTGGTACAGGATCTCGACCTGAAGCTCGACGATCGCGGCAATGTCATCGTCGATAACTTCCAGACCTCCATGCCCTGGGTCTTTGCCGCCGGCGATACCATCAGCGGCGCCTCTCTGGTTGTCCGCGCCATCGACAGCGGTCGTCAGGCCGCCGCCGCTGTCGATCAATGGTTGAGGAGTAATCCATGACCCTTCGAGTGGCTCTGGCCCAGTGCAATCCGACTGTCGGAGATCTCTCCGGCAATCTGGATCTGTTACGCCGCAATCTGGTCCAGACCCGATCACACGATGTCCATCTGGTCGTCTTTCCCGAAATGGTTCTCAGCGGCTATCCGCCCGAAGACTTGTTGCTCAAGAAACATTTCTTGCTCGAATGTCGTCGCCTGCTGGATGCCTTCGCCGCCGACTGTAAAGACATGACCGCCTTGGTCGGCTTTCCCGAATTCGACGGCGACGCGTGTTACAACAGCTTGGCTGTCTGCCGTCGCGGCCGCATCGACGCGGTCTATCGAAAGTGCCTGCTGCCCAACTACGGCGTCTTTGACGAACGCCGTTATTTCCACTCCGGCAGTACGCCCCTGGCCATCATCGAAAAGGATCTGTCGCTGGTTCTGACCATCTGCGAAGACATCTGGGACATCGAAACCCTTGCCGGCTCTCTGGCATCGTTGCCGAAAAAAAATGTCATCATCAACATCGCCGCCTCCCCGTTCCACGCCGGAAAACTCCGGCAGCGGCAGGATGTCATCTCTGCTGCCGCGCGCCGATTTGGCTGCGCCGTCGTCTATTGCAATCTCATTGGCTGCCAGGACGAGCTGGTTTTCGACGGCCGCAGTTTGGTTTTCGACGCCTCCGGTACGCTTGCCCTACAGGGGCGGCCGTTCCGTGAGGACCTCGTTGTCTTTGACATGTCTCCCGGCGATAGCGGCCTGACGATCCATCCGATTCTGGTTTCTTCAATGAAATTGCCCGGCGATCCGGTGGCCGAGGTGTATGAAGCCCTGATCCTCGGCATCCGCGATTATGTCCGCAAGAACGGTTTCCAGAAGGTCCTCATCGGCCTGTCCGGCGGGATCGACTCGGCCCTGACCGCCGCCCTGGCCGTTGATGCCCTTGGCCCGCGCAATGTTGTCTCGCTGACGATGCCCACCCGCTACAATTCCCCCGAAACCATCGGCGACGCCAAACTCACCGCCGAGAATCTCGGCATCGACATCCACACCGTCCCCATCGGCGATCTGCTTTCGCATTTTAGCCGCGCCCTGTATCAGGTTCCCGGCTGGGATGAAAAGGGTCTGGCCTACGAAAATCTCCAGGCCCGGATCCGCGGAACGATCCTGATGTCGCTGTCCAACCAGCTTGGCTGTCTGGTTCTGACCACCGGCAATAAAAGCGAAACGGCCGTCGGATATTCAACCCTCTACGGCGACACGGCCGGGGGATTCGCCGTCATTAAGGATGTCCCCAAGACGCTCGTCTATGAACTTAGCCACTACATCAACCGCCTTCACGGTCGCGAAGTGATCCCCCGTTCGGTGATCGACCGCATCCCATCGGCCGAACTCCGCGAAAACCAGAAGGATTCCGATTCGCTCCCGGAATACGACCTCCTCGACCGTATTCTCAAGGGATATGTAGAGCAGATCAAGTCCGGCCAGCAGCTCATCGACGAGGGCTTCCCGCCGGAGGTGGTCAACAAGGTTATCCGCCTGATCGATCGCAGTGAATACAAGCGCCGCCAGTGCCCCCCGGGGATCAAGATCACGCCCCGCGCCTTCGGTAAAGACCGCCGAATGCCCATTACCAACAAGTATTCCTTCTGATTCCGGATCGTCGCCCCCCCTTGAGTTGGCCGATTTTTCCTCTGGACAATCCGGATATCTTGGCCTACTATTTCTTGTGGCTATGGATGAAACAATACAAGGGTCGTGATCAGGAGGTTTCAAACAATGGATCAATTGAAAAGTTACTGGAATCGGTTCGGTTGGATTGTTTCGGTTATGGTCATTACTATCGGCCTTCCCGGTTGTGGTGTCCTCGAAAACCAACGAGCGAATTCGTTGTTCACCGAAAACGATGCGATCGGATCGTTGCCGGCTGATTGGGAGGTCGCAGAAACCAATGGGACCGGTACTCCGGCCGTTTGGGAAATCATCCCTGATAAAACCGCGGCCGATGGCCAAAAGGCCCTGGCGATTACCCGTACGCAAAACGCCGGCCGAACTTTCAATATGCTGGTCCATCGTGACATTTCAGTCGGTGATGTTTTGTTCATCGTGAAAGTCAAAGCCGTCTCCGGGAAAGAAGATCAGGGCGGTGGTCCCGTCTGGCGATATCAGGACAACAACAATTACTACATCGCCCGGTGGAATCCGCTGGAGAATAATTTCCGCCTGTATGTCGTCAAGGATGGAAAACGAAAACAACTCGGATCTGTGGATGTACAAGCCGATTCCGCCACCTGGCATACAATAAGGATCGATCATTCAAGAGATCTGATCCGGGCGACATTCGACAGAGACCATCTCATCGAAATCAGGGATGACACCCTCTCTGCGGCAGGCAGAATCGGGCTGTGGACCAAGGCCGACGCCGCTACGGCTTTTGATTCCCTGCAGATATTTTATCCGATCAAATAGGGCCAATCCGATGTTGCTAAAACCTATATCCTAAATCCTATATCCTGACATTATGTCCAAGCTTCGTATCCAACTCTATTCGAACTTGTCGACCCTTTTGGCCGCAGGGGTGCCGGTGCTTCGTTCCCTTCAGACCTCCAAATCAGCCATGCCCCGCGGGATAACGAGGATCCTGACGGATCTTTACGACCGGATCACCCATGGGGAATCGCTGGCCGAGGCCGTCGCCGCCTGGCCGCGGACATTCCCACCTTTTGACCGAACCCTTATCCGTGTCGGCGAAGAATCCGGGCGACTGCCTGAGGTTCTAACCGAACTGGCCGATTGGCTTACGCTGGCCCGTCGCCTGCGGGGCAGGTTTATATCGGCGATGGTCCTCCCGATCTGCGTTCTAATGATCGCCGCTTTCGTCGCTCCATTGCCGCATCTGATTCTGGGCAACATTTCAATGTTGGAATATACGCATGCCGTTCTGTTCACCCTGTCGTTATTCTACACTCCCGCCATCGTGATTTTCCTGATCCGCCAACTGACTCCGGCATCGGGACCCTTTCGGCACATGCTCGATTGGATTATCCTTCGTGTCCCCGTTCTCGGCAAGGCGGTCTTCCACTATTCGCTGGCCCGCTTCTCCAAATCCTTTACGATCCTGTATTCGGCCGGCGTGCCCATTGTCCGGTGCATCGATCAGTCGCTGGATACAGTCCCCAATATCCGGATTCGCCGCATGCTGGAGGGATCTCGCAGTGCGGTCAAATCCGGACAGTCGCCCTCTGAGGGCTTTTCACCGAGATTGCCGGCCGAATTCCTGGCCCTCTGGAAGGTCGGCGAGGAAACGGGAGACCTCGATCGTAGTTCCGCAAAGCTCGCCCAGTTCGAAACCGAACGCGCTGAAACCTGGTTTACCGCATTTGCCCAGTGGTTGCCCCGGATTCTGTATGGACTCATTTGTTTATATATTATCTGGCAGATATTTTTGCTTGCCGGGGGAATCGTTGGCTCGATTGGATCCGGCCTTCAAAATTTCTAATGGGAGGACGGAAAATCTCTGGTATTCAGAAGAGCATTTTTTTATAATGGTTTCGACATCGGGTCGATAGGGAAATCGATCGTGCAACATCTAAATGGAAAGGGTCCTCTATGAGTCTTCTCAAGGAATTCCAGGAATTCGCCGTAAAGGGCAACGCCGTGGACATGGCCGTCGGTATCATCATCGGCGCCGCCTTCGGCAAAATCGTGACCTCGCTGGTCAACGATGTCATCATGCCACCCATCGGCCTGCTGCTGGGCGGAACGGATTTTAACAAGCTCCAGATCGTTCTGAAACATGCAACCCTGGACCCAGCGACCGCCAAAGTGATGGCTCCGGAAGTGACGCTCCGCTACGGCGCCTTTATCAACACCGTTCTGGATTTCCTCATCGTCGCCTTCTGTCTGTTTATGGTGATCAAACTGATGAACGCCGCCCGGCAGACTGTGTCCAAACCAAATGCTCCAAAATAAGACGACGGTTCTATAGTCGTAAACCAAACGACAATCCAGACAGGATTCAATCTTCCCGTTAGATCGGGAATGCGGGGAGTTTGTACGGCGTAAATGCCGAGACGATTTATGAATCATCCGGGATTTTTCGTTATATTCTTGCCTCGACTGTCCTTTTGAGGCAAAAAAAGCGGTGGACGCTATAAGCGTCCACCGCTTTTGAAATTACAGTTACTTGTGCTTGTCGGCTTATTGATAGAAGTTGGTGGCTTCGGTTTCCATCACTTCGCGTCCAAGCTGCTTGCTGGTCATGGTCGTCGTGAACCGGACATCGCCCGGCTTGGTCGCTTTGACTTCCACTTTCCAGGTTGCCTTGGCCTTCGGTGCCAGGGATCCCAACGACTGGAAGGTCACAACTCCGCCGGCATGGCTGCCTGCTGTTGCGCCCGAAGCATTCACAAACTGCATCGCTTCTTCCAGTTTGCACTCGATCTTGATATCGGTATCCGGTGCCGAACCCTGGTTGGTCACTGTGATGATGTAAGTCTCATTCTTGCCGACTTCGATCGGGTCGGAGACATCGATCACTTCCAGCAGAATAGCACCAATACCGGCGACATCCGTCTTGGCCGAGGCCTTGACCGATTCAGCGCAGGTGGCCGCAACAGAAGCCGTATTGCTGAAGGAGCCCGCCGACTGCGGCAGATAACCGATCGTGACCTTGCGGCTCTGGCCCGCTGCGATCGTACCCAGATTCCAGGTCGCCGTTGCGCCGGCCACCTGGCCGCCGTCGGAGGCAACCACTTCCGCCACGCCCGCCGGGATTGAATCCGTCAGGACCACATTGGTCGCCGCGGCATCGCCCTTGTTGGCCACGGTGATTTCATAATTAACCTTGCGGCCCAGATACTGTTTTTCGGAACCGGTTTTGGTAATCGCCAGAACCGGCTGCTTGACCGCGGTGGCGCACACTTCGGATTCGGCCTTCAGGCCGCCGTCCGCCTTGGCCGACGCGCCGCTCTTATACGCACCGGTCTTGGCCGCCTTGGCCACGACGGTGTAGGTCATGCACTTGCCCGGGGCCAGATCGCCGACCTTAATATCGACGGTCTTTTGACCGGTTGCCTGAGTCATGCCGTCCGGAAGAACATCGGAAATCATCACATTCGATGCGGTTCCCGTACCCTTGTTGCACACGGTGTACTTGAGGGGGATTTGATCGCACAACAAGACTTCAGCCGGGCATTCCTTGGCGAGAGTCAGAGCCGGTTGTACAACCTGAGTCTTGGCGCAGGCCAGAATGACATAGGTGGCATCCGCACAATTCTGAACCCACCCGACCTCTTTGGCGCTGCCGGTAACGGTCATCTTCTTAGAGGCATTCGGGCCAAGAGTGTCGATCACCCAGGTCAACATGCCGTCTTTCGGCGTCGCGGCCGGATCAGCGCTTTTGAATTCAAAGTTCGCGGGGATCCGATCATTCACTGTAACTTGACTCAGTTCGACATCGGTCAGGTTGGTTGCCGTAATCGTACAAGTAAACGGCTGACCGAGTTGAACTGTGGCCGGAAGCTCTTTGTCGATCCGAACCGATCCACATCCCAGCTTATCTCCATAGATCCGCGAAACCCGGTTCGTGGCCGGCGCGGGAGCCGGAGCCGGTTTGGGTTCAACTGTCTTTACCGGAGCAGGAGAAGGAGCCGCTTTCTGTTCGCACTGAAAACATTCACAACCCACAATACCCAACAGAGCGATGCAACACAATGAAACCATCACTTGTTTGCCCATACAACACCTCCAAATCTGAGAAAGTAATAAGTTAAAAAAATCCAATCTAACTTTGAATGTTTGTCGCAAATCCCCGAATATGTTTTCCGCCTCCCAAAGACGGCTATATTCGCCTTTCATAATTACTACAACTGAATATAATAGGTCCGTCGTTTCATGTATTCAAGAAAAATTCTCTGCATTCCATCAAAATTTCGGAGATTAATTTGAAGAGGTGAATTCCGACTTGGGAGCATTCAGAGAATCGATTAAAATGCTGTAATTGGTGTGTGAAATTACCCATTTTACCGGGACGATTTTTTTGTTTTGTCATTTCAAGGTTTTATTTTAATATAACGATTCTGTGGTCCTGAATCGTATATATCATTTTGCTGAAAAGAAGGAAATGACGATGTCGAAACGAAAATCATGCCGTGAACCGTTCATTGTATCGTTATCCACGCGAGCCGTTCACGCCGGCGAGGAGCGCCGGAAGTTTGCCGACTCGATCACCACGCCGATCTGCCAGACATCTACTTTTACCTTTAAGGACTCTCGCGAGATTGAGGACTACACGCGGCGCGGCATGACGCATTACGAGTACGGCCGTTATGGAAACCCCACAGCCACGATCGCCGAAAAGCGTCTGGCCGATCTGGAAGGGGCGGAAGACTGTGTCGTATTCTCCTCCGGAATGTCCGCGATTACAACCACCATTTTGTCTCTCGTCCAGTCCGGAGATCATATCGTCATCACCGATGACAGCTACAAAAAGACCCTGGAATTCTGCCGCTCCTATCTGAAGCAGTTTGCTATTCAATGCACCATAGTTTCCTTCGGAGATTATGCCGCCCTGGAGCGCGCGATCCGGCCGAACACCCGGTTTATCTTCAGTGAATCGCCCACCAATCCCTATCTCAACATCTTTGATTTGGAGAGACTTCGGGAAATCGGCCGCCGACACAAAGTACTGACCCTGATCGATAGTACCTTCGCTACACCGTACAATCAACGGCCGCTGGAGTTTGGCATCGATCTGGTCCTGCAGAGTTGCACCAAATACCTGGCCGGCCACAATGACATTTTGGCCGGAGCGGTGCTGGGCCGAAAAGCCCTCACCGAGAAAATTCGCGACCTGCACAAGTCCATGGGTGGCACCATCGACCCGCATTGTTGTTATCTGCTTCTTCGGGGATTAAAGACCTTTCCGCTTCGCGTGGCCCGACAGAACGAAACCGCCCTGGAGATTGCGCGGTGGCTGGAAACTTACCCCAAGATCAAACGGGTGTATTATCCCTTCCTCCCGAGCCATCCGCATTATAAAGTTGCAACCACTCAGATGCGCGGCGGTGGGGGGGTTGTAACCTTCGAAACCAAGGGGACAATGTCCGGAGCCAAACGATTTCTCGATGCCCTCAAGCTTTGTTTCATCGGCCCTTCCCTCGGCGGAGTGGAGACCCTGATAACCCATCCGGCCCTTGTGAGTTATTACAACTACAGCCGTAAAGCCCGTTATGATCTTGGCATTACGGATACGCTCTTCCGTCTGGCTGTGGGAATCGAAGACGCCGACGACATCATGGCCGATCTGGAACGAGCCCTCCGTTGTGTGTAAAAAATCTAATCGAAATCGACGGGCAAAGATTCACGGCGATAATATTCGAACATCCGGGCTATTTGTTCCGGCAGAATTTTTGTGATGGATAATTCCGGAATTTCGTTTTCCCGGAAAAAGGCCACCTCCTCGGTTTCATTGCTCAGCGCGGGCTGGCCCCCGATGATCTCACACAGGAAGAACATCTTGTAGATATGATACTGCACCAGCGGCCGATGCGGATGTTTGCTACGATCATAAACGGCCAGTAACTTCTCAGCGCGAACCCGAAAACCGGACTCTTCCCAGACTTCACGAACGACGCTTTCGCTCGGCGATTCACCGATATCCGCCCAACCGCCCGGCACGGACCACTTGTGATCGCTGGTCTCTTTGACCAGCAGGATCGTATCGTCGCGGAACACCACGCCGCGAACATCCACTTTGGGCGTAGCGTAATCGGTCTGCCGTGAGAACAAATCCAGCACCGCCTCCGGCTCGACGCCCGCCTTGTCGGCGAGAATCTCGGCGGCGATATCCTCCACCTGTCGAAACCGTTCCTGGTCAAAATGATCCTTGGCGTAGGTCAAACCATTCTGTGAAATCGCCTGTAGCCGTTTGGCCCAATCCAGCCACTTGGGTTCCATCGTCGTTCCTTTATCGAAGGGATTCGATCATCTCCGCGATTGCGATTCGTCGCTGATGCAGCAATTGCGGATTCTGCGTAAAGTGCGTCTTGTCCGTGACGATCTCCGGGCCGACCTCCAGCAGAGCAGAGGCCTTATCCATCAGCTCGGCATGCTTGCCGGCCTGTCGGGCCTTTTCAATCGCCTCGCGTAAGAGCCAGAAGAATTCGAAATCCTCCAGCCCCTCACGAAGCATCTCCCATCGGATCGAACTGACCGGACCGGACAGGAACTTGCTCTTATCGTTTTCGACATCGCGATTCGGGGGATACAGAAACCGGCCGTCACCGTTGCCCCAGTAGCCGACAAATCCCGGCTCGAAACTGTAACCTCCGATATAGCCCATCGGATCGGTCCATGGATTTTGCATCTTTGGGGCCGGGAACGCCTTGTCGCTGGTCCAATAAGTGCTCTCCCACACGAGAATGCCCTGCACATTCCACTTCCAGGTCATCCACAGCCAGATTCGCAAGTCGATGGCAGAGTGATCGATAAACAGACCCGGATATGGTGCCCGCGGACCCGTACAGACATACCACCAGATCGTCTCACCCTTGGCTTGTCGTGCCTGAGCGGCCTCCGGATTGTACTGGTCGAGGATCGGGCACCACAAATCCACCGACCCAAACAGCGGCTCGATCGGCTCTTCGGTTAGCATACGCCGCAGCTTCGGGCCGGCACGGCGGATTTCGTCCATCCCGGCGCGAACGAAATCGTAATCTTTCGGTTCCGGCTCGTCAAACCAGTAAATATACTCTCGCCCCAGCCAGCCCTTGTCCTGCAGGTGCTGCTGGATCGCGCCGCAATAGCTGGCGAAGGCCTTACGGTAACCGTCGGTACCTTGTTCGAACGGCCCGATCTTGCCCGGCGAGCGGCTCTCGTAGGTCCCGCCGCCCGTCCCTTGCAGCGGCAGCATGAAGCTGGCAAACCCGTCTGAACGATTCAGATATCGCTCGGCTTGCTTGTCCCACGCGGCAAAATCCAGCTCGGCCGTCAGCGAATCCGATTCCTCAAATCCGCCGTTGGTGATCCATTCGGTATCCGAT
>JAAYVQ010000103.1 GCA_012517095.1 Phycisphaerae bacterium | reverse complement strand
TAAATAGTTATCCATTTCAGAATACAGGATCTCTATTGATTCAGAGTAATGCAAAGGATTGTAATTATGGGTCAGGGCTGACGACAATCCGGAAAAATACCTATTTTGGAAAGAAAAAATACCGATGTCATTTTGGTTAAAAAACGAGGTCTTATCGAAAGAGGATGCAATACCCGATTGAGAAAACGGCGACATCGACGATGGCGTGGCTAAGGTATCCTGGCCAGATGGTGCCGAATCGCCAATAGCACCACGACCAAATTACACCGCCGATGAAGATTCCGAGGGCAGCGATGGTCACGACATGCGGCGGGAAGTAGGTCTGCATGGCGACGATGTGGTGCAGGGTAAACCCGGTTGCCGATGCCGCAACGGCCGCAAAGGCGGGCATCAAAGTCCGAAACTGGCGAAAGACAAACCATCGCCAGACATATTCTTCCAGCAGGGCGTTGACGATGACCCAGTAGGCGGCCCCCACCAGATACACAACCGGTCGTCCCAGGCCGACTTTGGCGACGAGGTTCTTGACGACGGCCGGATCGATCCAATTTCGGGCAAGACACCAATACCCGAGGAAAATCATTGCGCTGATGACCAGACCCAATAGGGCTCCGACGACGATCCCCACAATTCCCGGCCGGCGCATCAACAATCGCTGCCGTTCGACGCCGAAGAACCAAATCGCCGGCAACGCAAGGATCCAGACCTTACACAAAGCAAAAACCGCCTTGCCGAAAACCGTGTCCGGCCAAACGATCATCCCCGCCCATACGGCCAGCGAGGGCGCCGGAAGTAGAAATACCAGGGACAGAATGGCGTTTCTTTTTTGCATGGCGACAGTGTACGGATTCGGTCCGGAATTGCAAGGATTGGCCGGTTGTGTTTTACCCGTTTTTTGGTACGATGTAGGCAATTCGTTCGTCGGTAAGGGTAGACGGAATCGGAAATTTCAGTATGAAGGTTATCGACTCCATTTCGGACTTGGAGGGTATCGGCCACGGATGGGCCGTAACCATCGGGAATTTCGACGGTGTCCATTGCGGCCATCAGGAGATTCTCCGCCGTGCCGGTGTCGCCGCTCATGCCGCCCATGCCGTGGGCGTTGCTGCGGTGACCTTCGATCCGCATCCGACGGCCCTGCTCCATCCGGAACGAGCCCCCGGTACTCTCACGCCGTTGCCGTATCGCATTCGTCTGCTGGAACAGTATGGGGTGGATTGTCTGGTGATTCTCCGGGATGGATTGCGTCTGCTGAATCTGTCACCGAAGGATTTTGTGGACGACTTTCTGGTTCGTTTCCTGGGACCGAAGGTCATGATTGAAGGGAGCGATTTTCATTTTGGATACGGTCGAAGTGGCACCGTCCAGACGCTGAGCCAGTTGGGAAACTTGCGTGGTTTTTCCGTGGTCATCGTCAATCCGTTTGAATTGCCGGATCCAGAGAAGCGCCCCGTCGTCTGTTCAAGTTCCAGGGTACGAGACTTGTTGGCCGAAGGGGCTGTGCGGCATTCCGCACAGCTTCTGGGTCGGCCGTATCGTTTGATGGGCCGTACGGTTCCCGGTCGCGGTATCGGTACGCAACTCGGATTTCCGACGGCGAATATCCATGCTCTCGATCAGGTCATTCCCGACGAGGGCGTGTACGCGGGTTTTGCCTTGATCGGCGATTCGATGGATTCTATATTGGGCGATGGACAACGGCTTCCGGCCGTATTCAGTATCGGTCGGGCCAAAACTTTTATGACGGATCATCCACTTCTGTTGGAAGCCCACATCCTCGATCAAGAATTGGGTGACTTGCATGGAAAATGGCTGGCCATGGATTTTGTCGATCGCCTCCGGGGTCAGCAGCGATTCGAATCCCGCGATACCCTTGCGACCCAGATCGCGACAGATTGCGGCAAGGCCCGGCGCTTACTTTCGGAATCAACCTGAATGTGAAACCTTTGGGAAGGATTTGGTGTTGAAACAGACAACAATGGATTCGGCGGTGGAATTGCTTCGTTCATGTCGTGCGGCGATGGTGGTCTCGCATGTCCGGCCCGACGGCGATTCGGTGGGTTCGATGCGAGCCGTCTGCGAACTGCTCGAGGGTCTCGGCAAACGGGCATATCCGCTGTTGTTGTCCCCATTGCCCGGCTGGTACGATTTTGTCTTTGACAAGGCGGTGCCCGTCATGGGCAACAATGTGACGATGACCCAACTGGGACAACAGCCGTACGGGGATTGTGATCTGCTTGTGATTGTGGATACCAACAGCGTCGTGCAGCTTCCGGGGTTGGAGCCGTGGTTGGTCAAATCACGACCCGCTTCGCGAATGAAAGTTTTGGTGATTGATCATCATATTACACAGGAAGGCCTCGGCGATGTCGAAATCATTGACAGCAAGGCAGCAGCCACCGGCCAGATTCTGTATGAACTGATTCGGTATGCGGGCGTCGCCCTGACAAAACCGATGGCAACGGGCTTGTTTGTGGCGATCGCCACCGACACCGGCTGGTTCCGGTACAGCAGCACGGACGCTCGCCTGTTGCGCGAAGTTGCCGAACTGGTCGATGCCGGAGCCGAACCGCCGTTTCTGTATCGACAATTGTACCAACAATATACGCCTTCGCGACTCAAACTGATGTGCCGAATGCTGGAACAGCTCGAGCTTCATTTCAATCAGCGAATTGCTGTCCAGACCATTCTTCGACGGGATTTCGACGAAACCGGATCAACCGGCCGGGATACGGAGAACCTTATCGATGAGTGCCAGCGGATTGGCTCCGTTGAGGTGGCCGTGTTGCTGGTGGAGCTGGGGGACGACGAAACGGGCCGTCATAAAGGGTTTCGCTGTAGTCTTCGTAGCAAAGGCCCCGTGGATGTCCGCAAAATCGCCCAAAAATACGGCGGCGGAGGCCACACCATGGCCAGCGGAGTCAATCTGGCTATGGACCTTCAGCAGGCGAAAAAGGCCATTTTGGACGATATTTTTTTGCAGTTAAATCATTAATATGGAAGGAGTTACAAAACGGCTAAATCTTTTTGGAAAAAAAACCGAAAAATCACCTTGACGAAATATTCCTGTCGTGTAAACTAATTCTTCTCGGTAGGGGGGCTTGAAAACAAAAGCTACCGTTTGGAAATGGGATTGAAAGAAAATTTACAAAAAGTTGATTTTTCGACTTGACTGCCAGAACCGAAGTGAGTAAAGTCTCGCTTCTCGTTTTTTCGAAGTCGCTGGCAGGTGAATGCAGCGACAATTTTTTTGCTCTTTGTACCAAGTAGATATAACGATGAGTCTGAATGCCGACGCAGTTGGCGAGCCCGAGATGTCGTCTTCAAGACGGGCTGATCGGAAGGGCTCGTAGCTCAGCTGGCTAGAGCGCACGCCTGATAAGCGTGAGGTCGGAAGTTCAAGTCTTCCCGGGCCCAGTGGTCGGACGATGGAACCGCCGGCCCTTTGGGGCTTCGGGGACGTAGCTCAGCTGGGAGAGCGCCAGCTTTGCAAGCTGGATGTCGTGGGTTCGAGTCCCATCGTCTCCAATCAAGCGGGTCGTAGCGTCGCCGGTTTCCGGCGGCGAGTTCGATAACGCTCTTTAACAAGTGCAGAGTGGATAGAATGTGGGTTGTAGTGGTCGAGCCCTTGCCGGGTTCGGCCCGCAACAACTACACACTGGAATAGGGGTATTCCATTTTTTGGAATACACCGATTCTGGGAAGAGCGCTCATTAGTGTCTTCCAAACCTTTAGGCCCGGGCATTTCGCCCGGGATGGCGCCCTGTCAATCTCTGATTGATATGGTCAAGTTACTAAGGGTGTATGGTGGATGTCTAGGTGTCGAGAGGCGATGAAGGACGTGGCTGGCTGCGATAAGCCCGGGTTAGGTGTCGAGCAACCGTTGACCCCGGGATCTCCGAATGGGGCAACCTGTCCGGACCGGGCAACCGGGTCCGGATATCCATGGCTGAATGCATAGGCCATGAGAAGCAAACACAGGGAACTGAAACATCTCAGTACCTGTCGGAAAGGAAATCAACCGAGACTCCGTAAGTAGCGGCGAGCGAAATCGGAACAGCCCAAACCGAAGGGCTTGCTCTTCGGGGTTGTGGGCGCTGATCAGGAGTTACAAAGGCGGCATTAGCAAAAGGGTCTGGAAAGTCCCGCCACAGAAGGTGATAGCCCTGTATGTGAAAGTGCACGCCCTCCGTTACGGTCAGCGTACCAGAGTAGCACGGAACTCGAGAAACTCCGTGTGAAGCTGGGGGGTCCCCCCTCCAAGGCTAAGTACTCCTCGACAACCGATAGTGAACCAGTAAGGCGACTGAACGATGAAAAGAACCCCTACTAGGGGAGCGAAAAGAATCTGAAACCATACACTTACAAACGGTGGGAGCCCTATGTTTGCCTCCGGGCAAAAATGGGTGACCGCGCGCCTTTTGCATAATGAGCCGGCGAGTTACCTTTTGCGGCCAGGTTAAGCGCTTCAGGCGCGAAGCCGCAGCGAAAGCGAGTCTGAATAGGGCGATTTAGTCGCAAGGGGTATACGCGAAACCAAGTGATCTACCCATGGCCAGGTGGAAGGGGATGTAATGATCCCTGGACGACCGAACCCACAAACGTTGAAAAGTTAGGGGATGAGCTGTGGGGAGGAGTAAAAGTCTAATCAAACTTGGAGATATCTCGTTCTCTCCGAAATAGCTTTTGGGCTAGCCTCGAGTTATTGTTTTGCGGGGGTAGAGCTACTGATTGGAGATAGGGGGCCACCAGCCTGCCTACTCCTACCAAACTCCGAATACCGCAAAATCTACCTCGGGAGTAAGACTACGGGTGATAACATTCGTGGTCAAAAGGGAAAGAACCCAGATCGTCAGCTAAGGCCCCCAATTCCTGCTCAGTTCGAAAGGAAGTCGGATTGCTGTGACAATCAGGATGTTGGCTTAGAAGCAGCCACCATTTAAAAAGTGCGTAATAGCTTACTGATCGAGCAGTTCGGTGCCGAAAATAAACGGGAATAAGCAGGAAGCCGAAGCTACGGATGATCCGGACACCGGACCCAGGGCCCGCGCGGAATTTGCGCGGGGTCTTCGGTCCGTTGTCCGGGTCGTGGTAGGAGAGCGTAGCAGTCCGCGTCGAAGCGATACGGAAACGAGTCGTGGAGCGTCTGCTAGTGATTATGCCGGCTTGAGTAACGAGAAAGCGGGTGAGAATCCCGCTCGCCGAAAACCTAAGGTTTCCTGGGGAAGGTAAATCCGCCCAGGGTTAGTCGGCCCCTTAGTCGAGGCTGAAAGGCGTAGACGATGGACAGCAGGTTAATATTCCTGCACTATGTATCGAAGGCTCGAACTGTGGGAGTGACGCAGAGGCAACCGCTGGAAGCCGATTAGTCGTGGCTATCGTGCCTGCGGCGCCGCTGGTAGGCAAATCCGCCAGCACAAGGTGCCAATGGACCGCGAGGGGCGATTTTGATCCCCGAGCAGCCAGAGTTTCTGCCGAGAAAAACTTCAAACAGGACAACGATGCATAACCGTACTAAAACTGACACAGGTAGGTGAGGAGAATATCCTCAGGCGCTCGAGAAAACCGTACCTTAAGGAACTAGGCAATTTGACCCCGTACGTTCGCAAGAAGGGGTGCCTCCAGCGACATGGTTAACCCTATGTCGGCTGAGGCCGCAGTGAAGTGGCTCTGGCGACTGTTTACCAAAAACACAGTTCTCTGCTAACACACACAGTGGATGTATAGAGAATGACGCCTGCTCGGTGCCGGAAGGTTAAGGGGAAGGGTCAGCTGTCGCAAGACGGTGAAGCTCCTAACTGAAGCCCCGGTAAACGGCGGCCGTAACTATGACGGTCCTAAGGTAGCGAAGTTCCTTGTCGGGTAAGTTCCGACGTGCATGAACGGCGTAACGACTGGAGCAGTGTCTCAAGGACGGACTCGGTGAAATAGTAGTTGTAGCGAAGATACTACATGCCCGCGGCAAGACGGGAAGACCCCGTGAACCTTTACTGTATCCTGGTATTGACGCCTGGCATATCATGCGTAGGATAGGTGGGAGGCTGTGAAGCGGTGCTCTTGGGCATCGTGGAGCCGTCGTTGAAATACCACCCTTGCTATGTTAGTCGCCTAACCGCATCCCGTGAATCCGGGTGCGGAACCGTGCTAGGTGGGCAGTTTGACTGGGGCGGTCTCCTCCAAAAAAGTAACGGAGGAGTTCAAAGGTACCCTCAGCGTGGTTGGCAATCACGCAGCGAGTGCAAAGGCACAAGGGTGCTTAACTGTGAGACTTATCAGTCGAGCAGATGCGAAAGCAGGACTTAGTGATCCGGTGGTCCCGCGTGGAAGGGCCATCGCTCATCAGACAAAAGGTACTCTGGGGATAACAGGCTGATCTCTCCCGAGCGTTCATAGCGGCGGGGAGGTTTGGCACCTCGATGTCGGCTCATCACATCCTGGGGCTGTAGGCGGTCCCAAGGGTTCGGCTGTTCGCCGATTAAAGTGGTACGCGAGCTGGGTTCAGACCGGCGTGAGCCAGGTCGGTCCCTATCTGCCGTGGGCGCAGGAATCTTGAGGGGATGCTTCTTTAGTACGAGAGGATTGGGAAGTACGAATCCCTGGTGTACCGGCTGTCCCGCTCGGGGCACCGCCGGGTAGCTAAATTCGGAAAGGATAACCGCTGAAAGCATCTAAGCGGGAAGCCCACCCCAAGATAAGGATTCCCTGTTCGACTCGTTCGAACGAGAGGGCCCTGGAAGACTACCAGGTTGATAGGCCGGATGTGTAAGCGCGGAAACGCGTTCAGCTTACCGGTACTAACGCCCGATGACTTGACCATATCAATCAAGGGTTGATGTGGCGCCAAGGTTTGTAGATGGACGCAGTGTGCATTCTTCTTCTATCCATTCTCACTTGTTTAAGCTCATATCCGGCCGTTCCCGGCGTGATTCGGGCTCTGCGGGGCTATCGATCCGCCGACACGGCCGGTTATCCTAAGCTTCCTGGTGACCGTACGGACGGGGAAACGCCTGATCCCATTCCGAACTCAGAAGCTAAGACCGTTCGGCCGATGGTAGTCCTTCGGGGCGAGAGTAGGTGATTGCCAGGAATTACAGGGGCTCGTAGGATAATCCTGCGAGCCCCTTCCTATTGCGCTGCCTCCACCGGTTATAGTTGACCGATTGGGTCGGTTCTGCGATAATCCCTCGAACCGGTACAAGGATGATTCATGGTGTTGCCGATTTCGGCGCAATACTATGAACAGGTCAATGCAAACAAGGATCGATTGGCTATGGCTTCGATAACCAACATTCGGATTCTCGGCTGGGGTCTTGTTGCGGCGATCGTATTGAATTTTATCGGGGCGGAATGTTTCGCCAGTCCTGAACCAATGGATTACCTCATCATTTCTGGAATGCTGGTTGCCTATGTGCCGTTTTTCATTTCTCCGTTCCGCGCCGCATTTAAGGGGAAATCCTTCTCGTATTGTGTTGGCCGTGGCTGGATGACTTTCTTCCTGTCTCAATGGATATTTCTGTTCATCACGATGCATTTCGATCTACGATATGTCGAATTCAAAGAGATAGACTTAAACGCAGGAGTTGGAGTCTCCATTGCCATGGTTCTTGGCTGGATTCCGGGGTTAATTATCTCTGCCGTCGCAATCGTGTGCAAAAAGATTGCAGACCAGTTTTTTTCAAATGATCGGAGTGTTCTTCGTCAAGTTCCTCTCATAGTCCTGGCATGTGTTTTTTGCGGAGCGGGTTTTCTGGTTTACACAAAAGCACAAGAGAACCGGCCGATAGAAGTTATTCCAGTCGATCTGCAATCCGTCAAGGTGTTGCCCAATTCGATCGGGATGAAACTGGTCTGGATTCCGCCCGGGGAGTTCCAAATGGGGTCGAAGGATTATGAGCGTATCCATACGGTCAAACTGACCAAAGGTTTCTGGGCCGGCCAGTTTGAGGTGACGCAGGATCAATATCAAAAAGTAATGGGAATCAATCCCAGTGAGTACAAAGGGGACGATCTTCCCGTTGAACGGATTTCCTGGAATGATGCGATGGAGTTTTGCCGAAAGCTCGGTTTGCAGGAAGGCAAGACATATCGGTTGCCAACCGAGGCCGAGTGGGAGTATGCCTGTCGGGCGGGTACCACGACAAAATACAGTTTCGGTGATGCAGTGGGCCGGTTATGGCAATACGGGAATTACTGTGACGCATCGAATACCAGCCAGAACCGTGATTCGGTCCGCGATCGGCGGCACAATGACGGGTATGACAAAACGGCGCCTGTGGGAAGTTACCCGCCGAATCCGTGGGGCCTGTATGACATACATGGAAATATCTGGGAATGGTGTGCAGACTGGTATCAGGTTCATTACAGCCCCGAGGCCGCAACGGATCCGACGGGGCCGGAAAAAGGAAGATCTCGCGTCCTTCGTGGCGGTGGGTGGAACTCCGCCTTTAATGATTGTGAAAGTTCGGCCCGGAACTGGGCAACGGATCCTGCCACGAAATCCGATCAAATTGGGTTTCGTGTTGTCTTGGATCCTGAATAATCCTCCTTCAATCAATCTCATCGCGTGTATAAAAAGTAAATCCGTTGATTCGGGGAAGAAGCATGGGTGGCAATCCTTTGAAGTTTCGTTTTATTAAGACCGCACTCATTTGGGCAGTCTTTCATTTTGTTCTGACAATCTTGTGTATGTTTCTATGCATGGGATCTTCGTCGGAGCAATTTGACAATCCGGATTACTCGCCCTCACCGCTTGTGAAACCGATCGGTATTTTTGCCGAGATTCTTATGCAGCCATTTTATTCTTTATGGACTCCGTGGATGAGCCGAAATATGCCGGATATCGTTGAAAATTTGTTTTTCTTCGGAAATAGCATTCTGTGGGGATTGGGAATAGCCACTGGAGTTCGGATCTGGACTGCAAGACGAAATCTGCATAATCAACCGAACGCTTGAGCGGAACATCGCGCAGCAAAACGGGCAACCGCAGGGTTGCCCGTGGAAATTCTAAGGTTGTCTGGCCGGTATCCGGCCCATGTTTGCAAGCCCGATTAGAAGGTCTTGCGGACATTGATCCG
>JAAYVQ010000102.1 GCA_012517095.1 Phycisphaerae bacterium | reverse complement strand
TGGGCAGGGGCGGATTTGAACCGCCGACACACGGATTTTCAGTCCGTTGCTCTACCAACTGAGCTACCTACCCGATACTATTGAAACCCTTAATATAAGCTGGATGTAGAAATAAAGCAAGGGATTTGACGAAAAAAACACAACATCGATACATAATGGATTTGGTCGGAACCTTAGGCATCTTTTCGTTCCAATCGAAGAAGTTGGGCTTTGAATCGGATCCCGCCCGTTGCAGAAAACCCTCCGAAACCTCCGTCTTTACGGAGAATTCGGTGGCAAGGAATAACCAAAGGGATTGGGTTTGCCGCCAAGGCCGATGCGGCCGCCCGAACCGCCCGCGGACTCCCCGCTTGCCTGGCCAGTTCGGAGTATGTGGCAGTTTGGCCGAATCTAACTGCCCTGCAGGCAATTAAGACCTTTTGCTGGAAATGGGTCAAGGCCGAAAGATCCACATCAAAACGATCAAAGTCAATCGGTTTGCCCTGAAAATAATTCCTCACCGCACTCTGTAATTCTATCCCAGCCCGCGAGTTACATATAATAATGTCTTGTATCCCTTGAGTTAGAATTTTCTCAATTCTCTCGGCCCTATCGGGAAGAGAAAATCGAACAATACGGGAACCGCGACACAGTAGGCCGCATATTCCCCACTCGGTTTCGAATATCGCGATTTGGATTTTACCGTCCATGGGCGTATTCTACCCAACCCAATCCAAGTGTCTACTTCAAAGAACTCCACAGGTTTGATTCTTGCGAAGTGATGACTGTGCTGTTATCGTATCGGACACCAATTCCCTTTTCAGGAGACCAACGATGAAACATATGATATGGAGAATCTTATTTGCCGGGATTCCGCTTGTCGTCAATGTTCAGGCCGAAACCCTATCCTATCTGGATCTCATTAGTCGCTTGACGGATCTGGAACGGTTGGCCGTGATGCCGGAGCCGGGAGAATCCTGTGGGCAGTGGGCCAGCTACGACCGGGCCAGCCAGTATAACACGATAACCGGCCAATACCAACATTGGGAGGCCAATGGCGATGGCGAAGGTTACATTCGCAAAGAGGGCGACCGACTGGTGCTGGCCGAGATGACGGGGCCCGGCTGTATCTGGCGGATCTGGTCGGCGATGCCCAAAGAGGGACACATCCTGTTTTTCCTCGATGGGTCCGAAACACCGACGATCGATGTGCCGTTCATCGGCCTGTTCAATAGAACGATCGAACCGTTTACGCGACCGTCACTGGTGCACGAGACGGCCAAGGGGCAGAATTGCTATATCCCGATTCCCTATCAGAAGTCCTGCAAGATCGTCGTTGAGGGTGAGTGGGGAAGGTTCTATCACTTCACATATGCGACCTATCCGAAAGGGACGGCGGTGCCGTCTTTTTCAATGAAGCTGTCTGCCGAAGAGTCGGCGGCACTGGACAAGGCAGATAGAATCCTGGCCGAATGCGGATCGCCACAACCCGCAATGGCCCAACAAACCGTCACAATCGAGCCGGGTCAATCCTTCACCGCCGAAATGGACGGCCCAGCCGCCGTGACCGCTGTTCGCGTCAAACTCGACGACGAGGACCGGAATGAGCAGATACGGGCATTGCGGGAAATCGTCTTGCAGGTCACCTGGGACAACGACAAGAGCCCGTCCATATGGACGCCGCTGGGGGATTTTTTCGGCACGGCGCCGGGGATCAATCCCTATCGATCCTTTCCGATGGGCATGAACGACGACGGCTTCTACTGTAACTGGTATATGCCGTTTGAAACGCACACCAAGTGGGAATTCATCAATGAGGGCGACAAGCCACGGACGCTGCATCTGGAGTCGGTGTATGAGCCCCTCAAGCGTCCAATCGAGCAGCTTGGGCGATTTCATGCCAAATGGCACCGCGATGCGTTCGTTCCAGCGGATCCGAAACGCTGGCCGGACTGGACGATATTAACGACGAAGGGACGAGGGCGGTTTTGCGGGGTGGCGTTGAATATCTGGCACCCGCGTGGGGGACCCTGTTCGGAGGTCGAGTGGTGTAAGGGACATTACTGGTGGGGCGAAGGCGACGAGAAGTTTTTCGTCGATGGCGAAAAGTTCCCCTCAACCTTTGGTACCGGGACAGAGGACTATTTCGGTTATGCCTGGGGCAATCCGACCCTGTTCTCCAACGCCTATCACAACCAGACCCTCAGCAATAATAACAAGGGCCATATCTCGGTAAACCGGTGGCAGATTTCCGACAATATCCCATTCCAAACCTCCTTCGAAGGGGCGATCGAGAAATATTTCCCGAACCATTGGCCGACCCTGTTCGATGCGACGGTGTATTGGTACCAGGCAGCCGGCCAGAGCGATCCGTATCCCCCGGTACCCCTGTCGGAGCGGCTGGGGTATTGGACCGGGCCCCGGACTTTCCGCGTTCCGGGCGTGATGGAAGGCGAAGAACTGGCGATTGCGGGCAAGACTGCGGGCAATCCGCGACCGCAGGACATGAGCGGCTATGGCGATGTATGGAGCAATCGAACACACCTGTGGTGGACCGATGCCAAAGCCAATGACACATTGGATCTGACCCTCCCGGTCGAAAATGACGGAACCTATCGTATCATCGCGAGGATGACCAAAGCCGTCGATTATGGCATCGTGCAGTTGTACCTCGACGGCAAGGAACTCGGCTCTCCGATTGACCTCTATAATGACGGGGTTATTTTAATGCCCGAGATCGAACTGGGGATACTTCCCCTGACCAAGGGCCGTCATGTGCTACAGGTCAAGATCGTCGGCTCCAACGATAAAGCCGTCAAGGGGTACATGTTCGGGCTAGATTATATCAAACTGGAAACCAGGAAGTAAGAATTTTTGTTACCGTTCACAGATTTTTTCTGAAAACTCCAAAATGTTAAAATAGGCAACTTGCGCCACGCCTTGCGTTTTGGTACAACCCAGCGCATGGATGAAAAAGATCAAACGATTGCCGAACTGAAACGACAAATTGCCGCGCTGCTTCAACGCATCCAGCATTTGGAAGAGGAGGTTGCGCGACTGAAAAAGAACTCGGGCAATTCGTCCAAGCCACCCTCGAGCGACCTCGTCAAGCCGCCGAAGGAGCCACAACATCCGGGGAAAAAACGAAACCTCGGTGCGCAGCCGGGACACGGCAAGTGTACGCGGCAACCGTTTGCACCCGACCAAGTGAATGAAGTCATCGAATACGAACTGAACGATTCCGATGCTCTGAGATGGGAACCGCTGGACCACTGGTCGGTGATCCAGCAGATCACGTTGCCTGCCCAGCGATATGTGGTCACCGAGCATCGAGCCCGTCACTACCGTAACCCGGTCACCGGAACGATCTGCATCGCTCCGTTTCCGGAGGAGGTCCGCATCCATCGCGGGAATGAGAATATGCACAACCGAGACGGTTATGCCACATCTGGAATATAACATATGCAGATACAGAACCCCCAAATAAATTTGGGGGCTTTCATGAGTTTGGAACCCTTGAGGGGGATGCAATTCGGGAAAAAATATTCTTGAATATTTGAAAAAGTATGGTATAATACCGGCGAAAATCGGGCTACCGGTTTGGAATGGGAGAAAATTCGGAAAAGGAAGGGGCGGTGTCATGTCGAATCTGCATCGAAACGGTCTTCTGCCGGCAGGGGTGACTTTTTGCGCATTTTTTACATTCGCGGGGTTCTCCAATCGGGGCACATGGCATGTGCCCCTGCCCCGGCGGCACGAAATTAAATCCTGGAGACCCAATTAAAGGATTGACTCATTTGATTGGTTGAGGCACAATAATACTGACAATTGAATATCGAAAGTTCACTGAACTTTTGCGTTCCTACTGAAACCGGCAAAGTTTTATTCCGGATACGCTGAAGACAGTGCCCCGATC
>JAAYVQ010000101.1 GCA_012517095.1 Phycisphaerae bacterium | reverse complement strand
CGAGTTCGGAAACAAATCGCTGGGCGGTGTCGAGTATCCGGAGAAGACACCGGATGCCCTGGCCGAGCCGTATCGGTCACAGATCTATGAAGCCCTCGATTTGCACAATGGGATATGGGCGGCGTTTCATCTTCGCAGTTCCGCGCACCTATGGTGGTGGGATTATTATATCGATCCCTTTCATCTCTATAATCAGTTCCTCCCGCTGGCCCTCTATGCCGGCGATGACGATCTGGCCGTGGAATCACTTCGGACGGCCGACCGCGTGGTTTCGGGCAGCGAGGCGGTCCGGGCCACGCCGGGATTATCCGACTTCTACGCTGTTTCGACCCAGACGGTATTTACGCTGACCAACGGCCGGTTTAGTGGTTTGGAAAAACTTTCGCAGTGGTTGCACGGTTCCTCAAAATCCGCCTATCGTTCCGATCCAATCTTTAACCTGACGATGCCGGCCCAGGGCAGTTTTGTCGTTCATGTGGTTAAGGTTGCCCCCTGGGGAATTGACAGCATTAAAATTCTGATCGATAATGTTTCCGTCAGCGAAGCGACCTATGCCGTTGATTCGGCTAACTTCGATATTTCGGTACCCTTATCGGCCGGCCTGCACAAGGTTCAGGTCAAGAACACGGGGCAGGACTGGTTTCTGGTCGGGTCCTACGAGTTTGTGCCGAATGACATCCGGCCAATCGACTCAATCGGGATGGTCAGCGACAATCGGGCGTGGTTATGGATTTTCGATACGGCCAGCCAACTGGGAATGACGCCCAACCCGCCGTTCGAGAATGAAACGATCACTGTCCGTGGCCTGGCGGACGGCGATTACTTTATCGATAGTTATGCGACGCGGCCACCGGGGGGCAGGATCGCCACCGTCGAGGCGTCCAGTGTCGGAGGGATTCTGACGGCCGGACTGCCGACCTTCAGCCGGGATATCGCGGTCAAAGTCATACCGGTGTGTTTTGTGGGGATTGGGGATTTACTGACGATGGCCTCCGCGTGGCTTTCGGACCAGAGCCAGTGGCCGGCGGATCGAAATGGAGATGGGCGGGTAGATATAATGGATCTGGAGGCGTTATCCGGGGTTTGGATGACTCGTTGTATTGAGTATCCATAAGAATCTCGTGAGGATTCAACTGAACGATACCGAGGTCCCCCGTGTAGTTATGGCGGATGACTACAACCTTCTAAAGCCAGGATGATTCGGCGACAACTGTCGAATCAGAGGCAGAAGCCCTCGGGTACAAGGGTACAGGTGAGCCACTGGCTTGCGAGGATCGACATATCTTCGAGGTTAACCTTGCAGTCTTTGTTAAGGTCTGCGGCCGGGAAAGCCGGACAATTCGGTTCGGCTTCAAAGTGCGTCAGAATCACCTTGTCGGTTTCATACGACACATCAAATGACCCGCCTTCAAAGACAAGCCGCGAGGGAGCATTGCGAAACCGACCGCTGATCGATTGACCCTGGACAATCACGAAGACATCGTCATACTTGGGGATATATTCGCCCCATAAATCCACATCCAGAAAGCCATCCAGGGACACCTGGCCATGATCCGGTTGGATTGCCGCCAGAACGCCATAGTCCCAATACTGAGCGGGTCCGCGAAGACCGATTTTCAGGGTCGCTTCGGGACCCTGTGTATAGTCAAATTTAAGGTCCAGGGCTCTCCAGTAATTACCCATCGTGCCGGGAGCCACGACGCCGCTGATATTGTTCACCTGGGCATAAATCGAACCCCATCCTTCCAGTTTTCCGCCCCGGAGATCGAGGGGGTTGGCTGAATCGGCATCCAAATCCATCCAGATAGTCCCCGCGTCCATCTGAATGGTTCCCTGGGGCCAGATAACCAGATACTGGCCCGCCTGTCGCGCACAGCTCAGGTCGGCAGGTTCTGCGTTGAAGGGATTATCGGTAATTCGAATCATTCCCCGGCCACCCGGCTGATCCAGAGACCCGCCCACCGCCACCGATCCCTGCAGGTCCGCCCAGGCGCCGTCGTTGATATTCAGTTCTCCCCGGCCGTTGGGATATTCGGCGATGACAGTGTTCCCAAAATTCGTGAGTGTGGACCCGGACAGGTTGATGGTTCCTTCGCCTTCGCGGCCGATGAACAGACTGACCGGATCCCACCACCAGTTTTCCACGAGAACTTCGGTCTGGCGATAGGGGCCGGCAGCGTTAATCACGGCCGAGGAACCTGGAAACACGGCCATCTCGAGGTAGCCATATCGCGCTCTGGCGCCATCGCCGAGGTTCAGGGTCGTATCGCCCCACATTGACATCCCGAAATATCCGGCGACAAACCATTCGGAGTCGGGTCCTTTGACATTCAACAGGGCGGAAGAATCCGAATTGATCGCACTTTGTCCGTGTCCGTGTGAAAGAGATGCGTTATCCGTAACCGAAACTTCGGCGTCCCCGGCGTTTCCGTAGAAGAATCCGTGCCAATCCGGGTCAATATAACCCGACCAGGAGGTTCCGGCACCGCTGAGACTCAGACGGCCGGTCGAGTCGGTTTGGTTGCGACCCAGGAACAGATCGCGACTGAGGACATTGCCTTCGAGAATCGTGAGAGCTCCTGGGCCCTCGTCGCCGATAATCACGGCACAATTGTTATCGGCACGGCCGTCGAGGAGGTAGGTATTTCCATTCAGATCCAAGGTCAGATCCGAACCATCGACGATCAGGCAATCATGCGTGTAATTGTGCTGCAGCCAGACAAGAAAACTGTTCGGGAGAGAAAAGAACACATGGTCATCGACGCCCGGAGTCGCGGGTGGATCCCATTTGACGGGGTCCCCCAATCCGCCTCCGGCCGGATCGATCCAGAAGAAATCGTCGGCAAACGAAATTGAAAAAGCGCAAAGAAAAGAACCGATCAACAAGATGGTCCGGCATTTCATACTCTTCACCCTCCGGTCGAATGAACCTGCCATAATTCACAACACAGAACGACACAATTCACAATTACATTCTCTATCCTATCCGGTTGATCCGGAAAAATCAAGGGATAATTGTTTTTAAACGATCCCGAATGAATTTTTTTCGGGGGATTGTATTCGGTTGGCCGAGTGGGATATAATCGAAGGATGTTTGAGGAAAGGATGAGAATGAGGAACCGAGCATTTACGCTGATTGAGTTGCTGGTGGTAATCGCGATTGTTGCGATCCTGCTGTCGGTGCTGATTCCGTCGCTGACGGTGGCCAAGCGTCACACGCAGGCGGCGATCTGCGGTT
>JAAYVQ010000100.1 GCA_012517095.1 Phycisphaerae bacterium | reverse complement strand
CGGGTCTTTTCGGGTCTTGATACAGTCGAGGAAATCGCGATGCTCGCCTGCGGGGTTTGTGTAAAGACGGATTTCATTCGGCCCGATCTTCGATTCCAGGATCTTCGGATCGCTGGCTTGGATCTCGGCCAGCCAGCTTGGGCTTTCGATCCAGCCGTCGCTGCCTTCAAAACGAATGCCGCTGCCGCCCTGGTCGCAGATCATCTTGACGCCGTTGGCGTAGGTGTACTCGACATGGTAGTCCTTCGGCGTGTTATAGAGACCGCCGGACCACCATGTCCCCTTGCCCTCGACTGACACCGGCCCGGTTCGCTCGGTGTCGTTGGCCCACTGGGCCGTGTCAAACAGATGCGTCCCCCAGTCGCACAAAATCCCGCCGGAGGTGTCCCACACCCAGCGGAAATTGAAATGCACCCGGTCCGGACAATACGGCCCGTAGGGCGCCGGCCCCAGCCACATGTCCCAATCCAGCTCCGGCGGAACGGGTTTGGGCGTTGGGTCCCCTGCCGTATTCGGCTGTTGGGGCAACTTGACCTTGATCGTGTGCAGCTTGCCGATCCGGCTGTTGCGCACCAGTTCGGCCATGCGATGATAGATCCGCTCGGAGCGGTCCTCGGTACTGGTCTGGAAGACCTTGCCGTAACGGCGGACGGTCTTGACCAGAAACTTACCTTCCTCGATGGTCAATGTTGGCTTTTCGCACTGGACATCCTTGCCGGCCTTGATGGCCATCACGCTCATCAGCACATGCCAGTGGTCCGGCGTGGAGATCATCACCGCATCGATATCCTTGCGGTCGAGGATCTCGCGAAAATCCTTAGTCATCGCGCAATCGGCGTTACCGTATTTTTCATCGACGAGCTGCTTGGCCCCCTTCATCCGGCTGCCGTCCACATCGCACACCGCCACGGCGCGCGCGTCCGGCTGGCCCAGATACATCCGCAGGTTCCGCCCGACGCCGTGATCGCCGGTGCCGATGAATCCCACCGTGATCTTCTCGCTGGGCGCTACCGCCCCATCAACACCCAATACCGTCGAGGGTACGACATACGGAACCCCTACAACAGCGGCTGTCGATTTTATAAACGCTCTTCGCGTAACCATATCTTTCCTCTTCATTGTCAAAACGACAACAGGACTTGCCAGATATACATATACGCCAGGGCTTCGTTGTCTTCCCAGATTCGTTTGAACAGCTCCTCGTCGCCGGTGATATTTGGAAGCTCCCTGCGTTTTTCTTCCCACGGAATACACACGCCGGGTTTGATCTTCGGCTGTTTGATCTCGGACATCATGGTCGTCTCCTTCAATACGCGCCGTATTCACGGAAGGTTTCAGTCATCGCCCGCACATTTTCAATACTGGCTTCGTTGGCCATAATCGCATTGGCATCGGCGATATAGCCGCCGTCGTACGCCACCTCGCGGATGACCCGCTTACAGTACTCCCGCACTTTGTCGGGCGTCTCATAGGCCAGCATGAAGTTGGGAATCCCCCCCGACAGGCAGAACTTGTGCCCCACCTTCTTGTGAACCTCGAAGATATTGTCCTGATCGACATGCAGCACGATCCCCGCGTCGGGAAGTTCGGCGAAGGCATCCAGATGCGCCGCCCACTTGCCTTCGGCATAGAATAGTACCTGCCAGCCCTGCCGGATGATTTCCAGAATGACCGGCTTGAGCGTCGGCCAGTAGAATTGATTGAACTGCTCGTGGTTGATGAACGGCACACAGCCGCGATGCATCCAGAATCCGATTGGCACATTCTTGCCGGGGTCCGCCCCCGAGGTCGCCACATGGAGCAGATGGGGCATCAGGGCTTCGCAGGCCTTGAGGACCTGTTTGGGTCGTTCGAAGAGATCCATCGTCAGGCCGATATACCCGCGGAGCTTGTCGGCGATGATATCAAACGGCGCCTTGAAAATCCCCGCGATGGCCGAGACCGTTCCGCATTCCTCCCGAAGTCGCTGTATCTGCGGCCCAAACGCGGTGAAGTAACTCATCATCGCCATCCCGCCCTTGACGAACGACAGGTTGTTGCGATACGAGGTCGGGCTGCCCATCGGGCTGATCTCCGTCGAAACCCGCGGCAGCCAGACATTGTACAAAAACCCCACCGGGCCGGCCGCCAGCGCCTCGTACTCGTCGGCCTTCATGTAGGCGTTGTCTTCCGGGGGTTCACGATATTGAAAACCCGTATCCTTCGGAATATGCAGGCCCGGAATCCCGTAATACTTCAAGCCAATCGCCTGTGTCAGCCCTGTCCAGACATACACCATGTTGGCCACAACCGCGTCCCAGTCAAAGTCCTTGGCGCACTTAACGGCCGCTTCGAACGCCAACCGATAATCGTGCGCCACCTGCTGACAGGTGTAGCCGGCGTACTTGGCGGTGAACTCCGCCACAAACGGACGAATGGGGATCCGGTCGGGTTTACCCTTGCGCATCGCGGTTGTGTAGCGTTTGAACCGCTGCTGATACAGTTGTTCCATATCGGTAACCATAGAACCGTCCAATCCTAATATAGGGTCCTAAACTTTGAGGTCGGCGTGATCCGGATGTTTCGATAGGCCACCGGACCGTGATTGCCCTGGAACATGATGGGGCCGGTCGCGGCTTCCTTTCCCGTCACGCCGCCGGGGGTAACACCCTTCATTTCCAGATTCTCGTGCAGAACCTTGCCGTT
>JAAYVQ010000099.1 GCA_012517095.1 Phycisphaerae bacterium | reverse complement strand
CCCGGCGGTTCGCTGCGAATCCATCTCGACGGATTGTCGGCCTTTTTCCTTGTCCCGATCTTGCTGGTCTGCGGACTTGGCGCCATCTACGGCCGCGGGTATCTATCCGCTCACGAGGGCAAACGCAATCTCGGACCGGTCTGGTTTTTCTATGCGCTGTTGACGGCTTCAATGATCGCCGTCGTCATCGCCGACAACGCGATTCTGTTTCTGATGGCCTGGGAAGTGATGTCGCTGGCGTCGTTTGCGCTGGTGATGTTCGACGGAGATCAACCCGCCGTCCGTCAGGCCGGCTGGACATACCTGATCGCCACGCATCTGGGCACGGCGTTTCTACTGGCGATGTTTTTGTTGCTCGGCGGCGGCGGGACGCTGGACTTCGATCAACTGCGATGTCCCCCCGGACAAACGATGTTGATCTTTCTGCTGGCCGTGATCGGCTTCGGGACCAAGGCCGGGTTTATGCCGCTGCATGTCTGGCTGCCCGAAGCGCACCCGGCGGCGCCCAGCCATGTTTCGGCGGTGATGTCCGGCGTGATGATCAAGACCGGGATTTACGGCCTGCTGCGGACGATCGCATTTTTCGACTCAATTCCCGATGTTGCGGGGTGGATTATGCTCGGCGTTGGGATGAGCTCCGGCATTCTCGGCGTTTTGTTTGCGCTGGCCCAGCACGACCTCAAACGATTGCTCGCTTACCATAGCGTGGAAAACATCGGCATCATCGCGCTGGGCATGGGGTTGGGATTGTTGGGATTAAGCCGTTCAATCCCGGCCCTGACGGTGTTTGGATTCGGCGGGGCGATGCTGCATACGCTCAATCACGCTCTCTTCAAGGGCTTGTTGTTCTTCGGCGCAGGAGCGATTTTGCACAGTACCGGCACGCGGCAGATTGACCAGCTCGGCGGCTTGATCCGCAAAATGCCGTGGACCGCGACGGTGTTCCTCGTCGGATCGGTGGCCATCTGCGGTCTGCCGCCGATGAACGGCTTCATCAGCGAGTTCCTGATTTACCTGGGGGCGCTGCAGATGCCGATGCCGGGATTATCGGCATTTGCGGTTGGATTTGTCGTAATCGGATCGCTGGCCCTGATCGGCGGCCTGGCGGTGGCGTGTTTTGCCAAGGCCTTCGGCATCGTCTTTCTCGGCGAACCGCGGCAGATTCCGCTGGATAGCGTACATGAAGTGGACCGTTCGATGCGGATCGCGATGGCGATTCCCGCGGGTTTGTGCGTTCTGATCGGGCTGGTTTCGCCGTTAATCTTGCCGCTCCTGAAACCGGCGATCGGGAATCTGACGGGTTTGCCTGTAGAGCAACTGCAGCTCCCGCTGACTTCCGCGGGCTATTCCCTGGCCACGATCTCGGTGCTGGCGCTGACGCTGTGGGCGCTGATCCTGCTGTTGGCGAAGGTTCGTGCGGTCCTGTTGAAAAACCGATCCGTCGAATCGGCGGTGACCTGGGATTGTGGATACGCGGCGCCAACGCCGCGAATGCAGTACACGGCCACTTCGTTCGCCGAGCCGTTGACGACCTTATTCGGATTATTGCTGCAGAGCCAAAGCCACCGTCGGCTTCCGTCGGGCCTGTTCCCAAAACCGACGTCGGTGGAGACGCATACGCCGGATCCGTTCCAGCGACTGGGCTTTCATCCGATCTTCGCGGCGTTGTTGTGGATCAGCCGATTTGCGAGCTATTTGCAGCACGGCCGCGTGCATCTGTATATTCTGTATATTGTATTAACAATATTAGCCCTGGTTCTGTGGACATTTTCATGATTGCGATCCTCTCGTCCATCCTGTCCGTCGTGCTGGCGCTGGTCCTGGCCCCGCTGCTGCTGGGCGTGGTCAACCGGACGAAGGCCATTTATGCCGGGCGCAAAGGGCAACCGCTGTTGCAGTTGTATTACGATTTGTATCGCTTGCTGCGCAAGGGCGCCGTTTATAGCCGCACGACGAGCTGGATCTTTCGCGCCGGGCCCATCGTCGGACTGGCGGCGACGGCTCTGGCGATTCCGCTGATTCCCTTCGGGGGCGGACGCGGGCTGTTTTCGTTCGCAGGCGATTTCTTTTTCGCCGTCTATCTGCTGGGGGTCGTTCGGTTCTTGTGGGTGATCGCGGCATTGGATACCGGATCCAGTTTCGAAGGGATGGGCGGCAGTCGCGAAGTGGCCTTTTCGGCGCTGGCCGAACCGGCGCTGCTGCTGGCGCTGACGGCGGTGGCGTGGATGACGCGGTCGCTTTCGCTGTCGGACATGGTGGGGCGGCTCTCCTGGACGCTCGGGCCCGGTGTGGCGCCGATCGCGATGGTAGGTTGCACGCTGTTTGTCGTTTTTCTGGCCGAGAACGCCCGCATTCCCGTCGATGATCCGAACACGCATCTGGAGTTGACGATGATTCACGAGGTCATGGTTTTGGATCACAGCGGGCCGGACTTTGCGATGATCCAATATACGGCGGCCCTGAAGTTCTGGCTGCTGGGGGCGATCCTGATCGGCGTGCTGCTTCCGTTTGAAACCCTGCCGACAACTGTGCGCTGGCCGGTGGCGTTGGGGGGAATGTTTACGCTGGCGATCCTGGTGGGAATCGTCGAATCGACGATGGCCCGGCTTCGTCTGCTCAAGGTTCCGCAGCTTCTGGGCGGGGCGTGCGCGCTGGCGATTTTCGCGCTGATTCTGGTGGTGAGGTGATCATGCAGGAATGGATTGATCTGCTGATGGTGTTGGTGGCGGTGACGAACCTGGCGATTCTGGGCGTCAGCCGTTTGCGGACCTGCATCCGGTTGTCGGCCATCCAGGGGGCGTTACTGGGTTGTCTGCCGCTGATGGTTGGACCTCTGGAATCGTGGGGCCCGATCCTGCTGGCCCTTGTGACGATTGCCATGAAAGGATGGACCTTGCCGTGGTTGTTGGAGAGGTCGTTGGTCGAGGCGCATGTCCAGCGCGAAGTTCAGCCGTTTGTCGGATATAACGCTTCGATCCTGATCGGCGTGATCGCGATCGCCGCGTCGTTCTGGTTGAATTCACGGCTTCCGCTGCCGTTTACTCCGGCCGGGACGCTGATGATCCCGTCGGCGTTCTTCGGCGTGCTGACGGGATTGTTCATCCTGGTCGCGCGGAGGATCGCGCTTAACCAGGTCATCGGGTATCTGGTCCTGGAAAACGGGATCTATGCCTTCGGTCTGGTACTGATGCCGCACCAGACGCTGCTGGTGGAACTGGGGATTCTGCTGGACCTGTTCGTGGGCGTATTCGTGATGGGCATCGCGATCTTTCAGATCAACCGGGAATTCGACCACATTGACGCCGACCGGATGACGGGTCTTCGGGATTGGAGCGACGAATGATTGCCGCGCTGGTTCTGATTCCGATTCTGGCCGCGATTGCGTGTCTGTTGATTCGCGACAGCCGACGGCTGGGCGCAATCCTGATCGCGACGGCGACGATCCATCTGATCCTGACGGGTTTGTGCTGGGCGTTCGAACCGGGAGGACTGTGGCAGGGGTGGCTAGCCCTGGACGAGGCGGGCAAATTGTTTTTGACGATTGTCAGCGTACTGTTTGCGGGTTCGGCCCTGTATCTGCAGGAGTACTTTCGTCGCGAGGCCGACAGTCCGCATGAAAGCGAATCGGTCTTTATCGCGTGCCTGCTGTTTTTCCTGGCGACGATGACGCTGGTAACGGTGTCGCGGCATTTCAGCTTATTGTGGGTGGCCATCGAGGCGACGACGCTGGCCAGCGCCCCGCTGATTTACTTTCATCGCAGTCCGGGATCGCTGGAGGCGACCTGGAAATATCTGTTGATCTGCTCGGTGGGTATCGCGCTGGCGTTGCTGGGGACTTTTCTTCTGGCCGCGGCCGGTACGGCCGCTCCAACCCCGGTGGAACTTTCGGTAGCGGATCTGACGATACACGCGCGGGAACTGGATCCGGCCTGGTTAAAGGCGGCTTTCTTGTTCCTGTTGGTCGGGTATGGAACCAAGATGGGTCTGGCCCCGATGCATAGCTGGCTGCCGGACGCGCACAGCGAAGCGCCATCGGCGGTCTCGGCTCTCTTGTCAGGGGCGCTGCTGAACTGCGCGTTTCTGGGAATCTTCCGGACGCTGCAGGTCTGCACCGCGGCGGGGATCGACAAGTTTGCGGGCGATATCCTGATCGCCTTCGGCCTGATCTCGATGGGATTTGCGGCGATCTTTCTGCTCCGTCAGGTCGATTACAAACGGATGCTGGCGTATTCAAGCGTCGAGCACATGGGAATTCTGACGCTGGGGATTGGGCTGGGGGGGTTGGGGAGTTTTGCGGGCCTGCTCCATGCCGTGAATCATTCCCTGACCAAAGCGGCATTGTTTTTGCTGGCGGGCAATATCATCTTCGCGTACCGCAGCAAGTCGATCGAGTCGGTATCGGGCCTGTTCGGTCGAATTCCGGCGACGGCGATTCTGTGGGCGGCGGGATTTTTCGCAATCGTCGGATCGCCGCCCTTTGGAACCTTTGTCAGCGAATTGACGATCCTGCGCGCGGCGCTGCAACAGGGCCACGGCTGGATCGCGGCGACATATCTGGGATTGCTTTCGCTGGCGCTGATCGGAATGGCCGGGGCCGTGCTGAAGATGCTGTACGGTCCTTCGTCGTCACAGGGACCTCTTCCAGAAAACCGGTTATCGCTGATTACGCCGTTGATTTTTGCGGTTCTGGTTTTGGCACTGGGGCTGATGATTCCGTCGGGTTTGAGCAGGACATTGGCCTCCGCGGCGGCCTTAATCGGAGGGACGGCGCCATGACGCGGATCCTCAACGGCGTTCGTTTTCCGCAGACGGGAATCGACAAGCTCTCGCCGGAGTCGTTTCGTCAGCGCATCGTACAGACCTGCCGGAAGGGAGGACGGATCGTTTCCCTGTTCGTTACGGCGACGGAAGAGGGCCCTCTGGAGATCGCTGTCCTGTCCACGACGGGCGGCGAACTGGAGGCGCTATCCACAATCCTCTCGAAATCGAATCCGTCGTTGACCTCCGAGTGTCCGCAGGCGCACCTGTTTGAGCGGGAGATCGCCGAGGAGTCCGGTCTGGAGTTTCTCGAACATCCGGGTCTCAAACCCGTTCGATTTTTGAAAGAGCCCATCGGACAAACCCGATATTATACAGTCGAAGGGGAGGGAATCCACGAGGTTGCCGTCGGTCCGGTGCACGCGGGGATTATCGAGCCGGGGCATTTTCGTTTCCAGTGCGAGGGCGAACAAGTCCTGCACCTGGAGATCTCGCTGGGGTATCAGCATCGCGGAGTCGAGCCGGCCCTGGTCGGCGGGCCCAACCCGAGGACGCTTCATCTCATGGAGACGCTGGCGGGCGATACGACGATCGGTCATGCGTGGGCATACTGTCTGGCCGTGGAAGCCCTTAGCGGCGGTTCCGTTCCCGCGCGGGCACAGACGTTGCGCGGCGTGGCGCTGGAGTTGGAGCGACTGGCCAATCACACGGGTGATCTGGGAGCACTGGCGGGGGATGTGGGATTTTTGCCGACGATGTCGTATTGCGGACGCATTCGCGGCGATTATCTGAATATGACGGCCCTGCTGTGCGGGAATCGATTCGGTCGGGGAATGCTCTGTCCGGGCGGGGTGGGGTTTGATATGGACGCGTCGCGCGTCGAGGAATTGCGACGACGATTAACGCAGGCCGCGGCCGATACGGCCTCGGCGGTGAACCTGTTGTGGGGTTCGAATTCGGTGATGTCGCGATTCGAACAGACCGGCATTGTTTCGACCCAGACAGCTATGGACCTGGGTCTGGTCGGGGTGGCGGCGCGGGCGTGCGGCCTGGAGCGCGACATACGGTTTGAGTTTCCCTGGGGACCCTATCGCTTTGCGCAGATTCCGGTGATGACCATGGAGACCGGCGACGTGTTTGCCCGCGCGCAGGTCCGCTGGCTGGAGATTCAACAATCGATCGATTTTATCCAGGCCGAACTGACGGCGCTGCCCGGCGGCGAGATCCGGTCGCCGCAACGACCGATCCAGCCCAACGCGGCGGTCGTGACGATGGTGGAAGGGTGGCGGGGCGAGATCGCCCATGTGGCGATGACCGACGGAAGCGGCCGATTCGCCCGATACAAGATCGTGGATCCGTCCTTCCACAATTGGACGGGTTTATCGATGGCGATGCGGAATCAACCGATCAGCGATTTTCCGCTGTGTAACAAGAGCTTCAATTTGTCCTATTGCGGCCACGACCTGTGACCGCGGCGGATTTGGCGAGACGCGACAATGTTTGACATATTTAAAGCCCGATGGATGCAAGAATACCGGACGATTCGGTTTCCCGATGGGCCGGCGCCAGCGCTTCCGGATCGGTTCCGGGGGTCGGTGCAGATCGATCCGGCCGGCTGCGGGGATTGCCGCGCGTGCGTTGAGGCGTGTCCGACGGGCGCGATCCGGTTTAACGACGCCGGACAACCTCGTGTGGATCTGGGGCGGTGCCTGTTCTGTACCGATTGCCGAGTCGCGTGCCCGAAAGGCGCGATATCTTACGGACAAGACTATCGACTGGCGGTCAGTCGTCGGGAGGATTTGATCGTCGGGCCGAATGAATCGGTCCGTCTTGCCCGGCCGCTGGAGGACGAACGGCTGCGGCTGTTTCGTAAATCGCTCAAGCTGCGACAGGTTAGCGCCGGCGGGTGCAACGCCTGTGAGGCGGACACGAATGTGTTGGGAACCGTGGGGTGGGATCTGGGGAGATTTGGAATCCAGTTTGTCGCGTCTCCGCGACACGCCGACGGATTGCTGATCACCGGGCCGGTGACGGAGAACATGCGATTGGCGCTGGACAAGACACTGGCGGCGACTCCGCGGCCGCGGGTGATCATCGCCGTCGGGGCCTGCGCGATTTCCGGCGGTCCGTTTATCGATCATGGGCAAGTTCACAACGGCGTGCCGGGGTCCATTCCGGTCGATCTGTACATTCCCGGTTGCCCACCGCATCCGCTTACGATCCTGGATGGTTTGTTGCGACTGCTGGGTCGATCGCGGGACTCTTAATCGGCCATCGAGGGCCCTTCCGAACGATTTGGCGGATTCAATCCAATCGTAACCCAAGGACAGGAAAAACCCCTTCGAGCTGGGTTTTCCCACCGAGTTCATGGATTTTGCCTTGACTTAAAACTCGGGAAAAAGTAAAATACAGTTGCTGGGTTATTCCCGGCAAAATGAGGAATTGTGAGGGTGTGAATACATTTTTTTGGAAGGAGAGGTTTATGAAACGAATCATTCTTGTTCCCCTATGTTTGTGTGCGTTTGGGGTATCGGTCCGAGCAGACTACAACAATCCTCCGGGTTGGGAGAATGATCCCTATTTTACCCACCAGAGCTGGTCGTTTTCTAACGCGACAGTTCCCGGAGAGCCGATGGCGGCCGATACGGGATTTGTGAATTCGTCGGGCACTCCGACGCTGACCTTTCAAGGGGCTCAATGGGTTGGAAATATGGGAATGGTCTTTGAACCATTCGAACCCTTCAATCCCTTGGGTGAGCGGTCGGGCGGCTGGCAGATCAGCGGGCCGCAGGATCATGTACCCTGGCTTTCCATCCAAGTGCCCAATATCGCCAACCCCGGCATGGAAAAAGAGGTCTGGTTCGAGATGACATTCCGGGTCAGCGACATGCAATTGGCCGGCAATATTGTCAACCAGGTCAGTTTTGACTGTTATGCCGATGGAATTCTGGATGACGCACACAAGTTTTCTTACTCTGACCAGGAGGGCGGCGTCATCGGAGTGGATATGTTGGGCCAGATCTGGCTGCGGTTCGAGGGTAAGTTCTCGTTTGCACCTCAACCCGGATCCGAATTGATGATCCTGACGGGTTCTCTGGCCAACGGCCAAAGCGTGGTGCTGGACCAGATGGATGTCGATACGCATTGCATTCCCGAACCCGCGACGCTGGGACTCCTCGGGATTGGGGCGATCGGCTGGCTTCGTCGAAGGTCTTAAACATAGTGGAACAGGCCATCCCTCGGGAGGAGTCGCTGGCCTGGACTGAATGAGGAGATGAACCGATGGTGAAGGTATGGCCAACGGGAGTCCTTGTCTGCCTATTGATGGTCCAGACAGCGACGGCCTATGTCAACTACGAATACTTTGAGGGAACCTGGGATGTCCTGCCGGATTTTGATTCCTTAGTCCCCGTCCACTCGGGACTTGCTCCCGATTTCGACATCACCCTGCGAGACCAGAACGATAATTTTGGTTTTCGGTTTCGGGCGAAGATCCTGATTTCCGTGGAGGGAGACTATACTTTTTACACCGCGTCTGATGACGGAAGCCAGTTGCGGATTAACGGCGGACTGGTCGTGAATAATGACGGCCTGCACGGATGGCAGCAACGATCGGGACAGATTCACCTTGATGCGGGTCAGCCCATCCTTGAGGTGACCTTCTTTGAAAAAGGCGGGGACAATGAGCTCTATGTTCTGTATGAGGGACCGGCTATCGCCAAGCAAGTCGTTCCGGCCGCCCTGTTGAGTCCCCTGGATGTGCCCGCCGGGCAAACAGCCGGTTGTCCTTTCCCGGCGATGGATGCGGTTTTCATCGATCCGGCGAGTCCGCTGAATTGGGTGGCTCCAAGTCTGGTCGTCAATCCAAAGTACAATGTGTATTTCGATACGGATCCCAATTTTCCCACGGGTCCCCGCGTGTCCAATTCATCCGAGACCGTCTATGATCCGTTCGGCGCTGATCCGATGGCATCGGCTACTCCGTACTTCTGGCGGGTTGATGTGCTGGAAGCGGGCGAAGGCGGCCAGGAAACGGTGCATCCCGGTGAGCGATGGACTTTTACGACTCGATCGGGACAGATTGCGCGATATGAATTCGAGGTCGATCCCAACGACTGCACGGGCAACGGGCATGGGGGGACTTACAAGGGCATTACGGATCCCAATATTATCGTTGATCCCGTTCGCGGAAAGGTTCTGATGCTGAATCTGCACGGCCAGTCGGAGCAGCAGTATGTGGAAGTCGGGGCGGTGGGGATATCGGGAAAGACGGCCCGATCCATCACGGGCTGGGCTCGAGCCAACACCACCGACATTCCAGACTGGACGAATGTTTTTGGATTTGCCCATGATGGAGCGGGGACGAATTCCTATTTCGATATCGAGATCGACGACTCGGCGCGGTATGTTTTGCATGTGTATGGGTGGCAGGGGGTCTTTTGCCCGGTCGATACTCAATGGCACCATTTTGCAGCCACTTTTGACGGCGCCCTGATCGCCTGGTATCTCGACGGCCGATTCATCGGCAACGAAGTCAGGACGCTTTCGACAATCGACGCTTTTCGCATCGGAAGCCGTCGAAGCCACAAGACCTATTTCCCGGGCACGGTGGATGACATAACGATCTGGGATTATGCATTGACGGCCGAGGACATTCGGCAACTCATGCTGTTTTCCAATTTTGACCGGGACAACGATGTGGATTCGGACGATCTGCGTTTATTCGCCGGTCAATGGCTGGACAGTACCGTAAT
>JAAYVQ010000098.1 GCA_012517095.1 Phycisphaerae bacterium | reverse complement strand
CCTGTATATAAGTTTCTGCAAGCAGACACCAATCTATCTCTAGAAAGTTCTTACTATGTCAAGTCCAGGTAAGGTTCTTCGTGTATCGTCGAATTAAACCACATGCTCCACCGCTTGTGTGAGCCCCCGTCAATTCCTTTGAGTTTTAGCCTTGCGACCGTACTCCCCAGGCGGTTTACTTAACACTTTTGCTCCGACTGTAAAGGCGTCAGATCCTCTACAACCTAGTAAACATCGTTTAGGGCGTGGACTACCAGGGTATCTAATCCTGTTTGCTCCCCACGCTTTCGCTCCTCAGCGTCAGGACAAACCCAGTGCATTGTCTTCACCATCGGCGTTCCTCTTGATATCTACGCATTCCACCGCTCCACCAAGAGTTCCATGCACCCCTGTTTGCCTCAAGGACCGCAGTATGCCCTGCCATTCCCCGGTTGAGCCGGGGGATTTCACAAAACACTTACGGCCCCGCCTACGAGCGCTTTAAGCCCAGTGACACCGAACAACGCTAGCCACCTTCGTATTACCGCGGCTGCTGGCACGAAGTTAGCCGTGACTTCCTCTGGGGCTGATCAATCGGATTGCTCCGACTTTCTAACCCCTGACAGTAGTTTACACCCCGAGGGGCTTCGTCCTACACGCGGCGTCGCTGCGTCAGGCTTTCGCCCATTGCGCAATATTCGTTACTGCAGCCCTCCGTGGAGGTCCGGGCAGTGTCTCAGTCCCGATGTGGCGGGTCAACCTCTCAGTCCCGCTACCCGTCATCGCCTTGGTGGGCCGTTACCTCACCAACTAGCTGATAGGAAATAGGCCAATCCCGCGCCGATAAATCTTTGATCGGACATCTTGTGACATCCGATATCATCCGGTATTACCGCCCCTTTCGGTAGTTGCCTTGCGGCAACGACGCTATCCCGGAGTACGGGGTATGTTACCTATTTATTCCTCACCCTTTCGCCACTGGTCATAGTCTCGGTTACCCAATTCCATGACCCGTTCGACTTGCATGTCTTAGCCACGCCGCCAGCGTTCGTTCTGAGCCAGGATCAAACCCTTCAGTTTGTATCATTGAATACCGTCCGGCGAACCGAACGGCGTTCTTCTGGCTTTGGTCAACTCAAAACTCGCTCACGCAGCGAGAAACAGTTGAATGAGACGCCGGCTCAGCCGCCGGCTTCTGTTTCACACCATTATGTGATCAGTCGTTCCGCGTGAGGATTACGACCGACCCACTCTCGCTGCTTTCAGTGGTACCAACTGTTCACTTGTCAAAGATCCGTACCGACAAAAACGCGGCCAAGTGCCTCATCGTTGCAAGCTCTTGCCCGCTGTCGGAAAAAACTACTTTACCAACTCCGTCAGATTCGTCAAGGGCTTTTTTGAAAATTTTTTCAAATTTTTTACCCCCCCGACGATTTCCTTTCGGCTTGAGGTAAGGCGGAACTTTACCAATCAGCCGACAGATCGGCAAGCAAAATCCGGAAATTTTGATACAATTTCGTAACTCTTTTCCACAAAAGCACTTGTGTGATCCAGGGTCCGACATCTTACCCGGTTTTCGTAATCATCGTCTCATGCAATTCGCAGGGTGGAACCCTCAAATCAGCTTTCGCAGGAACGCCAAACTCTTGCGGGCCTGTTCCACGGTTCCGCATTCCACGCTGAAAACGATGTCCCGCTTGGCCTTCTTGCAGACCTTGATCACGGCCTTCCAATCGATTACGCCCTCGCCGCAGGCGCATCCCACCGGTGTACCCGTGACTTTGCCTCGCTCATCCTTGGACTGCTGTATTGAGATATCCTTGGCGTGCAGGTGGACCAACCGGTCCTTGACTTTTTCCAACCAACGGATCGGATCCTCGCCTGCCAGGTAGCTGTTCCCCGTGTCGAAGTTGATCCCGATCGCCGGCGACTTGACCAGTTTGAAGATCCGGTCCAGCCCCTCAGGGCTCTTACTGTATTGTTGGTGTGGTTCGATCCCGATAAAGATCCCCCGTTTTTCCGCCAACAACGACGCCTCCTTCAGCGTGTACCGCATCAGCGTAAAGTCCTCCTCTTCCGTCGTCCACGGCTGCTTGGGTCCTTCGTCGGTGTTGACTACCGGCGCTCCGCACTCGGCCGCGAAACGAATCGCCTGCTTGAGATATTCGACGCCGATCTCCGGCTTGGTCAGCGGCGTGTGTGCCGACAGGCCAGACAACTTGATCCCCGCCTTTTCGCAGGCGGCCTTGATCCGCAGCGGATCGTCATACATCGATACGCTGTGAAAGTATCCCGCTTCGCTCAGGAGTTCCCGTCCCAGATGAACCATCGGCTCGCAATACTCATACCCAATGTCCGCGGCCATCTTCACGGCATACTCAAAGCTCTTGTCCTCATGCCGGATGAACTCGTTATTGACCCCCAGAAAGATCTTTCCCATCGTATGCTCCTGTCTGAATATCGAATGGTTACAATACGATCTGCTGTTTGACCGCGTCGTATTTCGCCGCCGTCTGTTCCCGCAGGGCCAGCATTCCCATGATCAGGGCCGTCTGCACAGAAAACGCCAGATCGATCGGGCTGAAGGAATCCTGTCGTCCCTGGCGATGGCACTGCACCAGATTCCGCAGATGTGCCCCAAAATCTTCTCCGTACTCGATGTCGAAAAATTGCGTCTTTTTGCCCGATCCTTCCGTCGGGACAAACGCGATCTTATTGGTCTTGCGATCGATCATCAGGGATCCGTCCCAGCCGCGAATGACGGGTATCCGGCCCGGGGCGCCGCGTTGTCCCTCGGCCACAAAGTCATTTCCCTGCGTGCCCAGCACCGCGGCCGTGCACTTCTCGGGGTAGTCGATCAGCATGTTGAAAGTATCCGGAATTTCGCGTTCCTCGTATCGGAACTTTCCGCCGGTCGCCACGACCATGCTGGGTGTTCCCACCCCCAGAATGTCCGCCACCGGCGTAAACGAGTGTGGAAACAGATCCGTCACCGGCCCGCCTGCGTAATCCTCATACATCCGCCAACGGAAAAACCGGCTGACATCGAACGCCCGCTGCGGACTGTCGCCCAGAAACGCCTCCCAGTTCAAATCCGTTCCCGGCTTGGCGTTGGGATCGTCGATCGGCATCCCGCGTTCCCCCCAGTCGCCCACGCGGAAATACCCGCATTCGGCGTGAATCGGCTGACCGATCAGACCTTCCTTGACCAGCTTCTTCATCTCATGCCATGCCCCGTCGCTCATCCCCTGCGTGCCCAGGAGAAAAGCACACTTGGATTTCTTCACCTCGTCGCGCATCTTCTTGAGCAGCTCAAACTGTCGCCAATGCGTGATCGGTTTTTCGCAATAGACACCCTTCCCCGCCCGCACCGCGTCGATCGTTTGCGGTGCGTGCAGATGATCCGGCGTGGCAATACTGACAATGTCCACCCGCGGATCGGCCAGTAACTCCCGATGGTCCATATAGCCCTTGGCCGAAAATTTCTCCGCCGTCTTCTGCATTCGTGGCCGATAGACATCGCATACAGCCACGATCTCCAGATTGTCTCCCTGACTCTTCAGCCAGTTCCATCCGTCCAGATGATTATTGCCTCGACCCCCGCAGCCGATAACGCCGATCCCCAGCTTGTCGTTGGCGCTGGCCGCTCGCACGCGACGCGTGGTCCCAAAGGTAAACGCGGCCGCCGCCACTCCCGCTGTCTGCAAAAATACCCGACGATCCATCCCGCCCGATTTGCCCGTTGTATACATATCCCATCTCCTGATTTAACGATTTATGGATTTAGTTGTATTGGTTTTGAATAGTCAATAGTCAGTATTCAATCGTCAATTCCTGCCGGTCATTTGTTCTCTCCATTTCCGATAAACCTTTTCAATCTCGCCGGCTCCCACATGTCCATCCCACACCGCGACGCCGTAGTGGAGATTCATGGTTTGCCCCGCCTTCAACTCCATCGGTTGTTCGTGCAGCCGCATCGTCGCCGCCAGATACGCGAACGGCTCGCCCATCGTGAACCACGCCGTCGGCCGGGGATTGCCCGTCCCGTCAAACATGGCGATCGTGACATCCTGGTCGTCCACCGTTCCCTGCACGGCGCACCACTTCCCCTCCGTCAGCCGCTCATCTCCCCTCACCACCGTCCCCGCCTTACCGTCCGAATAGATAAACTTCGCCCCCTTGTCCATCGTCTCTGCGAACCGTGCCCCCAGCCCGAAATAATGACTGCCCGTCAGCTTGGCCGCCACCATCCCCTCCGGCCGGGTCAACTTCGACTGCCAGTTCAGCACCGTCGCACCCGATAACGGATAGGTTTCAATGGACCGTTTTTCTTCCAGCAGCTTGCCGTTGGGCCCGTTCCAGTCGATCGTCTCCTCCAGTCTTCCTAAGCTTCCTTGTACATGGTTGAATGCCGAAAGACTGTTCGACCGGTGCACTTCCTTGCCGCAGCCCGGCGTCTCCGCCCAGAAATCAACCCCGTCCACCCCGATCGCAAACATCAGCGCGTGATGATGCAGATGGTCCCCCGGGGCGTCCCGCAGAACCTGCACGCCATTCGGCGATCGTAATTCCTTCACATACGGCTTGAAAGGGACCTCCCCAAATCGATAGACCATCATCTGCTTGCCGCCATAGGCGACAAATCCCTCCCGATTGTCATATCCCACGCCGGTACTCTTGGTTCCCCCCGTCGAACACCCCAAAATCCCCGCTGCCGCAAAAACACCTCCAACCCAAATCATTATGCTTCGATTCATCGAAGTCTCTCCTTCTGCAGAAAACAGTCGGTTCGAATTGCACGGATCTCTTTATTGTGCAAACCACAACTCTTTCAGAAAGTGGTAACGATTTTCCGTAAATTATCTTGATGCCGCAGTTCGAATCCATAGGATAACAGTCATGATTCAAACGACCCAAATCATACTCGAAACCCGTGGCGATTGCCAGATCGTGGATATTTCTTCTCAGGTCCGCCGGACCGTGAGCCAGGCGTCCATTACCGGAGATGCTATTGTCGTTCTTTTTCATGTCGGCTCGACGGGCGGCCTGACCACCCTTGAATATGAGCCCGGCCTGGTCAACCACGATATCAAGGCGATGTTCGACAACATTGCCCCGGCCGATGGGTCTTACGAACATGAAAAAACCTGGGATGACGACAATGGCCATGCCCACTGCCGTGCCTCGTTGTTGGGACCATCGCTGACAATCCCGGTGATCAAAGGCCAACTGGCCCTCGGAACCTGGCAGCAGATCGTCCTGATCGACTTCGATACCCGCCCCCGGACGCGCACTATCGTTTGCCAGATCCTGACCTGATCATTCCCGAAGGATATCCAAAAGCCGGTGCATGGCGATGCCCATCTCCGAAACCTGAAATAACTCAAAAATGGCGGAATCGTCCAATTCTTCGTGGGGAAAAAAGGTTGGTTACATGATGATCGCTGCCCGGCCAGGGAAGAAAATCAGGATTGATTGTGTTCTTCGGAGTATTCCATGAGTTTCCATGGTACCAGGTTCAGCGGTCGTTGAAGGATGATCCGAATCCGCTTGCAGCGGATCTGATCACGGGGAATGAACTCAAGGGTTACGATTTTCCCAATCAATCCGCCAGATATACTGGATTGCCCCGACAAGAAATCACCGGGTTGCCAGCCGTTTTTTCTGCAGACGGACGTTGCAGCGTCGAAGGCCCATAGATCGGGATACACGAAACCGGCAATCAAGTCGATTGCGAGGAACAGGACCACAATTACAAGGATGACATACGCAAATGTTTTCGACCTGGACTTGAGCATATTACACTCCATGAATGGATTTTGTTCCGACCGCCTGATCGCGGACGGCGATGAGCCGGTCACGAATGGATTCGGGATTACGAACGCCGTAGAGGCAGCCTTCGGCCCTGCTTTGGGCGCCGGCTCCGGCGGTCTGGATGTCCAATCGCCAGATGTTGAAGAAACGCAGAAGTGGGCCCTGGTTGAGGACGACATCGGTGACACGGTCGAGGGGGATGGATTTGCGTTTAAGGAAGAATACGCCTGAGTCGATACGGAGGGTGTAGCCCTCAAGCCAGTATCGCAGAGCGGAGGCCTGAGCGCGGGACAGCCAAGGGCCGAAAGTGACGGCATAGATCGGGGCCAGGACCAGACCTGCGCCGAAGAACCAAACGGTAGCCATAAAGACCGACAAGACAACCGACCAGAAAAAATACCGGGCGACTCCGGCACGATCCAGATCAAAACAATCCGTGTTGTTCATGGTAACGCTCCTCAGGCAAAACTCGAAACCGGCCATTCCCGAAAAAGCCGCCGTCTGTGGATAGACGCATACCGTACCGGAGTGTGACAACAAAATCCAGAGCACAAGTGAAAAAGGACCGGCCTTGCTCTCAACGGGGAGCAGAGGCGGTAATGAATTGGCCGTAGAGCTTGTCGGTGCCGAGGATATGCTGGCTGAGCCAGTCCTTGAGAAAGGTTGCGATGCTGACGGGTGAGACCATCTTGCCGGATTTAATCTTTTCGGCCATCCGGCCGACCTGCTCGACCAGGACGGCGTGGAGTTTTTTATGGTTGTGCAATTCGGGATAGCCGAAACGGGCCATGAGATGTTCTTCGGCGGCAAAGTGGGTCTGGGTGTATTGAACGAGCTGGACGAGGATACCGGCGGCGATCTGATCTCCATGGCCGACCTTCAGGGCGTCGTGGAATTGATTGATCAAGGATACGAGTTTGCGGTGCTGTTGGTCCATTTCGTCAACGCCGACGGAGAGATTGGATGTCCATTCGATCAGTGCCATAATTTGCCTTTTCCTCTTTGTTCTTATCCCTATGGATTTGTCGTTTTTGTTATCGCCGCAATCCCCGTGATCTCCGGAGCCAGAATCTTTATCCCATTTCCGGGATCAAGAGGGTCAAGCGGGAATAGGACGATTGAGCCACTCGTTGATTGTTTCGATCATCGCTTTCGGAGAAATGGGTTTGGTGATCCAATCATTCATTCCGGCATCCAGGCATCGTTGCCGATCGGACGCAAAGGCATTGGCGGTCAAGCCGAGAATGGGCAGGTCTTTGAATCCCAGATTCCGAATCTCGCGGGTGGCGGCCAGGCCGTCCATTTGCGGCATCTGCATATCCATCAGAATCAGATCAAAGACATCTTGACGGATTTGATCGAGGGCTTGTTTTCCGTTTTCAGCCAGTTTCACGGTAAATCCGGCCTTGATAAGGATGCACTGAGAGAGCTTTTGGCAACTTTTGTCATCCTCGACAAGAAGGATGCATTTTCCGGCGGTCTTGGAAGGCGAGGATGTTCCTTCCCGCTTCGGTGCTTCCTTGTCACGAAAATCGGAAGACATAACTATTCCTTTCCGGAGTTGTCGGACACAACCCACTCTTTTGCCTGGACCGAATGTCAATCTGCGGCTGTTCATCTGTCAGAAGTATTTAATAGCGACCAAGCCAATACCTACCTTTTGTCGGGTGATCTGACCTTTGACCTGAGGAAAAGCCGCGCAATTATTTCACCATTTCGCGTTGGCGATATGCAAACGGGTTAACCCGATTCGATGGCAATCAAGAATGAGATTCTCGGACCTTTGGCGATTTCGGGTGGGAGGATGAAAGTACTATCTGAGCTTGTGACACTTTATTTGGAGTCATTGGGTCGGGAATAGCCCCGGAATATCGAGGAAATTCCTGCCGACTTCTGTCAGACCGGTATTCCGACGATACTGCCGGGAAGGGCCTGTTGGATTGCGGATCGAAGTTCGCCTAAGGAGAATGGCTTGGTCAAATAGGCATTACAACCCAATCGTTCACATTCGTTTCGGTCATCGGGATTGCAGGACGAAGTGATGATAATGGTGGGGAGCTGTTGAAGAGCCGGCGATTGGCTGGATCGGATGCGTGCGAGGATTGCGGTCCCGTCAACTTTCGGCAGTCGAAGATCAAGCAGAAGCACCATCGGACTGGTCGGCATCTGGGCGAATTCACGGGCAAAGAAGTCCACGGCCTGCTGTCCATCGGAAAACCGCCGCATCGGCCAGGTAATTCCGATTCGTTTCAACTGCTGCGTAAGGAGATACAAATGACCTTCGTCGTCTTCCACCACCAGCATTGTTGGTTCAGTCTGCATGTCATCCCTTTCCGATTGATGAGCAAACGAATCCAAGACAATTTCTGATGCCGCTATCCTGATAATCGACCTATTCTACGGAGAGTATAAAGAAAACAAAACAAAACTTCCGTCAGATTGTCAGAATATTTAATTGTTCGTCTCGATCAAGGGAATCGAATTATTCGACAAGAAACCGGCTGAAAACCTCATCGGCCAGTCGGATCCGAAGGTCCCGGACCTTGCCGCGGTCTTCGGGGTGGACACGATTGGTGAGGATGATGATGAACGCTCCCGATTCGGGATCACAAACGATGGAGGTTCCCGTATAGCCGCTATGGCAGAAGGTCCGGGCGGAGGCGAATTTTCCTTTGATCCACGCATAGTCGCTGGAGACATCGAAACCGAAGGCCCGGCCTGCATCCTGTTGGGTGGTCATTCGTTGTACCGCCGTCTGGGTGAGGATCTTCGTCCCGCGGAAAGTCCCATTCCCCAGGAGCATTGAACAGTACCGGGCCAGGTCTTCGGCCGTGCCATACAAACCCGCATTGCCGGATATGCCACCCATCAGCCGGGCGAGTGGATCATGGACACGAGTGGGATCCCCGCCGCCGGACATTTCGGTTCCCGCGATACGATCGAGCCAGTCGGCGGGGGGGCGATATCGGGTATCCCTCATCCCCGTCGGACGGAATACATGTTCAGCGGCGAAGGTATCGAGTGACTGGCCGGAGACGATCTCAACAATGCGGCCGAGGGTGATGTAACCCAGACAGCTATATCGGAACTCTTCACCCGGCGGGGTCATAAGCCGTGACTGAGCGATGGTTTCGATCACCTTGTCGGGGCAAACGGTACCGTATTGTTTTAGTAATTGTGCCGCGTCCAGATAGGCCGGAAGGCCGGAGGTATGGGTGAGCAAGTGGCGGATCTGGATCGGTCGTTTGTCGGGCGTGTCAAAAGCGGACAGAAATCGGAAAACAGGATCTTCAGGCAGCAGGCGACCCTGGTCCATTAGGACCTGGATACAGGCGGCCGTGGAAACGGGTTTGGTCAGCGAAGCCAGATCGAAGATGGTGTCCGTGGTCATCGGATAAGATTCAGGGAGGACCGTTCTGAACCCAAAGGCCTTCAAGTAGAGAATGGAGTCTCCTTTGCCGACGCAGACAACCGCGCCGGGGACTTTTCCAGTGGTCAGTTCTTCTGTTGTGATTGTATCCAGGGCTGACCAGTCGCGCAATAGCGGGGACCTGTCGCGGGGAAGTTGCCCCACGATTTGGGGCGAAGGTTCGGTTTGGCAACCGGCCAGATACATCGTTACACAAACTCCTGATAGCAGAAATCCAATCCATTGTATCCCACGACGGGAGAATCGAAAGGGCGTCATTCGTTTGTCCATTCAAGAGGATTTGGATTTTAATTGTTGGATAGCCAACGCGACCGGCGAGGGAACCTCTTCGTGCCGTTCGGCTCGTTGCTGAATCTCGGCGATCGATTCGAATAGGGCGCGACAGGCAGAGTCATAATCGCAACCCGTCTGCAGGGCGATCAACCGTGTGCCGCGGTCGATGAGCTTTTTGTTGCTCGGCGAGACCCAGGTCATTGCGTTACCTTCGATGCGGCCAAGAGCCGCCATTGTGATCGTCGAGATGGAATTCAAGACCAGCTTGACGGCCAGATGACGCCAAATTTCCAGTGGGCCGGTTGGGAGATCACAGACGATGGAAAAATTCTGGGGACCGGGTGCAGTTTCGCCGAAGGCCAGAACGGACCGCCGAGGCCAGGCGGTGTAGGGTTTCCGGTTCAGAAACGGCAGCAGCGACGAATCGTGCGGTCCGGCGACGATGGCGATTAACGCCGAATCGACGCCCTGCGTTCGCGAGGCGTCGGGTTCGTTACCGATGCGAAACTGGTGGATACGGCTGTTGTCGAGTTGCGGCGGGTTTGCAATGATCTTTTCCGGCGCGCCGATTGATTCATAGACAGGTCGTGTCCAGATCAGACCGCGGGGAGTTCTTCGCAGCATCTGCGACCAGGCCTCGACCGTCATCCAATGGGGATTTTTAACGAAGGCCCAGGATCGCGGCGAGTGCGAGTCATCGGCGGCGCGGAACGGCGGGATCATGAAAGTTGGCGAGCGTTCGGTCGTGTCGGTCAGGACATCGAGCATATACTCGTCGGCCAGATAGGTGACCAACCCCTTGCGGGAATACAAATCCCGCTCCAGCCCGATGAGTCGGGCCATGGTGTGGACATTCGTATCGGTCTCGATCTGGTCGAGCAGGCGATCGAAGCGATCCGCATAGTCCCGCGGAGAAAAAACTTGCATTCCAGCGGCGGACGCGGCCGGGCCGAGATACTCGACCAGCGCCGACTCCATCGCCGCGGCGACGATCAATAGTTCGATGGTCGTGGCCTGCATCCGTGTAGAACCGGTCACGGCCATCGGACCGGTCGCCAGATCGATTTTGGTGATCCGCGGCTCATCAATGACTTCGCGGGATCGGACGACATGTTTTCGCAACAAGTCGGTGGGATTGTTGTAGACGAAAAAGACAGAAGCCCCCGCTTCCAGTCCCTGCCAGGCCGTGCCGATGACAAAGGAAGTCTCACCACCTTCGGTGATCGCGACGACTACATCGTCGGCGCTGACGGCCAGATCTCTCAATTGTCGTCTTCCAAAGCCCGGAAAGTCCTCAAAACCCTCCACCGAACGGATGAGGGCGAAGTCGCCGCCGGCCATGACGCT
>JAAYVQ010000097.1 GCA_012517095.1 Phycisphaerae bacterium | reverse complement strand
TAATGAAGCCCGCTTCATCGGAATGACGATCGAGTCGGTGCTGACGCAGACGGTCAAACCCCTCAAGTGGGTGATCGTCGATGACGGTTCGACGGATGAAACCCCTTCGATCATTCAACAATATGTCGCTCGGTGTCCCTGGATTCACTATGTTCGCCGGGAAAAAGTGGCCGGCCAACATTATTTTGCGAGCAATGTGTTTGGGATCCAGGAGGGATATCGAGGGCTTGGGAATCTCCCGTACGATTTTTTGGCCATCCTGGATGCTGACATCTCCTTGCCTCCGAATTATTATAAACAAATTTTGTCGCGTCTATGCGCCGATGAGAAGTTGGGGGTTGCCTCCGGGGTCTATGTGGACCGGCTTCCCGACGGAAACTTACGAAAGGTGCTCAATGATCGTCGGTCAACCCCCAAGTCCATCACGGTTTTTCGCCGATCGTGTTATGAGGATATCGGTGGATTTGTTCCGATGAAGTACGGGGGCGAGGATACCGTGGCGTGTTTTATAGCCCGGATGAAGGGATGGAAGACATGGTCGTATCCGGATGTTGAAGTCATCCATAATAAACCCATCGGGACAGGTCATGCTTCCAACCTCTTGAAGATTCGATATCGTCAGGGGAGGGGAGAATGGTTTCTGGGGACTCATCCAGCGTTTTTTCTTTTAAAATCCTTGCGACGGTGTGTTAAAGAACCGCCGTTTCTTTTTGGCGGGATGGCTAGGATGATGGGTTATTTCTTTGGGATATTGTCACGGGAACCAAGGCAAATATCCGAAGATCTGGTTCGATTCATTCGTCGGGAACAATGCCACCGAATCTTGGGATTCAATTCGATTCCGAAGGAAATAGCTGTCAAAGCAGATCATTCGCATTCACTCCTTCCAAGCCAAGAAGGACAACTTCATTCGAAAATTCAATGATTAAGAATCAACCCTGTAAAATCGCTCTGGTTGCATCTGCAGGGGGACATTTGACTCAGTTATTAAAACTTCGGCTGGTATGGAAGGGTCATCCTGTTATGTTTGTGACCACCACTGAGGTTGGCCGATCGAAGTTGGGATCCGAGGAGACGGTCTATGTGTTGGGAGAATGCAACCGCCAGCAGCCAATTCTGACTCTCGGAGTATTTTTCCGGTGCCTTAGAATTCTGGCTCGCGAGAGACCGAAAATCATTCTTAGTACGGGTGCGGCGGTGGGATTTTTGACATGTTTCCTTGGTAAACTGATGGGTGCCAAGGTGATCTGGGTAGATAGCATCGCTAACGCCCGGCGATTATCGATGAGCGGGCGGATGATTCGACCGTTTGCTGATTTGATTCTAAGCCAGTGGCCGGATGTGGCGGCCCGTTACCCGAATGTCAAATATATAGGGTCTCTGATATGATGTTTCTTACAGTTGGGACCTTGTTTTCCTTCGATCGGTTGGTTCAGGCGATCGATCAGGGTATTGCCGACGGAACGATCCGGGAAGAGATCATCGCTCAAATCGGCGAAGGGGGGTATCAGCCCCGTAACATGGAATTCGTTGCGTTTCTGGAAAAGGCCGCGTTTGACGAGAAAGTCAAGCAATCGTCCGGCTTGATCAGCCATGCGGGTATGGGCAGTATTGAAATGTCGTTTCAATATCGAAAGCCACTACTAGTTATGCCGCGAAAGAAAAAATACAGGGAACATGTCAATGATCATCAAGTGGATACGGCCGAGAAATTCGAGCAACTGGGCCATATTTTGGTAGCATATGAGTCGGACGATCTACCCATGAAACTGAATGAATTGAAATCTTTTATTCCTAAACCTCGTATCAATCAGATTTCGGAAGTAGTTCGGTACTTGTCCGAATATATCCAATCCTTGAAGTAGTCTTTGGAGAGGCAATATGAAAGTATCGGTAGTCGGAGTTGGTTATGTTGGTTTGGTAGCGGCGGCGTGTTTATCGGATTCGGGGAATCATGTCGTCTGTGTGGATTCGGACGCGACGAAAATCGACAATTTGAAGAAGGGCGTCATCCCGATTTATGAACCCGGTCTGGCGGAGATCGTCCGGCATAATATTGACGGGCGAAGACTCCGCTTCACCACCTCCCTGGCCGAGGGCGTCAGCCATGGGAAAATTATCTTTCTCGGCGTGGGAACCCCCTGTGCCGACGACGGATCGGCCGATATATCGGCGGTGTTGACTGCGGCCGGACAAATTGCCGAGATGATGACCGAATACCGGATCATCGTCTGTAAGAGCACCGTGCCGCCGATGACCCATAAGAAGGTTAGCGACCTGATCCGCAGCAAAACGCAAGTCCCCTTTGATTATGTGAGTAATCCGGAATTCCTCAAGGAAGGTTCGGCGGTGGAGGATTTCCAGATGCCCGATCGGGTGATCATCGGCACGACCAATCCTGATGTGATGGAGATCATGAAACAGCTATACGCTCCCTTCATGAGAAAAAGCAGCCGCATTCTGTATATGGATCCGGCCAGTGCGGAGCTGACCAAATATGCCGCCAATGTCATGCTGGC
>JAAYVQ010000096.1 GCA_012517095.1 Phycisphaerae bacterium | reverse complement strand
TTCCAATCGACATCCTCTTTCTTGACTTCTTTAACATAGCTGTACCAGTAGGGCTGTTCGGTGTTGCGGCACTGTTCGATCCGGCTGATCGTGCCGAAGATGCCGGTCTTGACCAGATCCCGACAACCGGTGAAACTCGGCAGCGAGCGCAACTGCGTACCGATCTGTACGACGGAATTGGCTTTCTTGACGGCATCAACCGCCGAGACCAGCCCCGCCATGTCCTTGGCCAGCGGCTTTTCGCAGTAGGCGTCTTTGCCGGCCTCGGCCGCGGCCTTCAGATGCGTCGTATGCTGATGATCGCACGAGGCAATCATTACTGCGTCCACTTCCTTGAGCGCCAACAGTTCTCGATATGATGAAAACATCTTCGCTTCGCGATTGTACCACTCCTTGATCTTGGCGGCCGCGTTCTCCCTCGCTATCCGCCATGGGTCACTGACGGCCACAAATTCAACATTCTCGGCTTTGTCAAACGGATGAATCCCCGCCATGTGAGCACCGACTCCTCGGCTTCCACAGCCGATCTGTCCGAGGAGAATTCGGTCGTTAGCCCCCAGAACGCGGGAATAACTGGCCGCAGTCATCGCCATCGCCGCTGAGGCCGCGGTGGTCTTTAAAAACGCCCTGCGTGATACCGATTTACTCATGGTTCTGCCTCCCGATTGAAGATTTCAGTCCTGTTCGATCCGTATCCTACGCCCTCCTTCGCCGAAGGTCAAGCCGCAAACGGCTATCTGACTGGGAACCTCGAACTTGACGAATCACTCGCCATCTCCTATGATACTCGCCATTGCGGGAATCGCGTATGTCGCAATAACAACCAAAACGATAACCGGAAAGGACTTACTATGGCAGGCGAATTTCGTTTTTCGTTCGGACCCTGGAACATCCATGAAGGCGCCGACCCCTTCGGTCCGACCGTCCGCAAAGGCATCGCCTTCGCCAAAAAAATCAAACTCTACAAAGACCTGGGCTTCGACGGTGTGCAGTTCCACGACGACGACGCCGTGCCGGATCTGGATTCCCTCAGCGGCAAGCAGATCACACAGAAAGCCAAAGGAGTTCTCAAGTTGCTCAAAGGCGAAGGTCTGTCGGCCGAGTTTGTAGCGCCGCGCCTCTGGGAAAACCCGATGACCATCGACGGCGGCTATACCTCCAACGATCGTGATTGTCGCGAGTACGCCAAGAAACGGAATCGGATCTCGATTGACATCGCCAATGCCCTCGAATGCGACCTGATCGTGTTGTGGCTGGCGCGGGAGGGGACTTATATCCGCGAAGCCAAGGACAGCAAGATCGCCGTCGAGCGGATCGTCGAGGCGATCAATGATATGCTCGCGTATGATAAGAAGATCCGCATCGCCATCGAGCCCAAGCCCAACGAGCCCATGGACCACGCCTACATCCCGACGACCGGCCACGCGCTGGCGGTCGCCGCATTGTCCGACGATCCCAAACGAGTCGGCGTCAACATCGAAACCGCGCACGCTATCCTCGCCGGGCTGGATCCCTCGGACGAAATGGGTTTTGCCCTGGCCTTCGATAAGCTCTTCACCGTCCACCTCAACGACCAGAACGGTCTGAAGTTCGATCAGGACAAGTCCTTTGGTTCCGTCGATCTTCGCAGGGCCTTCAACCAGGTTCGCATCCTCGATGCTTATAACTACGGTAAACGCGGCGAATTCGTCGGCCTGGATGTCAAGGCCATGCGCACACAAAAACAGGACCTCGCCACCAAACACCTGACCAACAGCCGCCAGATCTTCCTGCAACTGCTGGAGCTGGTCCGTTCGCTGAACACCCCGCGGATCGAAGACCTCGTAAGCCAGCGCGACTACGAAGAGCTGGATCTGCTGATCGTCAATCACCTGATGGGCCGCTGACATTATTTGTGCGGGTGGAGGGCCCCGCCCTACCGGGACCGATCAATGGCCAAACAATCCATCATAGTCCTGTTCGAGGATGACAACCTCATCGTCATCCACAAACCTGCCGGCATATCCGTCACTGCGGATCGCAGCGGGCAGGAAGATATTCTGCAATGCATGACCCGACAACAGAAACGGCCTGAAAAGTTGCGCCTGATCCATCGCTTGGATAAAGACACCTCCGGCGTGATGCTGTTGGCCAAAACTGTCGAGATGCAGCGCCGTTGCACCGAATGGCTCGAACAGCGACGGATTCGTAAGACCTACCTGGCTCTGGTCGCCGGATATGTCAGCCCCCCCACTGGTGTCATCGAGGCCGGCCTCGGCCGTCTCTCGCACGACTCCCAGCGAATGTGTGTCGATCCCAAAAAGGGTAAGCCCGCGGTAACCGAATACGACCTGCTGGCCGACTTCGGGGGGGTCGCCCTGGTTCTGGCCCGCCCCATCACCGGCCGGACCCACCAGATCCGCGTACATTTCGCCCATCAGGGTTTCCCCCTGGCCATCGATGCCCTGTACGGCGCAACCCGTCCCATCCTGCTGTCCGATTTCAAGATGGGATACACCGTCAAGGGAAAAGAAGAGGAATCCCCGCTGATCGACCGCCTCACGCTCCATGCCTATCAACTGGAGCTACCTGAAGATTGCGGATTTCCGTCGCCGTTGATCGCACCGCTCGAAAAAAAATTCGCCGCCGCCGTCAAGA
>JAAYVQ010000095.1 GCA_012517095.1 Phycisphaerae bacterium | reverse complement strand
GTCGGATTCGGAGGTTGACAGGGTGGAGCGATTGTTGAATAATCGACCCCGGAAGTGCTTGGGCTATCGGACCCCGGCCGAGGTGTTCTGGGCCAACCCGAAGTGTTGCGCTTCAGATTGAAATTGGCGTGGTATTATTTACCTGTAAGCGACATATTCGTACTGGTATTATAATAATCAGGGGGCATTTTTATGGCATCTATGGGCTGGGAAAAAACAGGCAGAAGGTGGAGAGTGTTTTGGCATCTGACATTAATGGATGGAAGGATCGATAAATTTCGGCGAGGGCAACATCCATTGAAAGGTTTATCGGATCGGACTACGGAAATCCGTTTTTCCGGGTTGATTCCTCATGTCCGATGCCGTAATATGAATTCGGCATGCACAGCAACAGAAACTTCCTGGCATAGCATTGAATTTCAGAAAAAGGGAGAATTCGAATACCATGATTAAACCAACGGTTTTAATCCTGTTAAGCTTCGTAATCGCGTCCCCTTTGCGCGCGCAGTTTTCGCAGCAAGATATGGAGCGCATCAACAAATTAACCAGTGCCGATCACAACGAGATGCTGGAGAAGCTGGGCATCGCCTCCATTCGGCGGGGGCCCTCCGGAAATCCCAAGGCCCCGGACGCCGCCAATAACGACGAAGCCAAAGTCCAACCGTATTTCCTTCCCGATCCGCTGGTCATGAACGACGGTTCCAGGGTCACAAAGCCCGAGCAATGGCCTCTGCGCCGGGCCGAGATTCAGGAATTGCTGGACCGTGAAATGTACGGCCGACTTCCGGACAAGATTCCTGCAGTCAACTGGAAGGTTGTCAGCGAAAAAGAAACCGCCGATGGTGAGTTCCCCGTCAAAATCAAACAGCTTGAGGGAGTCGTCGATAATTCATCGTATCCCGAAATCAAGGTGGTGATCCAGCTAACGCTGGGCACGCCCGCCAAGATCGACAAACCCGTACCCGTGATCATGGAATTTGGATTTGACTTCTCGGGGCGCTTCCCCATGCCCCAACAGGGAAAAAGCGATACGCTTTCCTGGAAACAGCAGTTGCTTAAGGAAGGATGGGGCTATGCGATCCTCAATCCGAACAGTTTCCAGGCCGACAACGGCGCCGGATTACGGCAGGGAATCATCGGCTTGGTGAACAAAGGTCAACCTCGGAAGCCCGATGACTGGGGATGCCTCCGGGCCTGGGCCTGGGGTGCCGGCCGCGCGATGGATTATTTCCAAACCGACAAGGATGTGGATGCAAGACGGATCGGCATCGAAGGCCTTTCCCGCTACGGGAAAGCGGCCGCCGTCGCTATGGCCTATGAGCCGCGAATCGCCATCGGATTTATCGGGTCGTCGGGTGCCGGAGGCGTCAAGTTGCTGCACCGCGTTTTTGGCGAACAGGTGGAAAACCTTGCAGGTTCCGGGGAATATCACTGGTTTGCCGCAAACTTCATCAAATATGCCGGCCCGCTGACGCAGGAAGACCTTCCCGTCGATGGCCATTCTGTCGTGGCCATGTGCGCGCCGCGCCCGGTGTTTATTAGTTCGGGATCCGCCTCCGTCGAGGGCCAGTGGGTCGATGCCAAGGGTATGTTCTTGGGTGGCGCCATGGCCGGACCCGTGTACGAATTGTTGGGCAAAAAAAGTATGAGAACGATGGTGTTCCCTCCTCAGGGAACCTGGGTGGATGGTGATATCGCTTTCCGGCAGCACGAGGGGGGCCACACCACCGGCCCCAACTGGCCGTACTTTATTGAATTTGCCAAGAGGTATTTCCTGAAGTAGTCGCCCATTGAAGAAACTGCGATCATATTGTATCACTTGATGGTATGTTGGTTGTTGGTCTTGTCAAGGTTCTGAGATCCAAAGGTAATCCATTCCGATGAACTCTATTCTATCGATCTATAATAAAGGCGTGGGGCCTTCGAGTTCTCACAGCATGGGACCGAGAAAGGCCGCGGAGATCTTCAAGGACAAGCTGGACTCGTCCGTCGATCAAATTATGGTTACCTTGTACGGCAGCCTTGCCGCCACGGGCAAAGGGCATCTGACGGACAAGGCCATATCGGATGTTTTATCCGGTTATCATGTCAAATTTATCTGGAAACCCCGGTACGAACTTCCGTTGTATTCGAACGGAATGGTTTTTCGGGCCTATCTTCGCGGCAGACAGATACGATCCTGGACGGTGTACAGCATCGGCGGGGGGAAAATATTCGACGGAAGCGATAAGCCCGACAAACGCCGTACAGCAGTTTACGGGACGGACCGCATCACGCGAATCCTGTCGGAATGTGTACGATCGAAACGGACTTTTTTTGACTATCTTTGCTCAAAGGAAGACGACGCATTCCCCAGCGCGATGAAATCCGTGTGGGCGGCGATGAAATCCGCGGTGGTGCGGGGGGTAGAGGCGAAAGCGAATTGCCTTCCCGGGCCCTTGAAACTGAAACGGAAAGCCCGCTCTATCCTGCACTCAGCGCGCAAACATATCGGAACCATTCGAGACATGAACCTTGTGTCCGCGTACGCCCTTGCCGTGGCGGAAGAAAATGCCGATGGCGGACAGATTGTGACGGCGCCGACCTGCGGTTCCTGCGGGGTCCTGCCGGGAATCTTGTATTTTCTGTATCAAGATTGTCACATGGCGGATGCGGATATCTGGAAGGCGCTGGCCGTCGGCGGTTTGTTCGGAGTATCCGTGGCGTCCCGCGCCTCAATCAGCGGGGCCGAAGTGGGATGCCAGGGCGAGATCGGGACGGCTTGCGCGATGGCGTCGGCGGCGACCGCTTATCTTCTGGGCGGGACTAACGAACAAATCGAATATGCCGCGGAGATGGGATTGGAGCATTTTCTCGGCCTGACCTGCGATCCGGTAAAAGGATTCGTTCAGATTCCCTGCATTGAGCGGAACGCATTCGCGTCCATGCGGGCGCTGGAATGCGCCAGCTATGCGGTATCGACGGACGGCCGTCATATCGTCAGTTTTGACGATGTTGTCAGCGTGATGAATGAAACGGGCCGGGATCTTCAGCGGAAATACCGCGAAACCTCGCTGGGGGGGCTTGCGGGCATCCTGGCCAACAAGTTGTAGAAACCCGAAACGAATCGAATCCCTCCGCGTATCCGTTACGCTTCATTCTTGACGGATGATGTCAGACTGAAGTAAGATGGGCGGCGCTGTGTGTCGGCGAATGAATCGACTGATTGTCAGGAAATCGAGGAGTTACACATGAAGATTCGAGCGTTTCTTATATCCGCCGCAGTTTTCGCGATGATCGGCTGCAGTTCTATGTATTACGGAACGATGGAAAGTCTGGGAGTTCACAAGCGGGATATCATGGTGGATCGCGTCAAAGAGGCCCGCGATACCCAGAATGAAACCAAGCAACAGTTCCTAACTGCGATGGAGCAGTTCAAAAGCGTGGTCAACTTTCAGGGTGGGGATCTGGAGAAACAATACAATCAACTGAACAATACCCTGCAAAAGAGCGAGTCGAAGGCCCACGAGGTTCGAAAACGGATCCGCTCCGTGGAGAGCGTCTCGGAGGCCTTGTTTGCGGAATGGAAAGCCGAGATCAAG
>JAAYVQ010000002.1 GCA_012517095.1 Phycisphaerae bacterium | reverse complement strand
TTTCCTCCGTTAAGTAATTCCCAATGCAGACCGTCAACGCTGACGCTATAATACAGCCGCCAGTAGTCCCCGGCCATCATGTGGGCAAACAGATACGCCTCATGGACCGGCGTTTGACCCGCCTTGACCTGCCCCGGCGGATCCGGCATCTGCGCGGTCGTAGTGGCAGCAAACAGCAATACGACAACAAACATCAAGTGATTCAACATCATCATCTCCCGGATCAATATTTTCCGGCCGGACTCATTTGTCCGATTGCCGAGTCACGATCGGAACATACCCGACTTCAAGCCCTTTCGGCGGCACAACAATCAAAGCCGAATCGAGAGAGGCCAGCGTCCCCGTCTTCGGCGGCGGCATGTATTCTTTATCCATTGTCCAGTGCCTGTGAATCTTCTCAACGACGGCCTGTAGCCGATCCTTTTCGTCCTCGCTCAAATCGGCATCCTGAAGCGACGGCTGATCGATAAACCGATACCACCAATAGGTCACCACGCTGCTGTCGGCAAGTTTGGCTTGGAACGGGCCGGCCTTTGGCCCTGGTTTTGACCAGCATGTTTCGCCCCCTTCCGGAGAGGTATAGGATTGATTCGTCTGGGCAGGACGGAAACTTGCTTGTTTCAGTCCCGTTTCGGCCGGGACCTGATCGGCGGTAATTGCTCGCATTTCCTTGCCTTCCTCTCGGCAATACTCCGGGAACGCGCCTCGCCGCATCGAGCCGGACCACGGTTCCAACACCGATGGCTTCCATTGCAGGCCAAAAGTCGTCTGATCGAAACTGGCCGTTTGGACCCAGTTTTCACAACCCCGTATCGGTAAATTCTCCTGACCCTGCCGAAGTGACAGTGGCCGGGCTTTGCACGGCGGAGTGATTGATGCCCTTTCGTCGAACTTTCCGTTCGCCGGATCGGATCCGGCAAGCCAGGCCTCGACCGACCGATACAATGCGTCTTTCGAATAATGCGTCAGGTTATGGATCAGGATCGTGCGACCTTCTTCGTCGGCTGGAAACTGCAGCCGCGGAATACGGGTAAAAACTGTTCCCATAGAATCCCGACCGACCAGACGCGGGACGGTATTGACCTCGATAGCTCCGCCGGTAACCAAGCCGGGGCGGGCATCGAGACCACGCCCCACCGCGGGCGGATGCCGCCGCGAGATTCGGCTCCAGGTCACGGGCGTATAGAAAGCCACCGGTCCCTTGAAATTGGCGGCATTGATGAACATCGTCCACGACTGATTGCCTGTGGAAACGGGCAATCCGGCCGTCGTGCTTTTGGCTTCGGTCAGCGGTAACACCATCCAGGCATAGCCGAACATCTCCCCGCAGGTTCCGTCGCGAAAGGTCAACCCATCCGGCGGCACCAGCAACCACGGGCTCAATTGTGCAATCCCCATCTCGTCGGGCTTCAGGGCCGTGGTGTCACCAAATCCCCAACCGGGCGAAGAGATCTCATGGTTGTAACCATTCGCGGTCCCGTTCATGCGGAATTTGGCCGTCGTCGATCCAAACCGCGTGCTGGCCCAGAAGCCCAGCCCCCCCTCGATCGTCTGAAACACATCGCGATAACTCGGACCGCGCTCGGGCCAGTTGTCGCGGGCCACGGTTCCCGTCGGCAACAACGGATAATCTACTTTCCGATTCTCCGGCACGATCCAGATCGACGCCAGACCAATCTGAAAATCGCGCAGCGGTTTTTCCACCAGCGGCCAGGCCGTCGAGTAGAGACTCACGCCATAACCGTACTCTTCCGGCGGCGCCGGTACATCCATGCTGACATATCCAGCCAGGCCCTGCGAAACCAGACGGGGTTTGGAATCGGATTGTCCCGGAGAGGGGGCAGACATACCAGCGGCACAAACCGGCGAACACAACCATGCCTGAATCATCACTCCGATCATTATGAGAAATTTCATCGCAACTCCTTATCCTTTTTTTCTCGGCCGGCCAGTTCCAGCGCGGCCTGTCGCACAGAAAAACAATCGTCGCCGGAGAATACCAAATATAGCGTCCGGCCGTCGTCACTTATCCATTTGGAGGGAAAACTCGCCGTTTCGCCGGGACCGACATCCCAGTTCTCGGTGAAAAAAACCGTCGTCCACGGCCCCCAGGGCTCGGGGGCATCATAGATCCCGAAGCCGCCCTGGAATCGCGGCCCCTGAGGATGTCGGCTCGTCGGCAGGATCTGAACCCACAGATATCGTCGAAACGCAACATGATAGGTGATACCGGAACGATAACAGTTTCCAGGGTGGACAAAGACTGTGCCTCTTTTGTCCAGGTTTCTCGTCCATTCCGGTTGACCCTGTGGATCAAGGTGCAGGAAAAATTCATACGCGGCCCGTTCCCGGATTCGATTCTTCGGTACTCGCGCCAAGGTCATGCGGTCGGCCGGATCGTAGGCGCTGTCCGAGTCGGGTGAATACACATAGACATAATCATCCCGGGCCCCGGCATAATTTTTTCCAAAATCCAGAAAGGTCGGACAACCGAAACCGTCGACAAACTTCCAGTCGCTCCAGGTCCAGGTCTTTCCGTGGTCGCCCGACCAGGCCAGTTGAGCGTTACCGACATTACGAGCCCATAGATACAGCACATCGTCCACACATAGCAGGCCGCTGGCCTTCCTGCCGAGCTTATCGTTGCCGACGGCCTCCAGCGTTGGAGCTCGCAGATTTTCCCCTCGAATATCCGGCGGAGTGCCGGTCACACGGGCCAGCCCTACGCTGAGTTTTTCCGCCAATTGCGGCTCAAAGCCGTTCCCATCGCCGTAAGCCCCGTACATCGCATCATCATCGGCCCAGGTCATCGGCCAGTTGTCACACCCTCGGGCAAACCGAAGGATCGTTTCCCTGGGAGCCCAGTGAATTCGCCGGATGACAGGACTGGGAGGATACGGCGCTTTTATCTGCGCTGCCGTTGCCTCAGTAAGGCACTCCATTAGAGGATTGAACAAACGCTGCTCCAGCGCGGAATCAAAGTCCGTCCCCAGCGCCTGACCGTTGCGCACGACGATCAGATTTAAGCTCGGCACGACCAGGACAACCTGATGACCCGCTCCGGCGCCCCAATAGGCGTCGCGCGGGAGTTTGACCATTGTGCCGTCGTTGTTGCTCCACCAGCCGATACCACCGTTGTGAGGAGTGCCCGCGTCTTGAGTGACCGCGTGAACGGATTCGGCGCTGAGCAATCGACGGCCCTCCCAAACGCCCTCATTCAGCATCAACTGTCCGACCCGTGCGGTGGCTCGGGCCGTGTAACTTCCTCCACCCCAGGAGCCGATCAGCGGCAACCCGTCCACGATGAAAGTCTGTCCGTAACCAATCGACCAGTCCTGGTCGCGGATGCCGATCGGCCGCATAATGCGGTCACGCAACAGCGTACGAACATCCTTGTGGGGCCCCTGTCGTAATGCAGCCGTCACCACATAGGTCAACATTCCGATCCCGGGATTGCTGTACTGAAAATTTTCTCCGGGAACGAAAATAACCGGCGTAATATCACGCGAAATGGTGAATGGGTCATTCGGAACCGGCAGCCGTTTCCAGAAATTCCCCGGCCAACCGGTCAGTTTTTCGTGCGGCAGATTGTCGGCCTCAGCATCCGCCAGCCCCGAAGTGTGCGACCCCAGTTGCCGAACCGTGATCAGAGACTTGCGCGGATCATTCCGCCATTGCGGAATGAACCGAGCCGCCGTATCGTCCAGTGAAAGCAAACCGTCATGGATTGCAAGGGCCGTCGATACGCCTCCGACCAAGGCCTTGGCCATGGACGCCGTGCCGTGTTTGCTGTCGGGTCCGGAATCCGATGCATACCATTCCAATACAATCCGGTCATTCCGAATGACCAAAAACGCTTTCGTCCCTCGCTCGGCAAGGGCGTCTTGAAGTACCGTCAACTTCTCGGACGACAAACCCTGGCTCTCGGGAGGTGCGACCGGCCAATTCGGTTGTGCGAAAACGATCCCGGCCAGGAATAAACACCCGCAAAGCCCAAGCCAATCTCTCAACCCTCGCATGACGGACGCCTTTTCCTATTCTAAGAAATCGGCTTGTATTGTGGGATCTTCAATAGTTCGCCGTCCTTGAGGGCTGACTGATGCGCCACGATGCCGGCAACAGTCATATTTAGCGCCATCGACACATCCACCCGCGGTCGGCGTTTCTGCAGGATTGCCGTGACAAATTCGTTCATCAAAAAGCCGTGCGAACCACCATGTCCTCCTGCATCCACCGTCGGCGGTAGCGGTGGGCGCTGGGTGTTCGGCAGTTTATTCTCAAGCCCTTCGTATTTTCCGTAAAACGATCCCCGCTGGCCGCGAATCCGCCCCTTTTCGCCTCCGTCGCCGGGTGTGTCCCAACTGACCGCCATTCGTGAGGATCCGCCTTCGCTGGTGCGGAACAAGGCGATCTCGGTACCGAAAGGATTTTTGTATCGATTGTTCGGCGGCTGCAGATGGACAATCGTGCTCGGCATGCCCATACATGACACCTCGGTAAAACTGCCTTCCGTCACGCCAACATAATAGGCGTTGGAGTGCGTCGGATACCATTGCGGCGGAAGCCCCACGCGCCAATCCTTGTATGACGGAATCGGCTCTTCCATGTAGTGGTAATACTCGCCTTCCGCATACACAAGTTTGCCGAAACCTCCCGCCTTGTAGATCTCGTGCATCGCGTGCAGGTCTTCATGATAACACGAAGTCTCGAACATCATGTAGGTCAGGCCGCTTTTTTTGACGGCCTCGAAAACTCGCTCGGCATCCTCCAGCGATCCGAAAACCGCCGGCACCGCCGTGGCCACATGTTTTCCGTGCTTGAGGACCTCGATACAATGTTGCGCATGACTCGGGGCGTCTGTCGCCACAAAGATCGCTTCGATCTTGTCGTCCTTGACCATCTCTTCGAGCGATGGATAGGTCTTCTCGCATCGGCACGCTTTGGCCAAGCCGGCACATCGATCCGGGATCAGATCGCTGACGGCCACGATCTCGACATTCGGGTGGTCCTGAAAACTGAACGCCGCGCCGAACTGGCAGACGCCGTAGCCGGCGATTCCCACGCGAAGTCGGCGGTCGGACACCGACTTCCACCCTTTGGATGCGTCGGGATTGATCGGGACTTTCTCAAATCCCTGGATGACCTTTTCCTGTGCCTGGCCGACTGCCGTTAGTCCAACAGCGGCGGCGCTGAGGCCGAGGGTTTGTAGAAACGATCGTCGTGTTGCGGGCTTATCCATATTGGACTCCTCTTAAATGAACGGCTTCATCGGGGCCGGAAATCGCCTTGCGGCCCGTACAGACTCTATCAAGAACGCCAAACCCCGGCTTGTTATTGCCCGGGCACTTTGAAGTTTTTCGCCGCGTCATCGAGGACCAGGATCCAGTCCAGGTGTTCGCCGGGATCGGGCGGCAGGAATTGTTTCGTGCCGGTATTCGAAAATATCCCGATCTCCGCGGCCTCGCCGTTTCGCGGATTGTACCACCACGCTTTGACCTGCGGACCGGCGATCACATCCATGCGAACGGAAAAGCTTCGGCCGATGGGCACATAGACCATCGCATAGCTGCCGGCGCTGTCGCGCGTCGCCGCAAAATGATACCGACCCGTCCCCGGCACGCTGGTGGGCACGCGATCGGTCACGATGATTGTGCTGTCCGGTATCCGCGTCAGGAATGGCCGCGACTCCATCAGTCGCCGGCCAAATTGCATCTGCCGCGCGCCCGGCTGCAGAATCGCCTCGGTCCACGGCATTAACGGATTGTTAATCGGGTCGCGCTTCGGCGTCCACATCTGCCAGACACTGTGATGACCGTAAGTGTGGCCGAAGGCCCCATTAAAGAGATCCCAATACAGCGGACGGCGAACATCGGCCGCGATCGAGTGACCCAGCTTGCTCGCATCAAACGAGACCGGATGATCTTCGTAGATCGGCTCGCCGTCGAGCACGGGTTTGGACGGCGTGCGATTGTAGTCGTCCAGCGTCTTGTCGTATCGGCCGGTGTATTCGGCCACATGGCCATTCTGCCGCATGTTGAAATCCAGCCAGGGTTCGTCGTGCAACCATTGTGCCGAGCCGGCGCCTCCCGGCGGATGGAAGGTAATCAGATGCCGTCCATCGTCTCCGGCCTTGAGTCCCCTGGCCATCGCACGGATGATTTCCTTGTGACCGTCATTTTCGATCGGACGGTCGCCGCCGAGGATCCAGATAATCTTGGCCTCCTTATACCGTTGGCCAAGCCACTTACCATAGGTCTCGGCGCTGGTTGTTGTGAATCCTTCCGGACCTGTTCCCCTCTTCTTGTTCCACTTATCGCCCCAGGTCGGCAACATCCCGATGACGATCCCCTTGTTCTCGGCCAGCTTGACGATGAAATCGACATGCTTGAAATACGCTTCGTTGGGTTTGGTCGGATCGTTATCGATCAGGGGTTTGTCGCCATTGGCATTGGGAGTATTGAGTCCGTCGATCTCCGCCAATACGACCGCCTGAACGACGGTGAAACCCTGCTGTCGCCGAGTCTCTAAATATTTTTCCGCATCCTCGCGACCCAGCCGGTGAAACAGTTCCCAGGCTGTATCGCCCTGCCAATAAAATGGAGTGCCATCATGGAAGACCAGAAACCGCTTGTTCTCCGACACCTTCAAGGGCCACCGCGAAAGGTCGGCGCTGGGCCCTTGCCAGGCCGGTTCAGCCGCCCACGATAGACCTGCTCCGACTACCAGAATCACTACCGCCATCCGTTTCATCGCAATCCCTTTCCTTCATTGTTGATTGCCCCCCGCAACGGCACTATCATACGCGGGATGCGGCCGGTTGAATACTGAAAAAGCCCCCCTTGGCCGACGGGTGTGTACAAGGGGGGCGAAACCAACTTGTCCCTCCACCCTTACCCGATAACGCGCGCGTTTGGTACGAAATTTATTGGGGGCCAAAATGGTAAGTGTCGTTCGGATAACGGTTTGACAATTTTCGAGACACCCCAAAATAGCAAGATCGTGAAAGCGCATTTTGTTCGAAGGTCAGAGTGTTTTGATCAAATTGAGTTTATATTGATTGAAAGTCAAAGAGCGCGGAAGAAGGTGTTCGGAAACAGGATTCAGATCGGCGGGAAAACCGGGCGTTTTCGGTTTTATAGGGTTCGGGTGTCTGATAGATTACGCAGGATAAATTGAAATCCGGACTTGCTATAATTCAATGTAGATCGGTCATTGAAGACCTCGTGGAACAGGCAATCGCATGTATCTGAAATTACGACCCGCGACCAACCGGGACCGAAAGGCCGTTGAAGACATGGTTTTCGGCGTGCTAGCAGAGTACGGCCTCAAGCCCGATCCAAGCACTACCGACTGTGACCTTCAGGACATTGAGCTTTCCTACCTGACGCGCGGCGGTATGTTCGATGTTCTCGTTGACGAAACGGGGCGGGTGGTTGGTTCTGTTGGTCTGTTTGTGATTTCCCCCACCATCTGCGAGTTGCGTAAGATGTATCTGGCCGCACCGGCCCGTGGGCTTGGCTTCGGCCGACAGATGCTGGAACACGCTCTGGGGCGTGCCCGGGAATTGGGATTTGCCCGTGTGGTGCTGGAGACCGCGTCGGTGCTGCGCGAGGCAATTGCCTTGTATGAGCGCTACGGTTTTCGCCGTTATACGCCGGAACACCTCTCGGCACGCTGTGATGCGGCGTATTTCCTCGACCTTTTGCCAACGCCATCTATCCAACCAAAGGAGAGGTAATATTGATAAATTGAAAAACCGGGGACAGTGAAGCTTTTCAACAGCCCCACAGTCACCTATTGTATAGGAGACGCCTGCATATGCGTTTTCATTTTGGAGCGATACCCATTTCGTCTGACATTACGCCGGACGCGTCGTGGAAACCCCTGAGGCAGCCGTCGCCTTGGATGGCTCTTTTCGCCGCGATTCCGATCGGGATTGTCTCTGCGGTGGCGGTCGCTGGTCTTTGGCTGGCCATGACACCCTTACACCTGCACGATATGACCGCCCTGTCCTTGCGCGGCATGCTGCTTTCGTTTGCGGGTATGGTCGTCGTCCACGAGTTGATCCATGTGCTGGTCCACCCGATGTCAGGACGATCCCCGCAGTCGATTGTGGGGGCCGGGGGACCTACGACGGGGATTTACGCCCACTACGCCGGAGAGATGACACGCAACCGCCTGGTCGCCATCTACTTCACGCCTCTGGTTGTCATCAGCTTTGTCCCCCTGCTTGTGGCTGCTGTCGCACAGGTCGCCTCTGGCTGGGTAGCGTTTATCTCCGTCGTCAACGCCTTCGGTGCTTGCCTCGATATTCTCGACGCGGGCCTGATTCTATTACAGGTCCCGGCCGCTGCGAGGGTTCGCTTTCGGAGCTTGAAAATTTACTGGAGAGAACATGAGACACCAACCGCCTGACCCTGCACCTGTGCATGTTGATTATCATTCCAGCGCAGGCCGGAATCCAGAAAACCGGTGAATGTCCCGAATGGCGGTTCCTTAACAAGTTGTTTTACAGATTTCAAACATGCAAACCTTCTTCCTGAATTTGTTCTCGTTTTTCCATTTTCGGAATGTTCCGGGCCTTCCAGAGGTCGATCGGAGTCTCTCGCCGGCCTGTCCAACGTACAAAACACAACCCAACGGCCCAGCCGCCTGGCTGTATTTTTTGCGATCGTTCGGCCGAAGCCGCTCGGAGCCGAGAAGACGCCGACCGAGGATGTTCAGATGGGTTCAGATATTCAGATAGAGTTAGAAATCAACGGTCTTGGGGAATAAAATTGGCGAGGTAATGGGTACCGTCTGGGGGGGAAAACGGAATCCCATGTAGCCTCGCCGAGGTTTATTGAAAGCGGCGTATATTTCACCGCCAATCATTCAATGATGTCGCCAATTTCAATCTGAAGCGCAACACTTCGGGTTGGCCCAGAACACCTCGGCCGGGGTCCGATAGCCCAAGCACTTCCGGGGTCGATTATTCAACAATCGCTCCACCCTGTCAACCTCCGAATCCGACACCTGCGT
>JAAYVQ010000094.1 GCA_012517095.1 Phycisphaerae bacterium | reverse complement strand
TATCTTCTGGGGAATTCCGAAGTTCGTCCAGAACTGGATCAAGGAACTTTCTGATGACGAGTTGCGAGAAACCCTCAAAGCCCGCGCGATGGATATCGGTTCCCGTTACAAAGGCCGCTTCGCCGAATACGACCTCAACAACGAAATGATCCATGGGAACCTCTATGCAGATCGGCTCGGCCCGGGCATTACCAAACAGATGGCCGACTGGGTTCGACAGGGCGACCCCGACGCCGTTTTGTATCTGAACGATTACGACATCCTCACCGGCAATCGGCTCGATGAATATTGCAAGCACATCCGCTCGCTGCTTGATCAGGGTGTGCCGATCGGCGGGATTGGTGTCCAGGGTCATCTTCACGGCGACACCTTCGACCCCAAGGCCCTGTGCAATGCACTGGATACACTCGCCGAGTTCAAGCTGCCGATCCGCGTTACCGAGTTCAATATGCCCGGCCAGCGATCCAAGTTCTACAATGACCGAAACCTCAAACTCACCGAGGTCGAAGAAGAGGTCAAGGCCGCGAATCTTCGGGAATACTACCGCATCTGCTTTGCTCACCCGCAGGTCGAGGGCATCCTGATGTGGGGATTCTGGGAAGGGGCCAACTGGATCCAGGTTTCGTCTCTCTATAAGCGGGATTGGACACCCACTCCCGCCGCCAGTGCCTATCGGGATCTGGTCTTCAGTCAATGGTGGACCAAATGGCAGGGCCAAACCGACACTCAGGGCCGGTGCAATCTGAAGGCCTTCTACGGCCAATACCGCGTCAAGGTCGGCGACAAAGAACAACTCGTTGAACTCAAAAAATCCGAGGGCACGAAAACCCTCGTGATCCCGTAGCTTGTCGGTTGGAACGATCCTTCCCGGAGAATACAGGGAAGCCGAAATGCTGGAATCGCTCCGCTCAAGCTCCTATACAGGATTGAAATGAAAAGGATGGATCTTCACAACACAGTATTGTTCGTATTCTTCGTGTCGGCCATTACGGGGATTTCCGTTGGAAACCGGGTCTTCGAAAAAGAAACCACAATCGTTTTCGAAAGCGGTAAGGAACGGTATCACACATACCGTATTCCTGCTCTGGTTGTCACGACGAAAGGCACTTTGGTGGCGTTTTGCGAAGGTCGTGAAAACCGTAGCGACGCCGGCAATATCGATTTGCTCGTGCGCACAAGTCGAGACATGGGCAAGACCTGGAGCCCGGCGAACGTGATCTGGTCCGATGGGGACAATACCTGCGGCAATCCCTGTCCGGTGGTCGATCAACAAACGGGAACCCTCTGGTTGCTGATGACACACAATCTCGGAAAAGACCGCGAAACAATGATCATCAATGGCAGCAGTCAGGGATCTCGAACCGTCTGGATCTCCCGCAGCGAGGATGACGGCTTGACCTGGACCATTCCGATGGAGATTACCCGCGATGTCAAAATGTCCTCCTGGAGCTGGTATGCCACCGGTCCGGGGGCCGGAATTCAGATTTCAAGCGGTCAATTCAAGGGGAGGATGTTGATTCCCTGCGACCACATTGAGAAAGAAACGAAGAAATACTATTCACATATCCTCTTTTCGGAGGATCATGGGAAAACCTGGAAATTTGGCGGATCGACCCCGCAGGATCAGGTCAACGAGTGCGAAGTCGTCGAGCTACCGGGCGGCCGGTTGATGCTGAACATGAGGAATTACGACCGCAGCAAGAAGAACCGTGCCGTCAGTTTCAGCGACAACGGAGGAATGGACTGGTCTGATATTCGCCATGATCCGGCGTTGATTGAGCCGATTTGCCAGGCCAGTATTCGTCGGTTTTCCGAACCATCGAACGCCGGCACGAAATCGACTCTGCTTTTTTCGAATCCCGCCAGTACCGACGCCCGTGTGAACATGTCGGTGCGGCTCAGTTATGATGACGGTCAAACCTGGCCGGTCTCCAGTGTTCTCCATGCCGGCCCTTCGGCCTACTCCTGCCTGGCCATTCTGCCCGATGGAACGATAGGTTGTTTATACGAAAAAGGGCAACGCGATCCCTACGAAACAATTGTCTTTGATCGATTCTCGCTCGACTGGTTGAAGTCCAATGAACCCAGAGACTTAAAGCCGATCACTTCGCCGGGGGAGGAATCCAGCCCTTCGGACCACCCCTTATAGGGCACTCGGTAACTCCGCGACCGCCGTGGAAAATAACCTGCCCCTCCTCACGGGTAACAGCCGCCACTATAAATGCATCGCAGAACTGGAGTGTAAATCCTTTCGCCCGGAATGATCTCCAAAGAAGAAAACGCGGAAGGCGGAAAAAGAGGATAATCCAAATAAAAGAGACTTGATGCCTTGATATATTCTTGGTATCATAATATGACATGAGATGATGGAAGAGACGACAACTTCTTATACAGAAAGAGGGAGTCTGTATGTTCCGTTTTATACATTCGATAGAATCTTTCTTTAAGAGATATACATACGAGCATCGATGCTATCATAATGTCAGTCATGCTGGGCTTTTACGTGCGAGTCATGCCCTTTTGAAATTTTGCCGTGACCACGGATATTCAGAAGGTGGCCTTGAGCATCTTACAGGCTGTATAGCAGCGTTGGAGTCGGATGATTTTAAAGCCGCAGTCAAACATTTTCGCGAGATGCATTTCGGCGGTATGGGTCGGTTTGATGATTGGTTTCCGCCGGTTATCTGCGAGCACGAGGATGGCAATTATGTCTGGTCAGTGTTCGAGGCTTTGCTGGAGAGGTGGATCAGATTGATGCGCACAGCAGCGGGCGATTTGGAATAATTCTGAAACATTGGGGCAATTACACAGCCTCAAAGCATCCTGCCCGACCTGATATCGGCGGTTTAATTCGCCGCGGCGAGGGCGTCGGCCAGTTGGATCTTCCCCTCATAGAGCGCCCGGCCGATGATGGCGCCGGCAACGCCGAGGGGGACCAGCTTACGGATGTCCTCGACAGTAGTGACGCCGCCGGAAGCAATGACGGGGACCTTCACCGAGGCAGCCAGATCGCCCGTGCGGTCGAAATTGGGCCCGGCCATCATACCGTCTTTGGTGATATCGGTATAGACGATCGCGGCGATCGGCAGCTTGGCCGCACGGATCGCCAGATCCAGGACCGTCTGGGCGCTTTCCTGCGTCCAGCCCTCTTCGGCCACATGAGTCCCCCGAGCATCCAGGCCCAGTACAAGCTTGCCCGGATAGCGGACGGCCATCTGGCCGAACCACTCGAATCGCCGGATAGCACTGGTTCCCAGGATCACACGATCGACGCCCAGATCCAGCATCCGACAAATCCCCGCCTCGTCGCGGACTCCCCCGCCGACCTCGATCTGCATCTTAACAGCCGCGCGGATCTCCAAAATGGCCTCCAGGTTCTCGGATTGCCCGCTCTTGGCCCCGTCCAGATCGACCACATGCAGGTGTCTGGCTCCGCAATCCTCAAAGGATTTGGCCTGCATCGCGGGATGATGCCCATAGGTTATCTGCCGATCGTACTGGCCCTGAAGAAGCCGCACACACTGCCCGCCCCGCAAATCAATCGCCGGCCAAATTTCCATCGCGTCACCCCGGAAAAGGTTCCTGACACCTTTTTCTATAGTTCGTAAAGTTTCTCGTCGTCGAGGATCTCAAAGCCCGCCGTTGCCATCACCCTGGCGATATCCACTTTCTGTGGATTTTTGATCTCCAAAAAGCACATGCCCTGCCGGTCGTTTGGCGACACGAAACCGTAGGCATCGGCGATGTTGACTTCGTTTTGCAGCAATAGCGTCGTGAGTTTTTCGAGATTGCCGGGCTTGTCCTTGGCACAGATCGCGAAGACCTCTTTGATCGCGCAGGCAAAGCCCTTTTCGACCAGCGCCAGGTGCGCTTGCTTGGGCTTATCGACAATCACTTTCATCAGACCGAACTCTCCGCGATCCTGGATCGAAAAGGCCCAGATATTCAGGTTATTCTCTAACAGAATATCCGATACCGATTTAATCCGTCCGGGGCGGTTTTCCAGAAAGACGGTCAATTGCTTTGCCATAGATTCCTCTCCCGATCCGACGGAAAGTGGACCCGTCGGAAGTTTGGTCTTCACAGTTTTTCCCGATTGTCGATCACCCGCCTGGCCTTACCCTCGAAGACCGGTAACGAGCCCGGTTCGTGGATTTCCACCTGCGGGTTGATCGTGATGGAGGCCTTGAGTCGTTCCTTGATGCGGTTCTTCAGCGCATCGATCTCCGAAGCGTCGCCGGTGAACATCTTCGAATAGATTTCCACCTGGATAGTCAACCGGTCCAGGGATTCGTGCTTGTCGAGCCGGATCATGTAGTTGGTTCCGACATCCGGAACGCCCATGATCACCTCTTCGATCTGCGACGGGAAGACATTGACGCCGTTGATGATCAGCATGTCGTCGGTGCGGCCGAGAATCCGCGATAGTCGTCGGTGCGTTCGTCCGCACGGGCACGGATCTTGATGCAGAAACGCCAGGTCGCGCGTGCGATACCGCAACAGGGGCATCGCGTCGCGCCGAAGGATCGTCAGGACCAGCTCGCCCTTTTCGCCGTCGGGCAACGGAGTCCCGGTCGCCGGGTCGATGATCTCGACCAGATACATGTCCTCCCAGATGTGCATATCCTGTTTGTAAACGCACTCAAAGGCCACGCCCGGACCGTTCATTTCGCTGAGGCCATACGAGTTGTATGCGTCAATGCCGTACAGGTCCTGCAACTTGCAACGGGTGTTTTCCGAATACGGCTCGGCACCGAGAAAGGCCTTGCGAAGGAACAGATCCTTCGGTGTAACTTTGAACTCCTCCAGACGCGAATGGATATGCAGAAGATAACTCGGCGTAATGTGTACCGCCGTCGTCTTAAAATCCCGCATGACCTGTACCTGCCGCTGGGTATTGCCGCCGCCGATGGGGATGACCATCATTCCCACCTTCTCGGCGCCGTAATGCAAACCCAGCCCTCCGGTAAACAGGCCGTAACTCATCATGTTCTGAAAGACATCCTGTTTCGTGCAGCCGGTGGCGACAACGCTCCGTGCCACCAGTTCTGTCCACTGGTCCAGGTCCTCCTGCGTCAGGTAAATCACCGTCGGGATCCCCGTCGTTCCGCTGGACGAATGCATCCGTACCACCTGCTCCGGATCGACGGCCAAGAGGCCCCGCGGAAAATTCTGCCGCAGGTCGTCCTTGGTCGTGAACGGAATCTTCTGTAAATCGTCCAGCGAACCGACATCGTTTCCGCTCTGGATCCCCACCTTGCCCAGCCGCCGCTGATAGAAATGCGTCTTGACGGCCTGATCGATCGTGTGTCGCAGTTGCCGGAGCTGCATGTCCCGCAATGCCTGGCGATCGATTGTTTCGATTGCCTTGTTCCAATAGTTCACTTGCATGGGAACCTTCCTTATGGCACGGCCGTACCGACCCGCGCGTAATCCCCATCAACGATCTCTACAAACCCCGAATGTCCGACTCGGTAACCACCCGAACGCCCGCAGCGGACAGAACCTTCGTGGCCCGATCAGGATCCTCGAACCGAAAGACCAGCATGGCCCGTTCGGTCGCTTTTTCGACAAACCCGTACATGTATTCCACATTCAGATCGTGATCGGACAACGTTTTCAGAACAGCCGCCAGTCCGCCCGGCCGGTCGTCCACTTCCACGGCCACCACCGAGGTCAGATTCGCGGTGATCTGGTGCTTTTTGAAGACTTCCGTCGCCGCCTCCGGCTTATCAACCACAATTCGCAGAACGCCGAAAGTCTCGGTCTCCGCGATCGTCAGCGCCCGGATGTTGATGCTGTTTTGGCCCAACAACGAACAGACCTCGAACAGCCGACCCTTGCGATTCTCCAAAAATACCGATATCTGCGTGATCTTCATGGCTCATCCTTTCCGTCGTCGTGCCTGCCCTGCATCCATTCTCTCTTAGAGTTTCCGTTTGTCGATCACCCGCTTGGCCTTGCCGATGCTTCGTTCAATCGTTTTCGGTTCGACCAGCTTGACGCTGACCCCTACCGACAAAACGGCCTCGATCTTCTTTTTGATCTCGTGTTCGAGCTGATGCATCTGTTTAATCTCGTCGTGGAAGAGTTTCTCATCAACCTCAACCTGTACCTCAACGGTGTCGAGCTGATGGGCTTGGCGATCGACAATGAGTTGATATTGCGGATGCGTGCCTTCGATCCCCAAGAGTACTTCCTCGATTTGGGACGGGAAGACATTGATCCCGCGGACCACGATCATATCGTCGGTCCGGCCGCTGATTTTGCTGGTCCGGGGGCTGGTCCGTCCACAAGCGCAGGGTTGCCGGGTCATCGACACAATATCCCGCGTGCGATAACGAATCAGGGGAATCGCCTGTTTGGTCAGCGTGGTAATCACCAACTCGCCCTTCTGGCCGTCGGGTACCGGCTGGCCGGTATCAGGATCGATGATTTCAGGATAAAATACATCCGAGAATACATGTAATCCCTTTTTGTGATGGCACTCCTGCGAAACCCCCGGGCCGATGATATCCGACAAGCCGTAGATATCCGTGGCCAGCATGCCCCAGCCATCCTCGATTTCTTTGCGCATCGCCTCGCTCCACGGCTCGGCGCCGAACACTCCGATCTTCCATGAGGCCTTATGAGGATCGTAACCCAGTTCTTTGGCCTCTTCCAGCATATAGAGTACATAGCTGGGGGTGCAGGCAATGATCCGCGGCTGGAAATCCGTCATGACCTTCAGTTGTCTCGGCGTCTGCCCCGCGGACATCGGCAGAATGGTCAGTCCCATCTCCAGCGATCCATAATGCGCCCCCAGACCGCCGGTAAAGAGGCCGTACCCGTAGGCGATCTGGATGGTGTCATCCGGCTTTGCTCCGGCGCAACAGAAGGCCCGGGCCATCACTTCGCCCCACAGTTTCAGATCATCCCGGGTATAGCCCACCAGCGTTGGATTTCCCGTGGTACCGCTGGAAATGTGAATTTCCTGGACCTCGCCTCGTGGTACGCTAAACAGGCCGAAGGGGTAGTTGTCCCGCATGTCGATCTTGGTGGTAAACGGCAGCTTGGCGATGTCCTCGATCCCCCGGATGTCCCGGGGATGAACGCCGGCAGCGTCGAACTTTCTCTTATAGACCGGACACCGCTCATAAACATACTGGGCCAGTTTCTTGAGCCGCTCAGACTGAATATTCTTCAGGTTTTCCAGCGGCATTGTCTCGATGTCTTCTCGCCAGATCATGGTCTCTCCTGTCTGCCTTCCAGAACCGCGGGCTTGACCGCATGTCATTCATCCCAACCGGAAAGATAACGGATCCTCTTGTCGGGATTCCCGGAATCGTCCTCAACTTCCGGAAGTACTCTATCAGATTCGGCCCCATTCCGTCAAGATCGTTTTCCTCGGATCCCATCCCGATGCGCAAACGAAAGGCCCGATCATTGTCGGGCCAATCATGGTTCGGATCACGGTCCCGGGGATTCGTAAAACAGCGGGATCAGAAACTGATCTTATATGAGATGGCGGTATAAAATTCGTCGTTTTCGTTCACGGAATCATCCATCGAGGTTTGATAGTAGATTCCCGGGATAAGCATTCCATTCCAGACCTTAAACGCCGTCCGCAGACCCCATGTGATATGCGACCAATCGTGGTCGGAAACGGGACCATATATCGCGAATGCTCCATCATTATAGACCGCATCGGCGCTGAGAGTAAACGGCTGATCGCAAAGTTTGAAATTGTAATCCAGGCCAATCATGTGGAAAAAACCAGCCGCATCGCTCAATTCGGTTCCTCCCAGAAAGCCGGGGGTCGGGCCCGGACGACCGGACCAACTATACGCAACCGTGTAGCGAGGCACAAAACCGGCGGGGCACATCTTGGGCAATGAGACCGTCAGGGCCAGATCCTGGTAATCATTGTACCAGGAGGGATTAGTGTAGTAATCGTTGTAGGAGTAGGTCAAATTATAGTCCACCTGGGCCGCATCGCCTTTGTTGAAGCTATTGGCATAGGTAAGCATATACACATACTTTTCAGTCGGGAGTCCACCGCCATTGACCAAGCTACCGTTCGATTCAGCGCCAGACCACCAGCCCAAAATCGATGTGCTAAATCCCGTCCCCCATAGGTCAAAGGTGGCAGATGGCATGAATGCGGCCTTGTTGTCACCGACATCTATACCGCGCCATATGGTTTTGCTAAGCCAGGTCAGATCCACATCCACGCCCAGCTTGTCTTCCGCCGCCCACACACTTCCGCTGGCGACCACCGCCAACACAACCAACATCATCTTCTTCATTTTTGTCTCCTTCCTGATTCAGAATAGTGTCGGAATAATGTTGTCCGGTCGAAAACCGGCTTCCTCTCATTTAAGAAATTCCGCGATTTTCATAATTGTATTATCGGTCAATAAAATGATCAACAAGAAAAAACAAATAAGGCAATGAGGTTTTGACCACCCGGTTTTCCGACAGACCGATAATAACCGTTTACAACAAAAAAAACCCGGCGATTGCCGGGCCTTCAGGTAAGGCAATATCAAACTGGATCAGAAGGTGAATTCCAGATTGTACCGCAGAAACACCGCGTGATCCCGGTCTTCTCCGGAATAGAAGGTTCCCGGCTGGAAGTAATCGAGGAAAAAGTGCATACTCAGATTCTTACAACATTTGTACTTCAGGTTGGCCATCAGCAGTTGACCGCGGAACAGACCCTCTCGGGAAAATTGCGTCCCTGTCGGTCCCATTGTCGGATTGCCGGAAGTATCGCGATATTCCTGATCGGCCCACATCAGATTGTAACTGGTCTCCAGCGTCCATTTCGGGGTAAGATTGAACGTGTACCCGATTCCTGCACGATGCAGATTCTTCGCCTCATAGTTCACCGATTCGGACGCCCATAAATATCCCGGAATGTCGCCGCCGCGGCAGGTCTGTGACCATTCGCCCCACAGTGGATCGAAGGCCTCATTCTTACTCGTATCGGGTTTGTTGCCGGACAGGTATTCATAGTCGAAATGCAAAACCGAGTTCCGATCATCCTTCAAACTGTACGTCAGCCGGTTGTTGGATCCCAGACCGCTCATCGACTCCAGATTCTTCTTGCCGAACTGCTTGGCTATTTCCATTCGATAGGCCCAGTTGTCCCTGAACTTGCCCGACAACGCTCCTCCCAGCGTATGGATTTCATCGTCTATTCCCCGACTGGAGGCATTCATCTTCGACCAGGTGGATGGCTCATCCTGTTTGTAGATATAATAGTATTCGGCCGTCGTGGATTCGGACCATTGATCCGTGATATAGGCGATTCCTCCGACTTCGTCCTGCTTATCCGTAAAATGCTTCGAATCATAATGGTTCAGGGGATGCAGCCATTTGTCTTCGGTGTCATAGTTCAGGATGCCGACCAAATCCACTTTTATCCGATCGGTTAGCTCGTAGGTTGCGCGAAGCGCGTCAAAAAACTGCGTGCGTCCTCCATCCGACGGGGTACCTTCGCTCACCAGCCAGCCGGTTCCGAAATTCAGGTCTTGCCGGCCAATAACCAGCGTCAGCGGCGTATCGAACGCATTCCGCCAGGTGATATTCAGTCGATCGAGCAGGATCTCGTCGTCCATATGTTGTTTGCCGGGAGTATGACGATATGTGCTCATTTCCCACACCCAGCGTGCGTGGATATCGATATCCGGCGTGGCCGCATAGGACATAGACCATCGAGCCCGATAGCGTTGCCGATCCCAGGCGTTGGCTCCGTCCGGACCGGGCAAGGCGCCATCGCCTTGTTCCTTATTTACGCTCTGGAAATTGCGGGCGTATTCTTCCCGCAGACGGATATCCAATCCCATAGTGAATCCGTCAAACGGCTTGTGGAATTTGTCCAGCCATGCCCCGGCCAGATGCGCATGTTCCGAGGGTTTCACGACTGTCGGCACCGCATCCGCCGCTTTCAATGTAGATGGGATGGCAACCCCCGTCATTACAATCACGACAGGTATCCATCGACACAATCTGTCCACTCAACGGATCCTTTCTATTTGACCGTTTTTGGGTTTATGATAATCTTATCGAAGTTTCTCCCCTATTATCGGCCTCAAATCCTCTTTCGATTGACCTTTTTCAAATCGTCCGTTCGAATTCTTGAACGATGTCGTTTCGGATTCAGGAAGAATCGACGGATGTCTGTTAAAGCGATCGAGTAGGAGGGGGAGATTCTCTCCCCCGTCCTCTCACACCACCATACATACGGTTCCCTATGCCCAATTGCCGCCCCCCTTTCGGGCCTTCCGTCCGGTTGATGGACTTACTATGCCCTCGGCTGACTTCTGCCAACCCATCCCAATGCCTCACGACGCCGGTAGCACCACGGCAGATTGGCAGATCTCGCGCTTTGCCTGCGGATTCCTTCAGATTCGGTCTCGCGACCGACACCCTTGCCGTCCGGCTAATCGTTCTTGCTGCCGGGCCTATGGAGAACTTGCATCTCCAAGCGGGTGTGCCCTCCCGGGCGCACAAAAAAAGGCCGGTTGGTAAACCGGCCTT
>JAAYVQ010000093.1 GCA_012517095.1 Phycisphaerae bacterium | reverse complement strand
CGTTTGCCGACCGGGGCCTGCTTGTTAGCGTCGGCTTCAAACCAGATCCACGATGCTCCCGCCAGCGGATTGGCCGCCGCGGCCGAAGCCGCCTCATCCTTGCCGATCCATTTGCCTTTCCAATCCTCCCCCTTCAGCAGCCCCATCGTCCACAGTGCCGGCCGGCTCCAGGGCCCTTCGGTTCCCTTTTCATCCCAGACGCGGACCTTCCAGAAACATTGCTGACCGCTGGTCAGAATTTTTCCGGCGTATTCAATCTGAATCGAATCCGGCGAGGCGACTTTGCCGCTGTCCCACAGATCGCCCCGGTTCCACGCCAACTTATCGGCGCTGGAGGCCACCAGAATCCGATACGCCGTCTGCATCGCCCCGCGTCTCGGCGTATCCAGCTTCCAGAACAGCCGCGGCTGGGCCGCGTCAATCCCCAGCGGATCTTTCATGTACTCGCAGCGAAGATCCACCGCCGACAGCCAAAGAGAATCGACCTGCCGCTCCATCTCTCTCAGCGCCATGTGCGGCTCGCACCCCATACCCACGAATACCATCCCGACAACTACCGACGCCAACAATCCCTTGCGCATGAGAATCTCCTGTTAAATTGTATGTTCACTTGTAGTAAGTTTCGAAATGATAGGAACCCGAACCAATCCTGAGACTCGTTGAACCATTCGGTTGGGTCGGGTATTGAATGGCCCGTACACCTTCAGCTTGATCGACAGGTTTTCCGTTTTCAATGATGGAGGCGGATGAAGGGATCCAGACTTCGGCGGTGGTGTTGGCGGGGATGGTGACATTGATTTGCAGGGTATCGCCGTCGAGCTTCCAATCGCTGATGATGTTGCCGCGGATGGAGTTGTATGACGCGCGGACCCATTGGAGGTCGCCGACGATCTGCGGTGCGATGACGACCTTGTCAAAGCCGACGGAGCCGGGAGCGGCGTTGATGCCGGCCAGGGCTTTGTAGAACCATTCGCTAACCGAGCCGAACATCGGGTGATTGTGCGAATAGACGGCCTCCTCCTTTTCCCAGTGTTCCCACATGGTGGTCGCGCCGTTTTGGAGCATCCAACCCCAACCGGGGAAGGTGTTCTGATTGACGATGCCGTACGCAAGGTCGGCACGGCCGAACTGGGTGAGCTGGTCAAGCATGTATTGGGTGGCGAAGATGCCGGTGGCCAGGTGACCCTTGTGGGTATTCGTGATTTCAGAAACAAGACGGTCAAAGGCCTTTGTGCGGAGTTCGCTGGGGACAAGATCCATGTAGAGAGCGAAGGATTGTGCGCCCTGCGTGCCGATATCGACCTTACCGCTATTGTTGATGAATTTGGCGACGAAGGCAGAGCGGATCTTGTCGGCCAGGTCGGCGTATTGTTTTTGATCGGCGGATTTTCCGAGTTCATTGGCCATCGCGGCGGCCAGGCACGTGGCCTGATAGTAATGCGAGGTTGCGGTTACGGCCTCGGGCTTAGGATCGATACTTTCATGGTCGCTGATACACTGGGTGACGATGAAATCTTTTGCAGCTTTTTCGGATAGAAATTCGACCCAGTGGCGTGCGGTTTCATATTGCTGTTCGAGGTTTCGTCGGTCGCCGTAATACTGGTAGAGATTCCAAACCAGCAGCGGATGGGCCAGTCCCCAGCCGACGGGTCCGCTGACACCTCCGTAGCCGCGATCGGCAATGCCCATGAAGGGGGCGAGCTCCGTCAAGCCGCCGTCGGGGGTTGCGTCGGCGGCGAAGTCAAGGACGGCTTTGGCGTAGAAGCCGGACATGTCGAAGTTATACATAAAGGCCTCGCTGGTAGCGACGATGTCACCGCCGTAGCCGAAGCGTTCGCGGGCGGGACAATCGGACTGGACGGAGAAGACATTGCTGAGGAAGGTTCGCAGGACCATCTGCTGGATGGCGTTGATGCGGTCGTTGGAACAAGCGAACTGCCCGGCCTTTCGAAGATCGGCGGCGAGGGCTAGGCCGGTAAAGTCGGCGGGCGAAGGTTTTTCAGCCAGGCCGGTGATCTCGACGAAGCGAAAGCCGTGGAAGGTGAAACGCGGCGTGTAAGTCAGGGGTTTGTCGCCGAGGATGACAACATCCTTTTGTACGGCCGGGATCGGCGTGCCGGGGCCGCCCATGCCGGTTCCCTTGAGCTGGCAGGCGACGGTGGTCATCGGGTTGAGGTTACCGTCGGGTTTGAGCAGCTCGCCGTATTGGAGTTCGATGCGCGTGCCCGGGGCGCCGCGAAGGTCGGCACGGAGCCAGCCGGCGAAGTTTTCGCCAAGGTCCACAACGAACACGCCGGGTTTGGGTTCGGTGATGGCCTTGGCGGGGATGGTACGGTTGACGCGGATGGGCGGGGCGAACTGGGCGACCAGCGGGCCGGTTTTGTCTTTACTTTCGACGGCATTTGCCCAGGCGGAATCGTCGAAAGCGGGCTGGTCCCAGCCGGGGGTTTGCTTGCGGGCGTCGAGAAATTCGCCGAGGTAGATGTTATTGCGGAGCAGGCCGCTGGGTGCGGTCTTCCACGAGGTGTCGGTGGCAATGGTCTCGACTCGGCCGTCAGCATATTCGAGGCGGAGGTTGGCGATGAGTTTGGGACGGCCGATGGTCAGGACCTCGCGGAGGTTGAAACGATTGAAGAGCTTCATCGGCAGGGGATTGTACCAGCCGTTGCCGAGCGTGACGCCGATTGCGTTGTCGCCTCTTTGCAGGAGGGCGGTGACATCATAGACGCTATAATAGACATGTTTTCCATAGTTTGTCCAGCCGGGATCGAGGACAACATCGCCGACGGGTTTGCCGTTGAGGGTCGCATCATAGTAACCCAGGCCGCTGATGTAGAGCCGCGCGGCTGTGAGTTGCCCGCCGACCTTGAAGGACTTACGAAACATCGGGGCCGGGTCGTCCTCGAAGAACTGTTCGGGCTTTTCGGGAGCGGACTTACCATCGCAGATCCACTGACCTTTCCAGTTGTCCTGGGTCATCATGCCGGTTTCGAATCGGGCAGGGGAACTCAAAGAGGCCTTACCCTGGGAATCCCATACCTTAACGAACCAGGAGTATTGTTTGCACGGCTCAAGGG
>JAAYVQ010000092.1 GCA_012517095.1 Phycisphaerae bacterium | reverse complement strand
GGATCGCTCAAGGTATCGTACAATTCCTCCGGCGGCTTGTTGTCGGCCATGAAGGACAACGCGCCTTCGGGTAAAATCCCATCCGCTTTCGATTTTCGAAGAGCTTTCATGATCGGGCTTTGTTCGGCATATTGAAGATGCTGGGCATAAGGCAGTTCCGGCCGATAGTTTCGGATGTAACGGTATCTTCGATCGCGAACGGTTCGGATCATGTCCTGTCGCTCGTCCATGCGGTCGCGGGCGGTATAGACATACTGTCGTTTGACGGGCAAGCTGCCGCCGAGGAAGGGACGGCCCTGAAGATACGAGGGGATCGGCACTCCCGCAAGATTCAGGGTTGTGGCCGAGAAATCCACGCTGCTGATCAGGTCGTCCACCACGGTTCCGGGAACACCCTGTCCCGGGTAACGATAGGTCGTCGGGATGCGCACGATCAGCGGCACATGCGTACCGGAATCGTACACCCAACGCTTGCATCGCGGGATTCCCGCGCCGTGATCGGACCAGAAGAAGACGATCGTGTCTTCGGCCAGACCGTCGGCCTCCAGTTCGGCCAGATGGTCCGCCACCCAATAATCCAGTGCCGTGATCAGTTCGTAATAATTGGCCAGTTGCCGACGGACCTCGGGCGTATCCGGATAGTACGGCGGAAGCTCCAGCTTGGCCGGATCCTGCCGGTCTTCAGGAGTCAGGCGGGCCGTCCATTTTGCGAATTGATCCGCCCCGGCGCGAACGGCCGACTCGTGCGTACCCGTGTAGTTAAAGACTGCGAAGAACGGTTGATCGGCCTTCGGGCGGTTGCGCCAATGGGCCTTGGCGTTACACTGGTCCCAAGACGCATCGGGCATCTGGAAATTGTAATCCGTCTTGACATTGTTGGTGCAGAAGTAGCCGGTTGTGCGAAGATATTCGCTGAAGCAGCGGATTTCATCGGGGAGTTTCGGATAGGCGAGAAGTTTGCTGCCTTCGCCTCCGGAACGCATCGGGTGCGATCCCAGCGTCGGAGCAAAGACACCCGTGATGACGGCGCTGCGGTTGGGAGCACAGACCGGCGCGGCGGTAAAGACATTTGTGTATCGCATCCCCTCGGAGGCGAGTTGGTCGATCGTTGGCGTGCGGGCGAACTTGTCGCCGTAGCAGCCGAGATTCGGGCTCATGTCCTCGCACGAAAGCCACAGGATGTTCGGCCGGGTCTTGGCAGGGACGACCGGGTCCGGGCGGATTTCGAGTTTTTCCTTCTGACACCCTTCGGCGATCAATCCCGCGGCCCCGAGCCCGCACAACGCCAGAAACTCTCTTCGACTGGTTTGGATTGGCATGGTCGATCCCTTGAAGTGGGTTTGATTTTACGCTTCCGATTCGTCTTCGAACAACGAGGCCTGCCCCGGGGCCGGAGGGTGTTTGGGTTTAATTCCCAGATGGTCGCAGGCGGCCTGGGTGATCTCGCGGCCGCGTTTGGTCCTCCGCACAAAACCGATTTGCAGCAGGTACGGCTCGACGACATCCTCCAGCGTATCGCGTTCCTCGCCGAGCGTCGCGGCCAGGGCCTCGATGCCGGCTGGTCCGCCATTGTACACATCCACGATCGCCCGCAGGAACGACCGGTCAAGGTCGTCGAGCCCCAATGGATCGATCCGCTCCATCTGCAGGGCCTGCTGGACAATGGTCTCGGTCAGCTTACCGGTGCCCTTGACCTGCGCGTAGTCGCGAACGCGTTTGAGCAACCGGTTGGCGATCCGCGGGGTGCCTCGGCTGCGGTCGGCGATCATCTCCAGCGTGTCCTGATCAGCCGCCAACTCCAACAGCCGGGCCGAACGGCGGAGAATCTCCGTCAGTTCCTCGACGCGGTAAAACTCCAGATGCAGGAGCATCCCGAAGCGACTCCGCAACGGCGCGCTCAACAGTCCCGCGCGGGTGGTGGCGCCGATGAGCGTGAATCGCTTGAGTGGAAAGTTGATTGTCTTGGCGTGCAGGCCGCTATCGACGGTAAAATCGACCTTGTAATCCTCCATAGCAGGATACAGGAATTCTTCAACGGGCGCGCTGAGCCGGTGGATCTCGTCGATGAAAAGGATATCGCCGACATTCAGATTGGTGAGTAAGCCCATCACATCCCCCTGTTTGACCAGAGCCGGCCCCGACGACACGCGGATCGACGAACCCATCTCGTTGGCGATGACATGCGCCAGCGTGGTCTTGCCAAGCCCTGGCGGGCCATAGAAGAGGATATGTTCGAGCGGCTCTTTGCGTTTTTTCGCCGCGGCGATGGCGATCGAGAGCTTGTCCTTGGCGTTCTGCTGGCCGACGCAGTCGCCCAACCGCTGCGGCCGAAGCGAAACATTGAGGGCCTCTTCCTGCGGGCCCCGCGAATCCGCGCTGAGTACTCGATCAATGGCCATCCGTTCCCTCGGTTGTGGTTACACCTCGACACCCTGCTTGAGCCGATAGACCAGCGGGACCAGTCCCTCGGCCGAGCGGATATCGGGATATTTCTTGCATGCCAGGCCGATCATCTCGATGGCCTCGGCGCGTTTTTCGCCCCAGGCGATCAGGATCTCCAGCGCCTCCCGCTGGAAATCGGCAAACGCCGGACCTTCGCCAGCAATTTTTGTTCCGACGGCGAAGTCGCCGAGCTTGCCCTTGAGTTCGGCGATGATCAGTTGTGCGAACCGCTTGCCGATGCCGGGCAACGCCGTGAGCATCTTTTCGTCCCCGGCCTCCACGCTTTCGGCGATCGTTGCAATCGGCATCGCCAGCGACTTGAGTCCCTTCTTGATCCCCATGCCCTTGACGGAGGTGAACCGTTCGAAGAATTCCCGCTCGGCAGTGCTGAGAAATCCGACCATTCGCGGAATCAGGTTACCGCCGCCGAGCGTGCCTTCGAAGTATTCCATCGTGCAGAGCGTGACCGTCTGGCCGACCATAGAACCCAGCGCAGCCACCGCGTAACCGGGCAGCATGACCTCGTAGCAGACGGCCCCGACCCGTACAAGGGCCTTGTCGGGTTCGAGCCGAACCAGTTGTCCTTCGATCTGAGCTATCATCCCGCTGGGTCCCTCCGGTCGGGGTTTGTTTTGTTATCGAAGATTTTCTTTTTGCATTGCTCGCACGCAACACATCGCCGCGGCGACCGCGTCGGCCACATCTGCCGGCTCCGGCATCCGCGGCAGGCCCAGCAACGATTGGATCGTCCGCTGCATCTGCAGCTTGCTGGCCCGTCCGTTACCGGTGAGCGATTTTTTGATCCGTGTGGCCGAAAAACTCCGCAACTCGGCCCCGGATTGTACGGCCCGCAACAGTATAACGCCCCGCGCGTGGCCCATCAACACCGCCGTCCGAGGGTGAGCGTAATGCGAGTACAACTCCTCGACCGCCACGACGGTCGGATGGGCGCTGTTGAGCAGGTCGCTCAGATCTTCGGCGATTTGCGCCAATCGTTTTGGCAGCGACAAGCGGCGATCCGTTCGGATCACGCCCGCCTCTACCAGCCGGTACTCCGATCCGTCGGCCTTCACGACCGCGTAGCCGCAGACCTGCAGGCCCGGATCGATGCCGAGAACGATCATTTCCGTCTCCAGGTCGTCACGCCCCCGGGTTTGTCTTCCAGCACGATTCCATATCCGTCGAGCTGGTTGCGAATCGCGTCGCCGGCGGCAAAGTCCTTCCGTGCCCGCGCCGCTTTGCGTTGTTCGATCAGGATACCGATGAGATGATCGAAAAGGTCCTGGTTGGCGCTATTCGCCGAAGGATATTCGTCGAGAACGATGCCCAGCACATTGCCGCCCAGAAGACGGAACTGGCCATCGACGGCCTTCAATGTTTCCGCTGTCGCCGGTTCCTGAAGGATCCTTCCGGTCAGCCGCACCATCTCGAACATCACCGACAGCGCTACCGCCGTATTGAGGTCGTCGTTCATGGCCTCGTCAAATTTCTGCCGCAGGGCCTTGAGTTCCTCGGCCACCTTCGGATCGGCCGGACCCGCAGCCGCCTTGGACAATCGATTGCGGACCGCGACGACGGCGTCTTTGATCTTGTCGTACCCGCTCTGGGCTCCGGTCAGAGCCGCGTCGGAAAAGTCGATCGGGCTGCGGTAGTGGCTCTGCAGGATTAATTGCCGAGCTGCCAGCGGATCGTACTTGCGCGTCAGGACTGGGTGACCTTCCCGGAAGATCTGCTTGAGCGTGATGAAGTTGCCCAAGCTTTTGCCCATCTTCTGGCCGTTGACCGTGACCATGTTATTGTGGACCCAGTATCGAACAAAAGGCACGCCGTTGGCCGCCTCCGACTGGGCGATCTCGCATTCGTGATGCGGGAACTGATTCTCGATGCCGCCGCCGTGGATATCGATGGTCGCGCCCAGGTACTTCATGCTCATCACCGAGCACTCTAAGTGCCAGCCGGGATAACCGCGTCCCCATGGGCTGGCCCACTGCATGACATGTCCGGGTTCGGCCTTCTTCCACAGGGCAAAGTCGGCCGGGTTGCGTTTCTCTCCGCTGATCTCCACACGAGCCCCCGCCTGCATCTCCTCGACATTCCGGCCCGAAAGTTTTCCGTAGTCGGGCAGTTTGCTGATGTCGAAATACACCGAACCACCGGATTCGTAGGCGAAGCCCTTGTCCAGCAGGGTTTGAACCAGCTCGATCTGTTCGGGGATGTGCCCCGTGGCCCGCGGACTGATATCCGGCCGCAGGCAATTGAGCTGGTCCATGTCTTCGAAATAACTGCGCGTATAGTACTCCGCGATGGCCATCGGGTGTTTGCGTTCCTTCCGGGCCTGCTTGCCGATCTTGTCTTCGCCTTCGTCGGCGTCATCGGTCAAATGGCCGACATCCGTGATGTTCTGTACATAAGTCACCGCGTAGCCGAGGTAGCGCAGGTATCGTACCAGCACATCGAAACTAACATAGCTCTTGGCGTGGCCGAGATGCGCATGCCCATAGACCGTCGGCCCGCAGACATAGATGCCGACTCGGCCTTCCTGCAGCGGCTTGAACTCCTCCACCCGTCGTGTCAGCGTATTGTGAATCCGTAGCGACATAATGCTCCCGTTACAAAGTCCGCTTGATTCTTCGCCGCAACAGCACGGCCGCCGTCGTCGCGATCGCCAACCCCGCCCCGATCTCCCCGAGTCCCTCGTTGGTCTTGGCCTTGACATTGACATTGAGAAAATCAATCCCGAGGATGCTGGCGATGCATCGTTTGATCTGCATCTTGTAGGGTTCCAGCCACGGCTGCTCGGCGTGGATGATCACATCGAGATTGACCACCTCCCACCGCTGATCGGCGAGGTATTGCGTGATTTTCAACAACAGATCCCGGCTATCCGCATCCTTCCAATCGGGATCCCGATCCGGAAAGAAAGTTCCAATATCCCCCATGCCCGTAGCGCCCAGCAACGAATCGATCACCGCGTGCAGCACGGCATCACCATCGCTGTGGCCGAGCAATCCCTTGGGGAACGGGATCAGAATCCCGCCGAGCTTGAGATCGCGTTCCTCAACAAGGCGATGAATATCGGTACCGATACCGGTTCGGTATTCGTATTGCAGGTCGAGACTCACAGGACCCCCTTGGTGCTGGGCACATCGCCGCCGGTGATCCGCACCGCCTGTCCCAGCGCCTGGCCGAGGGCCTTGAAGATGGCTTCGGCGATGTGATGGCTGTTGGTTCCGTACGGCACGGAGACATGCAGGTTAAGTTTGGCCGTGTTCGACAACGCCCGGAGAAACTCCTCGAGACATTCGACATCGAACTGACCGATCTTTTCCGTTGGAAACGCCGCGCGATACACGCAATACGGCCGCCCCGACAGATCCAGCGCCAGGTTCGCCAGCGCATCCTCCATCGGCACGGCGCTGTTGCCGTAACGGGCGATGCCCTTCTTGTCGCCGAGGGCCTGCCGCAGCGCCTCGCCCATGCAGATCGCGACATCCTCGACGGTGTGGTGGTCGTCCACCTGCAGGTCGCCCTTGGCCCGAATCGTCAGGTCAATCCGCCCATGCTGGCTGACATGCGAAAGCATGTGATCGAGAAACCCAACCCCCGTGTCGATCGTATGGGTACCGGCTCCGTCGAGGTTCATCTCGACGACGATGTCGGTCTCTTTGGTCTTGCGTTCGATCCGTGCCGTCCGTTGTGCCATATTCATTTCGCCGCGAGGATCGCCCGCAGCGCCTCCAATAATCGGTTGTCCTGCTCCGGAGTTCCGATGCTGATCCGCATTTTGTCTTCCAAACCGGGCAGGGCGAAATATCGCACGAAGATATTCCGATCGGCCAGCGCCCGATAGATATCCTTGGCCGGCATTTTTACGCTGCGGGCCAGAACAAAGTTCGATTCACTGTCGGCGACCTCGAATCCCAGCTTCCGCAGTTCGTCGGTCAGCCGCGTCCGCTCGGTCTTGACTTTATCGACGCATACGCGGTGATAGGGTTGATCCCGGATTGCCGCTGTGGCCGCCTCGATCGCCATCGCATCGACATTGTACGAATCCTTGACCTTCAGCAGCCCATCGATCATCGCCGGCTGTGCGATCCCGAATCCGAACCGAATCCCCGCCAGTGAATAGCCCTTACTCATCGACCGAAGCAGGATCACATTGTCGTGTTCTGTGACCAGCGGCAGGCAACTGGCCGCGGAAAAATCCACATACGCTTCGTCGATCAGCAATACGCCCTTGAGCTTGCCCGCCAATTTGCCGAGTTTCTCCGCCGCGATTAGTTGACCCGTCGGCGCGTTGGGATTGCACACGATCGTCAGCGCCGCCTGCGTCTTGGCCAGTTGATCCAGCACCTTGGGGTCGTCGAACGACAACTCGGTCACCGGACAATTCTGCAACCGTGCCAGCACCGGATACAGCGAATAGGTCGGATTCGGATACGCCACAGGATGGCTCGTATCACAAAACGCCCGGATGCAGATGGACAGCAACTCGTCACCGCCGTTGGTGCACAAAATCCAGTCCGACGCTACCCCCAGCACCTGCGAGGCCGCCGTGCGGAAACCGTCGCCCAGCGGCGGCGGATACTTCCGCAGCCGTTCGGCCGGAAGGTTCCGGATTGCCTCCAGCACCTGCGGCGACGGCGGATAGGGGTTCTCGTTGGTGTTCAGCTTGATGACATCGCTGCCCTGCGGCTGAAAACCCGGCTCATATCCGGCCGTCCGCTCCACATTGTCCAAAAAGTAAGTCATACGCCTTCCTGATAAATCCATACAAACAATTATAACCCCGATTCCCCCAAAGAAAAGCCGCAATTCAGTTTTCACGATTTCGCTAAAAGAGAAACGGGATTTTTTCTCCAATAGCAAGTTATTCTGGCCCCTTTTCGTGCGAATCCTCTCGAGGATTGAAATGGAGGTTGATTGCCGGTAAAATATCCGAACTGGTTTATCGGAGAAGCGATTATCGTGCGCAAGATCAAAAACAAGCTTCCGTCCGCAGGAGATCGACCGCCATGGTTCACCATAGGCCTGCCCCCATCCCGGTTTCTGATGATGGCCTCGGTTTTCTTCGGCGTGTTTTCGGGTTGCTCGGTTACCTCAGAGTTTCCCGCGGACAAACTTCCGGATCGTTCGGCACAGATCGTTCCGGCCAGGACGGACATCGCGGCTGCGCACAAAACGCTGGGCGATCCCCTGATCGCCAGCCGCTACTGGGGTTTCGAGCTCTATCGCGATACGGCCTCTCAGACGGAAATGCCGATGGCGCTGGTGATACCCGTTGGACGGATCAAAGATGATATACACCGATACACGCTGGTTTCCTTTGATGCGGATCGGCTCGTACAATCCGTGGTATCCGGCCTTCATCGTTACCCCTCCGCTTTTCGCATCGCTTCTCCCATTTCGTACGATCATCTTACCTTGTCTCTGAGAGCCGGTCAGATCGCCTGCATTCGGGAATGGGAAGACCGGCGCCTGACCCTGCTGGCCGCTCCCGCCCTTCGCGACGATTATCTGGATCTGGCGAGGTCATCACCCCAAGCCACGCTGGTCATCGGATGCGGGACGCACGAATGTTCCGACCAACTTTCGATTGACGGAGAATCTGGACTGCCGCTTCCCTGCCGTCTGCAGGTGACCGACTATGACTCCGAGGCCTTCGAACTCTTGCGCCGCGGCGAAGATCAGGAATTCAAGCGACGATATCCGACCGTCCGATACGATACCGTGGCCGCCATCCGGCTGCCGCCCGGCCGCCACACGCTGAAGGCCTCGGGCGGCCGCTGGAGCCGGGACCGGCTGGGGGGATTTCTTCCGGGAGAACAAACCGCTGCGGTATCCTGCCGCGCGGGAGAGATTCTGTATGTCGTCATCGATGTGTCTGTCGGGGAGTATTCCTGGTGGGGAGCAAAAGATGTCCGATGGAACATGGACATACACACCGACATGCCGGATTTCTTCCGCAACCGCTCGCTGGTCCTGTACCGCGGCGACCGGTGGCTTGCGGATCCTGAACCCGAGAAGAATCCGGGGATTCAATGAAAATCTGTTTTGGATGCATGGAGTTGGTCCAGGATGGATTGTTGCGGGAGGATTTCGGGTGAAATATGGATTTGAGAAATCCGGCTTATTTGCTTCTCGAATTGACGATGTCCAGCCATTCTTTCATGTAGGTTTTCAATTCGACAGCCGTCATTTGCTCGATATGACCGTCCCAATATGACACATTGGCCTTGTTCCGATGACGAAACGCGGCGGTTCCATAGGTGTCAAAGCCAACCCAATTCTCGCCATAGTCAAGATATTTATCGCATTGCCAATAATTAAACCACCAGTCCATCGCGTCGGCCATGCACGGAATTCTCCCACTCTGTGATTCCATGCGAGGGCGTACAGAATTCTCATAATCATACACCTCGGCGTTGAGACCGTAACTATGATTCATTGGATACAGACCGTCCTGGTCGTGACTCAGGGCGTAACTGGCCGAGGGACAGATATATCGCCGCTCAAACGCGGGCTTGTATTCCTCAAGCTCCCCGATATTACGCTGGCGATATTCGGAGCCGGTCGCGGGCAAATCGAGCAAGTTGCGAAATGCATCCAGAGAATGCCATGGATGCATGGTAATCCCCTTGTCCCAGTCCTGAACGGAAATCGGCAAAAGAGTATTGGTTTCCAAAAAGTAGGAATATAATGCGAGGGAATAATGTTTCATCAGCGATTTACATTGAATGGCCCGAGCGGTTTCCTTGGCCCGATTCAGGGCCGGCAGGATAATACTCATCAGCAGCGAGATAATGACAAGAACAACCAGTAACTCCGTCAGCGTAAAAGCGCGATTTAGCCGTTTCGATTCCATATTGCCCCATCAGCATGCTAATCAAGCCATACAATGTTATTTTATCATAAACCCGCCTGCAAGTTCGAAGAAAAACGCAAATTTCAAATAATCCGGGGATTACCCGGATCCGCGTGAACATCGGGCAATCATCCCTCCTCAGAGCGGGGATTAACCGGTTCTTGACCGGCTCGACAATGTCGGGTATGGTTATCTTCTGTCGGAGATCGTACGGTTTTGATTGTTTTTGTTTTGACCGTGTTGTTTTGCTTTTTGCTCTTTGATATTTGATTTGAAAACCAATCCTGTTAATTCTGCAAAAAATTTCTTGGGGGTTACCATGCGAAAAAAATCATTCATCGCCACAGCATGTCTTTTGATCCTGGCCGTTGCCTGGGCACAGGATGTCATTCCCCTGCCCCGGGCCTTCATTGACGGTTCCGGCCCGGACTGGAAGGAACTGACCGAGCAGGATTTTGCCGATGTCAACGGCAATCCCGAGACCTGGACCTTCAAGGACGGCATGATCTGCTGTACCGGCCAGCCGATCGGGGTCATGAAAACCGTCAAGCAGTACACCAACTTCGAGTTCGTCGCCCAGTGGCGGCATCTCAAGCCCGCGGGCAACTCGGGCTTTTTCGTCTGGGCTCCGCCTGCGGCCCTGGAGAATCTTGCCCCCGGCAAACTCCCCGCCGGCGGCATCGAGGTCCAGGTCCTCGATCACGGCTACGCCGAGCAATACGAAAAGCAGAACGGCAAAAAGGGCGACTGGTTCACCACCAACGGCGATGTCTTCGCCGTCGGGACCTCGAAGATGAAACCCTTCCCGCCCCTGTCCCCGGATGGCTCGCGAAGTTTCCCGCGCAAGAATCTCAGCAAGGGCGTCGGCCAGTGGAATCATTATTATGTCCGCGCGATCAACGGCCAGGTGCGGCTGTGGGTCAACGGCGAAGAGGTCTCCGGCGGCTCCGACTGCCAGCCCCGATCCGGCCACCTGTGCTTAGAATCCGAGGGCTCGCCCATCGAATTCCGCTCCATCCGAATCCGGGAACTGCCGTGATGAATGTAGTGAAGCTGTCTCTAAGCTGGGTGATCGTGATTTGCACCAGAATAATGAGAGTGGAATAAACATGATAGCGATAATCGTAACAGGGGTTGGATTCTTGATTTCTCTCTTGTTATTCCCGGAATCCGGACGGTATGCGAATCTATGTTATATACTGAGTACGGGTTTATCCCTGTTTGACTTAAAACATTATGCAAGGCGACAGTTTCAGAAAAGACGCATTGTTAACTTTACGACAATTAGTGTAAATCTTGTATTATTGTGCGTAAACCTTCTATGAATATCGTGACGTGGATACTGGGGACAACGGAACTTTTGAACAGGCCCCGCAAGGGGCGAAAGGATTTGGCCGGGGACGTAAGTCCCCGGAAACCGAACACAAAACAAATCAGAGCCCCGGAGGGGCGAAAGAACGACAAAGGGAGAAAAGCATGAACCGGTTATCAAAAGCAGGATGGATTATCATCATAATTCAGTTCTTTCTGTTGCCCGTGGCCATGTGGGCTGCAGGAATCGAGGTCACCGACACCGAAATGCAAACCGCCCGCCAGTGGTTCAAGGATCATCTGCTCGAATGCAAGGTCGATCCTGCCGCCGCCAAATCCGTCGAAGCTACCGCTCAGCCCGTACCGCGACTGGAGGTCCTGGCTAACTACGATCCCGTCATTCCCAACTCACGCGGCCCGCGGCCGCTGACACTCGGCACGACCGAATACAAACGCGGCCTCTTCTGCCACGCCCCCAGCCGCGTCGTCGTCGTGCTGCCCTCGCCGGCCAAGTCCTTCTCGGCTGTCATCGGCGTCGATAACAATCCCGATACCGCCCGCGGTTGCGGCAGCGTCGTCTTCTCCGTCCGCATCGGCGACAAGGCCGCCTTCACCTCCGAGATTCTCCGCTTCAACACGCCCGCCCAGCCGATCTCCGTCGATCTGGCCGGTGCCGACCGTTTCACGCTGGAAATCGGCGACTCCGGCGACGGCATCTCGTGTGATCAGTCCGACTGGGCCGACGCCAAGGTCACCCTGGAGGGTGGCAAAGAACTCTGGCTCGGCGATCTGCCGCTGATCGATACCCGCGCGCAATCCACCGTCGTCTCGTTCCCCCGCACTAGCAAGCTGCCCTTCTCGTTCGTCTATGGCGGCAGGACCTCCGACCAGCTTCTCGGCATCTGGACCAAAGCCGTCGAAACCAAAAAACTCGACGACAATCGCACGCAGCATTCATTCGTCTGGACCGACACCGTGACCGGC
>JAAYVQ010000091.1 GCA_012517095.1 Phycisphaerae bacterium | reverse complement strand
TTGACCTTCAGGGCCAGCATGGCCTTTTCGGCCCGCTCCCAGAGGCGGGCGCGTTTTTTGTCGGTATCGGCCAGGAACAGGTCGGTGACGATCGACTGCAAGCTGGTCAGAGCCAGTTCGTCGCGATGTTCGTAAAAGGCCGAGATCACCTTCTTCTGGTAGTTTGTGTATTCCTGTTTGGCCATTACGGACTCCACACTTTTTGTCGTTGATCACTGGTGCAAGGGCCGCCGTGAAATATTCGAAGCACCAATTTCTAAATTCTAAACAAATTCTAATGACAAAGATTGGAAATTCGAAACAAAATATGGATTCGGTGATTTCGATGATAAGTGTTCAGTGAACGGGGGAACCCGTCTTTACCGGCCGTAACAGAGGAATCCCAGTTGGAAATTTACGGTTTGTATAAGAAGAACTGATAGTAGAGGGTCGCCGACTCCGGCCGTCAAGTGATAGGCATGAAGACGAAATACTCTACCGGGTTGGTCAACCCTTAAAATCGTGTTAAAAATCACGATTTTTCGATTTATGTTACGGCGTGTCAACAATTCGCGAAATATTGTGCCAACCGTGCAACAAACGAGCCGAAAAAGCGGTTTTCTGCGACATTTCCTCTTGCATAATGTACCCAAACAGATACAATAACTTCTCCCGGCACCGACATTGGGAAGGGCGTTTGGCCTGACTCGAAGGAAGGTCGTGTGTCCGGAGACGAACAGGAACTGAGATTGCATTATGGAAATCAAGGCGTTTCAGGGATATCGATTTGATCCGGCCGTCGTGGGCGATGTGGGCAAGTGCATCGCGCCGCCGTATGATGTGATTGACGAAAAGATGCTGGCCTCTCTGACGGCCCGCAGTGAATATAATGTCGCGCGAGTCACACGCCCTCAGCCGAAACCCGGCGACAACGAACAGGATAATCAATATACCCGCGCGGGCAAGCTGCTCAAGCAGTGGTTTGAAAAGGGCGTGATGAAGAAGGACCGGCGCGACAGCGTCTATGCCTATGTGCAGGACTTCGACATCGCCGGTGCTCATTACCGGCGGAGCGGGTTTATCGCGCTGGGCAAGCTGGAGGAGTTCGGTTCGGGCGTGCAGCCGCACGAAAAGACGCTCGATGGCCCCAAGGCCGACCGGCTCAAGATGCTTCGGGCCAAAGGAGCCAATCTCGGGCAGATTTTCCTGTTGTACGACGATCCGGAGAAGGTGGCCGACGGGCTGATCGCCAAAGCGGCGTCTCGGCCGGCCTTGCTGGATGCGGTCGATGACGACGGCGTGCGGCATCGTCTGTACGCGATCGACGATCCGGGCGAGATTGGACGGCTAACGGCGATGATGGCCCCGCAACCGACGATCATTGCGGATGGACACCATCGTTATGAAGTTGCGCTCCAATATATGCGCGAGACCGGAAAACCGTCTGCGAAGTATCGCATGATGACCTTTGTCAATATGCGAAACGAGGGGCTGATCATTCTTGGTACCCACCGGCTGCTGGTCCAGATGGCCGGATTCAGCGCGGGCAAAATTCTGGGTTCGCTCAACGGCAGCTTCGAAGTTATGCGAAATGTTTTTGTTTCCGAGAACGAGAAGTTAACCGCACGGGCGAAGATGCACGAACAGATGGCCGAGGCCTTCCGCAAGGGCAAAAACGCCTTCGGGCTGTATGCGGCCGACGGAGCGTTCACGACGCTGACGCTGAAAGATGCGTCGGCGATGGACGAGTTTGCGACGATGAGCAAAGCGGCCCGCTCGCTGGATGTCAATGTGCTGCATAAACTAATCCTCGACAAGCATCTGGGCATCGGCGATAAACAACTGGCGGGACAGTCGAACCTCGAATATGTCAAAGACTTTCCACACTGTATCGAGACGGCGCTGGCCAAGGTCGATGCGGGCCAGGCGCAGGCGATGTTCTGGATGAATCCCACGCGGATCGAACAGGTGCGGGCAGTGGCAGCGGTGGGCGAAAAGATGCCGCAGAAATCGACTTTCTTCTACCCCAAGATTTTCACGGGTCTTGTCGTGAATAAATTGTAATTATTTTGCCTCACGCAAAGGCGCCAAGACGCAAAGAAAATTAAATTCATTCTTTCTTGGCGGCTTAGCGTGAGATAGGATTGTAAGGGCTCGATGGCCCTTGTAAAGAATAACGAAAACTTTTGAATGTAGGAGTGCCAGACATGCCAGATTGGAGAAATCCGCCGAGGTTGTTCATCCCCGGTCCTGTCCATGTGCTGCCCGAGGTGCTGCAGCAGTTAGCGCGGCCGACCCTGGGCCATCGGGGCAAGGAATACTCGCAACTGCACGGCGAGGTGATCGGGATGCTGAAGAAGGTGCTGTTCACGGAACAGAATGTGTTCCTGAGCACCTCGTCGGCGTCGGGCATCTGGGAGGGTTCGATCCGCAACTGCGTGAACTTTAACGAGACGATCCTGGCGACTTCGTGCGGATCGTTCAGCGAAAAGTGGGCGTCGGTGGCCAAGAGCTGCGGCCGCAATGTCGATGAACTCAAGGTCGAATGGGGCAAGGCGACCACGCCGGAAGCGATCGATAAGCAACTGGCGACGGGCAAGTATTCGGCGATCACCCTGGTCTATAGCGAGACCAGCACGGGTGTGATCAATCCGGTGTACGAAATCAGCGATATGCTTAAGAAAAAGTATCCGGATGTGCTGGTGTTCGTGGACGCGGTCAGCGCGATGGTCGGCATGCCGATCCACTTCGACCAGCTCGGGTGGGATGTGGTGTTCGCGTCGGTCCAGAAGGCCTTCGCCATCCCGCCGGGACTGGCGGTCTTCGCGGTCAGCAAGCGCGCGATGGAGAAATCCAAGACCGTTCCGCAGCGCGGCTACTACTTCGACTTCCAGGAATTCGCCAAGTCCAACGAGAAGAACCAGACTCCGACGACCCCGGCCATTCCGCACATCTTCGCGCTGCACTATCAATGCGAAAAGCTGCTCAAGGAAGGTATGGAGAATGTCTGGAAACGGCACAAGGAAATGGCCGACTACACGCGGGCCTGGGCCAAGCAGAAACACGCCCTCTTTGCCGAGGAAAAGTACGCCTCGAACACCCTGACGACCGCCAAGAATGTCCGCAACATCAACATCGGCGACCTGAACAAGGCGCTGCAGGCCAAGCACAACACCGTGATCGGCAACGGCTACGGCAAGCTCAAGGACCTGACCTTCCGCATCGCCCACATGGGCGACATCACCCTGCGGGACATCAAGGAACTGCTCGGCTGGATCGACGAAGA
>JAAYVQ010000090.1 GCA_012517095.1 Phycisphaerae bacterium | reverse complement strand
CCCAGCGGCGTGAAGATCACCGTCGGCAGGCCGCTGTCGGCGGTCTTGGCGGCCGTCGGCCAGGCGTGTTTTTGGCGATCGAGCACAACGAGAAACAGGCCGTCGGTTTGGGCTTGTCTGGCAACTGCGATCCAGTCGTCGGCCTCGGCCAGCGAGTAGATCGGCTCCGGCCGAAGGATAACCTTGGCCCCAATGGCCTTTGCGGTCTTTTCGATGTCGGCCGTATAGCGGGCATAGGCGGCCTTGCCGTCGTAGATATCGCCGGGCCAGAGGATACCGTAGTCCTCCTTGCGGCGAACAAACGCTGCGTGAATGACCGGCATATATTTCGATGCCGGCCCGCATGGGCGAATCCGCGGGCCGATCACGGCCTGGGGGTTGCTGGCACATCCGCTTAAAAGAGCCGGAGCCAGAGCGACCCCCGCCGCCGCCTGAAGGAATTGACGCCGATCAATTGAATGAGAATAGCCGTTACATTTTGCCGCGCATCGACTGATCTTCATCTTCATCTCCGATCGGATAAGGGTTTTCTCATCATACTGAAATCTCCTCTCGGCTCAATCCATTTTTGTCGTCTTTCTCCGCGAAAAAGGAGGATCAGACCTCTTGTCGCCTGCTTTGCTCCGTGAACTTGACGATTTCATTCATCATTTCGACGCAACGAGCCGGGTGGGCCCCGACAGCCGTCTCGGCCGAGAGCATGACATAGTCGGTCCCATCCAAAATGGCGTTGGCCACATCCGAGACCTCAGCCCGCGTGGGGATGCGGTTTTCGGTCATGCTCTCGAGCATCTGCGTGGCCGTGATGACGAATTTTCCGGCGCGGTTGCATTTGTGGATGATCCGTTTCTGAATAATCGGCACTTCATAGACCGGCAGGGACACGCCCATATCACCGCGGGCGATCATGATCCCATCGCAGATATTGATGATCTCGTCGATGTTGTCGATGCCCTGGCGGTTTTCGATCTTGGCAACAACCCGGCCGCGGGACCAGCGGTGACCGATGTAGTCGCGGATGAGCCGGATATCTTCGCGGTCCCGCACGAAGGACTGGGCCAGAAAATCGAGATTGTGTTCAATGGAAAAATCAATGTGTTTTTTGTCTCTGTCGGTCAGTCCCTCAAAGTCCAGCGGAACATCCGGCATGTTGACGCCCTTATGCTCCTTGAGGAAACCGCCGACGACCACACGGGTCCGTAAAGCGTTTTTCTCGTGGGCCTCGATGAGTAGATCGATGTTGCCGTCATCGATGTAGATATTCTGGCCTTTGTGAAACGGGCTCAATGAGCCGCGATAATCGAATGGGATACGATCACCTTCGCCGATGATATCGTCGGAAACCAGCCAGAGGAGCTGTCGCTTTTTAATCTCGATGGGCTTGCCGCCTCTGAGCTTTCCAATCCGGATCCGGTAACCCTCCAGATCGCCGAGAATCCGAATCCGACGGCGATTCTTTCGGTTAAGTTCCCGTACCAGACGAATGCGTTCGAGATGGTCGTCGAGTGTCCCGTGTGAAAAATTCAGCCGGACGACATCCATCCCGGCCCGCATCATTTTTCGCAGTTCCGCCGTCCGACTGGATGCCGGGCCGAGGGTACAGATAATTTTCGCTTTGGGCATTTCATTCTCCGATCGATGAGGTATTGACGCCGGATCCTTTCGGACCTTTAGAATACCCAATCGATCCAGGAGTGTCAAAGATTCCGGAACCGATTTTGTCGGTTCATGGCGCGGGTATATAAGGTCCGGCACGGGTTGAATTTTGACGGCGGAGAAGCAGGGATTGGTCACTCGTCGTTATCCAAACATTGATTTCGGCATCGGCTCCGGCGGGCCAGTGAAATGTGGTGATTGACTGACCCAGCAAGGGGTAGAAGAACGCACGGCCGTTCGATTCGATCTGGAGATACTGCCGGAAGGCGTTCGGATTAAGAACAAGAATGATCCGGGAACCGTCGGGATTGAGGAAGGCCACATTTTCAATGCTGTTGCCAGGATCGAGGGTCGAGGCGATTTGCCGGGCGCCTCGGCGCACGAACTTGGAGGCATGGCCGAGGGCATAGTATTCCTCTTCCCGCGTGACGACCCCATTGGGATCAATCGTGATCACGCCTCGACAGTTGGAGCACCCGCCGGGAATTTTGGGGCCGCGTTCGGGATCAAGAGCGAGATTCCATTTCGCTACCGTCTTGGCTCGATAACGGACGGAGTTGATCATGAGCTTGGAGATATCCCACTTGAGATTGTCAAAAAAGCCCGATGCCCAGTCCCCGCCGGAACATTCGGTAAAATAGATATCTCGATCCGGATGGGCATTGAACACGGTCATTTGTGCCGAGACATCGCCCGCATACGCGTGAAATGCCGTACCGGCGATATAGGACTTCGCTTCAGGATTGTTCAAGACGGTGATGGCATACGCGGGATTGTCCCAGTTGTGATCCCAGACGATAATCCGCGTGGTCAGATTGTTGGCGGCCAGTTTCGGACCCAGCGCGATGGCCAATCGAATCTGGTCGGCCGGTTCCATACGCATGCCGGGATACGCATAGGGTTCGTAGTGCGGCTCGTTCTGCAGGGTGACGGCATCAATATGCAGACCTTCGGCTTCGTAGGCCAGGAGGAAACGAACGAAATATTCGGCATAAGTTTCGTAGATCTCATCGCTGTCGATCAGGGAACCGTGGAACAGGGAACCGGAAGTCTTCATCCAGGCCGGCGCGCTCCAGGGAGAGGCCATGATGAACAGATCAGGATTGAGTTGCCGGGCCTGTTTAAGCAAGGGAATGATCTCGGCGTAATCGTGCGCGATCGAGAAGTGCGAAAGATTCGGATCATCATGCCCTGCGGGCATATCGTCATAGGTGTAATCCGCAAGACGAAAGTCGCTGGAGCCCATCGGCTGGCGGAGGAATGACAAACCGATTCCCTCGTCCGGATCGAACAGGTCGCGCATCAGGGCATTTCGCTGTTCAGCAGACATAGCGGTCATAATCAGATGCGCGGAGGAATCCGTCAGGGAAGCCCCAAAACCCTCCATGGATTGAAATGCGGCGGTTTCCGTGAGATGAATCGTGATATAGGAGTTCCAGTTCATCCACTTTTCTGCGAATGTCCGGAGATCGTGTATGTCGATGGAACCGCTTTTCGCCACATCGTAGTTCGGATCAAAAGCGGATTGACCTGCAACGGTTCTCCAGGACTGAGACAGCTTCTCAAAATCGAGCAAGTCGATTACACCATCCCGGTTGAAATCGGGATTGGCTGGGGGTTCGGTGACGGTAACCGAAGCATCGTCGAACATTGCGGTGCCGGTATGCTGCCCGGTCAGACAAAACCGGACGGAAGTGGTGCCCTCCGGTGTGACGCGAGAAGTGAACGAATACCGTGTCCAGACATTCGGTGAGGGGCACGAACCCGTGTAGATATCGAGGATATCGGTGGCGATAATCGTTCCGCCGTTGCGGAATTCCAGTCGCATGTTGGCGCGGGGACTGGTTTCCCATCCCTCGATGCGAGACCAAACGGAGACCGTATATTGACTTCCGGGGACGGCGGGAAGGTTCTGACTCCAGGTTCCGAATTGTCCGGCGTTAAACGCCCCGGCGTCCACATATTTTGTGCCGGTGTGGGAGGGAAATTTTCCGCTCTGTTTCCATCCCGCCCAGCCCCAGTTGCCCTCCTTAAGCCAACCGGTCGGGGCGATGGTGTCATCCCAGGGCGTCCGGTTGTTGCCCATCTCAAAACCGGGATTGATCAGAAGTTCCACCGGGGCCGCCGATAGTCCAAGGCATAAGGCCGACAAAACAACCGTGATGGTAAACCCTGCAACCCGAAACGAAGATTTCATCGATGACCCTCCGATTCCTTTTCCGGGAGGCGACAACCAACGCCTCTATTGGGTCCCAGTCTCTCTACCGGGAAACCTCAAATCCTATTCTATAAATTCAGGGGCAAGATAGCAAGGAAAAAAATGGATTGGATCGTCGGGAATTTGGTTGTATGATTGCGTTAAAGATTGTGAATCCACGGTACAGTTTCTTGGAAAGGGATCCAGGATGAAACGGACGATTGGGTTTGTGTTTGGATGGATGATTGTTGGGTTCTGTGGAGGACAGGGGACTGACTTGTGGGAGCTGGGCAAGGCCAATCGGGATACGCTGGCGGTCTCAACGCTGTTTTCCGCGCAGGATGTGCAACGGCACCTTTCGAGTGACGAGGGGATCGACAAGGCCATCGCCTGGTGCAAGGCAACGGGAGTAACGCGGGTGTTCATCGAGGAATACCGCGACAAATACTGGGCCGAACGCGCCGCTATCGAGAAGGCGCGCGACCGATTTCGCTCCGTCGGTATCGATACCGGCGGTTGCGTGACGACCACGCAGATCGGCAAATCTTCCGGAGGTTGGCAGGGAATTTCTTGCTTCACTGATAAAGCCACACAAGATGAGGTGCAGAGGATCTTCGAATTCTCCGCATCAATGTTTGACCTGATCATGATCGACGACTTCTGGTTCACCGACTGCAAGTGCGAGGAATGTGCCAAGGCCAAAGGTAACAAGAGCTGGGGCCAGTACCGCTGCGAACTGATGGACCAGGTCAGCCGCGATAGAATTTTGGAACCGGCGCGGAAGGTAAACCCCAAGGTCAAGATCATCATCAAGTACCCGCAGTGGTACGAAGAATTTCACAACCGTGGCTACGATGTCATCGCCGAGACCCGTGACTTCGACTGGATCTGGGTCGGCACCGAGACGCGGGACTACAACGATAAACAATGGGGCGGGGATATCCAGTACAAGGCGTATTACATCATGCGCTGGCTCGGCGAAATCGGCGGGCCCAAGTGCGGCGGTGGTTGGTTCGACTGGCTGGGCACGACGGAGAAGACCTATCTGGAGCAGGCCAACCAGACGATCCTGGCCGGATCGAAGGAAATGTTGCTCTTTTGTTATGGTGGCCTGCAGAGTTCCACAGGCCCGGCCGATGTGACTT
>JAAYVQ010000089.1 GCA_012517095.1 Phycisphaerae bacterium | reverse complement strand
CTGAACCACAGGGGGCACACCAGACAATTCAATATTTTGGCTCTTATTCTATGTTGGTTACAAAGCAGCATGGAGTTTTGAATGTTTGCTACCTGTATTGATCAGGTGAACGAATTCCGGAAAAGGGTGTTTAAACGAAAGGGAGAAAACAATGAAGAATGTATCATATGTTGTTCAATCAAGCAGTTTCCATTTCTTTCTTGGCCTGCTGGTATTGGCGGGTTTTGTATCTTCCGCCAGTGCCCAATGCCCCGAACAATGGCTCCCCGGCCATGGTATCTTGGGGTTTAATGGGTATGTCTATGCCGCGACCAACTGGGATCCTGATGGCGCCGGGCCCAAGCCGGAACTGCTGGTAGTCGGCGGCAATTTTACCATCGCAGGTAAAACCGTCGCCAATCGGATCGCCGCATGGGATGGCGTCCAATGGCAACCTCTCGGCGCGGGGATGGGCAATGGAGATGTCTCCGCCCTGACGGTGTACAAAGGAAAACTGATCGCCGGCGGGTCCTTTACTTCTGCCGGGGCCCTAACCTGCAATCGAATCGCCCAGTGGGATGGTTTAACCTGGCAGCCGCTGGGAACCGGCATGAACAGCAGCGTCAATGCGTTGACAGTCTTCGGACCTCAGTTAATCGCGGGAGGCGACTTCACCAATGCCGGCGGCGCCGGGGCAAACTATATCGCGCGATGGGACGGTATTTCCTGGCAAACCCTCACTTCGGGAATGAACCGCAGCGTGTATGCCCTGCGAGTTCATGACGGCCAAGTCATTGCCGGCGGAAATTTCGACACCGCCGGCGGCAATCCCATTCCGTATATCGCTCGATGGAATGGCGGAACCTGGAGCACCTTTGGAGGCGACGCGTTTAACGCTGCCGTTCGGGCCCTGGCCACCTTTGGCGGCCAACTTGTTGTGGGGGGGGATTTTACCAAAATCGGCGCTCCAACCTTCAACCGGATTGCCCGATGGAGCGGCACCGCATGGGAAAACCTGGGAACCGGCGTGAATTCTTCGGTCTTTTCTCTTACGGAATTCGGAGGCGCCTTGTTCGTGGGAGGAGATTTCTCTTCCGCCAGTGGTATTCCAGCGCAGCGTTTGGCCATATGGGATGGCGCCAACTGGCAAGGTATTCAGCCGGGGGCCAATAACCGGGTATGGGTTATGACCACATATGCGGGAAAACTGTTTGCCGGTGGATATTTTACATCCGCCGCCGGGGTAGTAACCAACTATATGATTCAATGGGATGGTATGGCATGGAAGTGTGTCGAGTCGGGAATGTTTTACGACAGCACATCCAATTATATCCTGGCGATGACATCCTATAATGGAGATCTGATCGCGGGGGGGAACTTCTCCGCCGAAGGTAATACCCCCGCTTCGTTTATAGCCCGGTGGGATGGAGCCGTATGGAATCCGCTCGGTGCGGGATTGAATGGGATCGTCCGTGCATTGACGATCTATAACGGAAATTTGATCGCCGGAGGAGACTTCACCGGCAAAATCGCCCGTTGGAACGGTGTGGCATGGGATACCATCGGCGGAGGGATGGATGGAACCGTTCGTTCGTTGGCGGTGTACAATGGAAAACTGATTGCCGGTGGAGACTTTTTCCTGGCCGGAGGAACCCCATTCACCAGCTTCATCGCTCAATGGGACGGCAGTTCCTGGCAACCGCTCAATTGGGGCGTCAACAATATCATTCGAGCCATGGCTATCTACAACGGCGAATTGTTTGCGGCCGGGGATCTCACCGCCGCGGACGGCAGTATTCTGGTCAAAAATATCGCTCGCTGGAACGGCAGTGAATGGCAAGCCGTCGGAGGCGGATTGAGTGACCGCATTTATGCATTGGCTGTCTATGGAAACCTTCTGATCGCCGGTGGCGAATTCACCAGCGCTCCAGGTACAATCGCAACGCCGGTCAGTTATATTGCCGGGTGGGACGGGATCTCATGGCAGCCGGTCGGCGGTGTTAATTACCATGTGTATGCTCTCTCCGAGGCAAATGGCCAATTGATCGCCGGCGGCCAGTTCACTACGGCCGGCGGAAATTATGCCAACTATATTGCACGATGGGACGGCGCGGTATGGCAGCCGATGGGAACCGGCCTCAGCAATATTGTGTATGCCCTGACCCCCTTCCTCTCGAATGTGGCTGTCGGCGGCCGATTCAGCACAGCCGGAGAACGGGCTTCCGTTTATGTGGCTCAATGGGGTCCGAATCAGCCGGGAGATCACAACTGTGACGGCCGAACCGATATGATTGACCTTGCTTTTCTTGCCGAACACTGGCTTGAACCGTAATTGATCTCATTCATGAATCGGGGGGCGGAACGACCATGACTTGTTCCGCCCCCTTCATTTTCCCACTCTACCCCGCCATTCATGGCATTATTTCGGGGATTCGCAAGGGATCACCATAACAAATCCGTTTTACAATTCTCGCCGGTTGATCGTACAAAATGCGCTTTCACGATCTTGCTGTTTTTTCACGATCTCGGAAACCGTAAACCTTTATCTCTAAAACACTTGTAAATTCACCCCTGAAACAATATCGGACAATTCGTGCACGAATTTTGTAAGGGTGGAAAGGGTTAAGGAGGGTAAAGTGACTATTCGCGTTCTTCTCCAATCCCGGATGTGTAACGATGAAGAACAATGGCCGTCTTCAATCATAGCGGGATCATTTTCAAAAGAAGACGAAGGATTGCTAATTTTCGAAGAACAATCTATACTGTTCATGCTATTTTTCGATACGATCGTCGTATCGCGGTAATATCGATGATTTTAGGATGGTTTTGAACTTCGGCCGGATCGATGGCGTAGAAATCGCAAGACGACAACGGTCAGAGGTTGGTTTTTGGAAAACCCAAACCGAAAGGATCGTACAATGCATGCGCGGATTCAGCGGGTCATTCGGCAGGCGCGGATGCGATGGAATATCGATTTGCTCCTGAATCTTTTGGGGGGAATTTTCGCCATCGGGGGATTTGTGTTGACGATCCTGATCCTGATAGACCGATTGCTGGCCGTCCCGACGCTGACCCCCTCGGCAGGATGGACGCTGGCGGTGGCCGGATTTCTGTGCTGGGTAGGCGTCTGGTTGATTCGCCGACCCACACCGATGCAGGTAGCGATTGCGGTCGATGACCGGCTCCGATTTCGCGAACGGATCAGTACGGCGGTGGCGATTCAGAATCGAGACGAACCCTTTGCACAAGCCGCTTATCAGGAGACCGTCGAGAGGTCCAAATCGATTCGCATTTCGGACCACTTTCCCATTCGACTCAAGCGACCATGGGGCTATGGGATCGCCAGTTGGGTTGTGGTGCTATTGATTTTCGGATTTGTCCCGCAATACGATCTGTTGGGACGCCTGCGGCAGCAACAACAGATCGATCAGGTCGCCGAACAGAAACAACAGGCCGAGACGCAGATTCGCCAGACAACGACATTGGTTCAGCAGGCCGTCGAACAGTTAGGCAAATCTGAACTGCAGGAGGATCTGGCAGACCTGAAAGCGGCGGCGAATGCGGCCAATCCGGATGAAATGAAGCGACAGGCGATTCGAAAACTCGGTGATCTGTCCGACCAGATCAAACAAATGCAGGCGGGCGCCAAACCGGGATCGATGGAAGCGCTGGAAACGGCGCTGAAACAATTGAAGCCGACGGCGGACGCTTTTTCGCAGCAATTCGAACAGGCCCTGGCCAAAGGGAGTTTCCAGAAAGCGGCCGAGATCCTCAACCAGATGCAAAAGGATCTTCAGCAAAGCAAGCTCAGCGAGGAACAGAAAAAACAACTGGCTCAACAGATGAGCGAACTGGCCAAGCAACTTCAGGGGCTGTCGCAAAATAAGAGCAATCTTGAAAAGTCGCTCGATCAGATGGGGCTGGACAAGAAACTGGCCCAGATGGATCCTAAACAATTACAGCAGACGCTGCAAAAACTCGGACTGACGCCGGAACAGATCCAGAAACTGCTGGAACAGGCCTCGGCGTGCCAGGGTGCCTGCGACAAACTCGGCCAATTGGCCCAGGGGATGGCTGCGGCCGGGGCCAACGGTGGCGGAATGAGCGGAGAGGACCTGGAGGCGTTGGCGGCGCAACTCAACGCGCTGGATTCGATGCAGCAGCAAATGAAACTCAGCGAGGCGACGCTCAAAGAGATTTATGCCGCAATGCAGTGCCTCGGCGAGGGAATGTGCCAGGGTCAGGGATGTACCGGGCCCTGGAAGGAGGGACAATCCAATAAACGCGGATCGGGTACCGGCGGGCCGGGGCAGGGTTATGGCGCTCGTGATTCGGATACGGAAGGTCAGACGGGCACAAAAGTCACTCGAGCCCAAGGGCCCAGTAACCAGGGACCGGCGGTGGCGAGCTGGTATTTCAAGGGTTCTCAGATCAAGGGCGAGGCCAAGCGCGAGTACACCGAAGCCGTTACCGCGGGAAGTTCCGCGGCGCAGGAGGCGATTACCGACAATCAGATCCCGCAAAAATACGAGGACTCGGTCAAGAAATACTTTGGTCAACTGGAAGAAATGGGGGACAAATAACTCTTCAGGGAGGTCGTCATGCAGCACCCGTGCAAGGCAGCGCGGATTGGTGTGGTCATCGTGGGAATTATTGTCTCATTGGCGGGATGCGGACGAAAGGCGCCGACGGATCGAGAGGTGGTGGTCTACTGCTCGGTCGATCAGGAAGTGGCCGAGCCGATTCTGGCCGCATTCGAAAAGCAGACGGGCATTCGCGCCGCGGCGCGTTTTGACACCGAGGCCAGCAAAACAGTCGGCCTGGTGCAAAAATTGCGGGCGGAAGCCAAACATCCGGCGGCCGATGTGTTCTGGTCGGGGGAGATCTTCTACACGATTCAATTGGCCAACGAAGGATTGCTTGCGGCGTATTCCAGCCAGATTACGAAGGACTGGCCGATCCAATTTCGTAACTCCGAAGGTCAATGGTTCGGCTTTGCCTTGCGCGGTCGAGTAATCTGTTATCATACGGGGCGAGTGGCAAAGGAAGAAGCGCCGAAGTCTTTAGAAGATTTACTGGATTCTAAATGGAAAGGAAAGATCGTGATGGCCCGACCCAGCCGGGGAACGACCGGTGGAGATGTGGCCAGTTGGTTTGTGGAGTACGGAACGGAAAAGGCGACGGAGATCCTCAAGGGCCTCAAGGTCAACGAAGTCCGGCTGGTCGAAGGCAACAGCACGGCCGTACGAATGGTGGGAACCGGCCAGGCGGATATCTGCCTGACGGACACGGACGATGTCTATGCGGGGATTCGCAACGGTTGGCCTGTGGCGATGGAACCGTTGCGTCGTAACAACAAAGGCACGCTGGCGATTCCAAACACGGCGGCGAAAATCAAGGGGGGACCCAACCCGGCTACTGCGGATCGGCTGATGGAATTTTTGCTGGGCGGAGAGTGTGAACGGATGTTGCTGGCCAGCGATTCGCACAATTGGCCGGTGCGCGCGACAACCGGGCCCGAGGAACAGAAGTTCGCGATTTCCGACCCGGCGGCGGTGGACTATGCGACCGTGGCGGCGGCGCTGCCGACGGCCCTGAAGACCGTCGAGGAGGTCTTCGATTGAGGCGGCCCGCGGGCGACATTCCCTGGATCGTAGCGGCCGTTGGTATGTGGTTATTGACGATCGCGATTCCACTGATTTATGCGATCCTGCAATCGGGGCCAAATACAGAATTTTCGTCGGCCGGACGGATCGCCGGAGTCTGGGGACGAACGATCGGCCTTGCGGGATTGATCGCCGCGGCGGCCGTAGCGCTGGGGCTGCCGGCAGGCAAGATCCTGGCCGAATCCGGGAATCGTGGATGGGTATTGGCGCTGTTCATCCTTCCCCTGGCGTTACCGCAGCATGCGCTGTATTACGCATGGTCGCTGCTGCTGAGTCCGACGACGGCGCTGGGTCGGGCATTAGCGACAAACGCGAACTTGGCCCGCTGGACAGCGATGACGACGGGGACACTGGTACAGATCGGGTGGTATTGGCCGCTGGCGGGGCTTTTTCTTTCGCAGGGATGGCGGCGAATCGATCCGGAGTTGATCGATCTGGCTCGGACGGAAGCGGATTGGCGGACGATTCGGCGACGGGTAGTTTGGCCGATCCTGGCAAGGCCGGCGGCGATGACCTTCGGGGTTTGCTTTGTGTTGACGATGTCGGACTTTGCGACCTTTCATTTGTCGGGCGTTAAAACCGTGGGGACGGAGTTGGCATTGATTTACGAAATGACGGGTTCAGCGGCGATTCCGGCCGGATATTCGCTGCCGGCCATCGCGCTGGCTCTGGGTACAGCACTGGGATTGGGCCGGATTGGACGATTAGACAGTGTCCCCGCCCCTCGGAGACAAACCCGCGGCGCCGGATCATTATCCTGGATATTATGGATTCTTTTACTTTTATTATCTTTCGCTTGTCCGATCGCTCTCCTGGTCGGCTCGATCCGCGAGACCGGGGCGCTGTGCGAAGCGCTGCAACTGCATGCGGATGATTGGATGGGGTCGCTGGGGATCGCGGGAGTGACGGCCGTGATGACCCTGGCGATCGGGATCGGAGTGATGCGGATGAAAGAGCGATCGGGATTTCGTCGGCCGGCGGCGGTGATCGAGACGACGATCTACCTGGCGATGTTGCTGCCCGGAGCGCTGGTGGCGTCGGGATTGCTGTCTCTGGTCTCGGCGGGGAGCTGGGGCGACGGACTGAGACAAAGCGTGTGGATCGTCGCGCTGGGTCAGACGGGACGATACACGGGAGTTACTCTGATCCTGCTGAGTTTGCTGCGGAACGCGCGACTGGAAGAATTGCTGGAGATGGCCGAGGTCGATGGAGCCGGTCGATTCCAGCGATGGCGGCGGGTAAGCTGGCCCCACACGGCGCCGGTGGCGGCGGGAACGGTGCTGGTAGTAATGATGCTGAGCATGACCGAGCTGGGAGCGACGATGATTCTGCTGCCGGCGGGCGTGCCAAATTTCGCGCAGCGTTTGCTCAACCAGATGCATTACGCGCGGGAACAACAGGTGATCGCCTCGTGCGTGATCCTCGTGTCAATCTTCGTCGTTCTGGGCCTGACCGTCAGCCACTGGTTCCGACGGGCGGCGATCCGCAGGTCAACTTCGTTCGCATTGTTCCTTGCCCTCCTCACCCTTGCGGGTTGCTGGCGGACTCGCCCGACGGGAGAACCGAAAGTCCTCGGCAGTTTCGGAAGGACGGGGCGCGGAAATGGAGATTTTGTATATCCGCGAGGTATAGATTTCGACGGCCAACAGTTGTTTATCGTCGATAAGACCGGACGGATTCAACGATTCAGCCCGGACGGGCGATGGCTGGGCTTATCGCAGATGCCGATGATCGAGATGGGCAAACCCGTCGGAATCAGCGCCGCTCCCGACGGACGGCTGTATGTGGCCGACACGCATTATTATCGCGTGGCCGTGTTTTCGGCAGAGGGTCAGATGGTTTCATCGTTCGGCGAATTCGGAGAAGGCGACGGCCAATTTATCTATCCGACGGATATCGCCTTCGCGCCGGACGGACGGATTTTCGTAAGCGAATACGGCGGACACGACCGGATCAGTATCTTCGATCGCGATCACAAGTTTCTCGGCAGTTTCGGCAGCCCCGGCGGCGATCCGGGACAGTTTTCGCGGCCGCAGGCGATGGCGATTGATCCTGCCAAACGGATCTTGTATGTGGCCGACGCATGCAATCACAGGATCGAGGTATATGACCTCGATGGAAAATTCCTGCGAACAATCGGACAGATCGGGCGCAAGCCGGGACAGATGCGGTATCCGTACGGGCTTGCGTTGTGCGCCAACGGCGATCTTGTGGTGTGCGAATACGGAAACAATCGGATCCAGGTGTTTAATGCGGCCGGAGAAAGCATCGCGGTGTTTGGCGGCGCGGGCCGGCAGCTTGGACAACTGGCGTATCCGTGGGGCGTAACGGTGGATGATCATCGACGGGCGTTTGTGGTCGATGCGGGGAATGATCGAATCCAGATATGGCAACTGTAACGGCGAGTATTTCGATTTATTTCGCCCAGCCCTGGTGGCTGGTCCTGGCCCTGTTGGTGGTTCCGGCGGCCTGGCTGGGGGTGCGCTCGATGAACTCGCTGGGGCCGGTGCGGCGATACTTTGCGATCATTCTTCGTTGCGTCGGGATTTTGTTGCTGGTTATACTTTTGGCGCGGCTGATGGTGGCACAGCGGAACGAACATGTCACGGTGGTGGCGGTGATCGATCGGAGCCAGTCGATTCATCCGGACTTGCTGGATCAATACCTGGAAGAGTTGGAGAAAAAGCTGGTCACAACACCGACGGCAAACGCGGCCGGGACGATGGATCGGTTGGCCGTGGTGGATATCGCGGAGGCAGCAAGCATCTCGGCACTGGGCGCCAACGCGATGGAGATTCGCCAGCGGAATACGACGCTGATGGGCACGCAGTCGCGACTTGCCGACGGCGTGCAGATGGCGATGGCGATCGCCCCGCCGGATACGGCGACGCGGATCGTCCTCTTGAGCGACGGCAATGAAACGGCCGGCAATCTGAAAGAGGCGGCGCGAATCGCGGCCAGCAACCAAATTCCGATTGATGTTGTGCCGGTGGAATACGAGCACTCGAAAGAGGTCGTGTTCCAGCGATTGGCCGGGCCGGTCCGGGCGCGAAGCGGCGAGACGGTTTCGTTGCGCTTCATCCTGCACAGTACATCCTCCAGCAAAGGCCGGCTGTTACTGACGATGAACGATTCTCCGGTCGATCTGGACCCGGACAGTAGTGAGATGGGGGCGGCGATTGAGTTGCAGCCCGGAACCAATGTCAAGACGATCTCGATTCCGGTCGGCACGCGGGGCATGCACGAGTTTAAGGCCACTTTTATTCCGGACGATCCGGCGGAGGATGGCGTATCGGAGAATAACCGGGCGACGGCGATGACCTTCGTTGCCGGGCCGGGACATATGTTGATTGTCGATTCGCAAGGCGCAGCGGGGGCGAATCTGGCGGCTGTCCTCAAGAACCGGCAGATCGATGCGCGGCTGATTTCCGCGACTGAGTTACCGGATTCCATGGCCCGGCTGATGGATTCGGACGCGGTGATTCTGGTCAACACCGAGTGCGGCAGTTTTTCGTATCAGCAGCAGGAGATGCTGGCACGGTATGTCACGGAGATGGGCGGGGGATTGGTGATGACCGGCGGCGACCGCTCGTTCGGTGCCGGCGGATGGATCGGATCGCCGGTGGCGCAGGTGCTGCCGGTGGATTGCGACCCGCCGCAGAAAAAACAGATGCCCAAGGGCGCACTGGCGCTGGTGATGCACGCCTGTGAGATGCCCAACGGCAACCTGTGGGGCAAACGGGTGGCGATGGCGGCGGTTAAGGCGCTGAGCCGGCAGGATCTGGCGGGCGTTCTCGATTACGGCTGGCAGGCGGGCGAATCCCGCTGGGTGCATCCGTTCTCGGAGGTCGGCGACAAAACGGCGATTCTGAATTCGATCGATCAGATGCAGATGGGCGACATGCCGGAATTCGG
>JAAYVQ010000493.1 GCA_012517095.1 Phycisphaerae bacterium | reverse complement strand
CTGTCACCGCCCTCAACGAACTCGGCCTTCAGGCCCACGAAGGCCGTATCGCCACTCTGGCCTCTTCGGCCCCCATCATCGGGACTTTGCCCTGGGACCTGTGCAACGCCCTCGACCGTCAGTACGGCCCCCAGGGTCTCCACTGCGAATTCCGCCGTTTCGAAACCCTCGACGAACTCAAATCCGCCGGCCTGACCCTGGCCATGGTCCGCGGCGGACCGCTCACCAATCATTGCGTCGCCGTTCTGGGAATCAACGATCGGCAAGTCGTGATCGCCGACCCATCGCTGGGTAAGCTTCGCATCCCGATCGAACAGTTCGCCGCCGAATGGCGACACACCGGCATCACCCTCCATCGCAACGCCGTCTCCGGGATCTAATCTATACCGTTCCGGAATATCGATACGTCGGATTCGGCCGTCCGGGTCTCAGCGATCGGAGATTGAGCACCTGAACCGATATCTGTCCATCCAGATCCCGAAGAAGATCCAGACAAATCTCCTGCAATCTCTCGGGATCCATTTGAACCCGGGCATTCAGGGTCATCTCCGCCTCTGTACCTGAAGGCAAATCCCCTTGACGCTGAATCACAACCGGGCCGCGGACGGAGGTCAGATTGCCCGTGAGGGTTCCGGTTTGTGTCGAGAGAAAGAGTTTGATATGTCCTACGGCGACTTTCCGCCGGTCGCATTCCGCCTGAAGCGCCTTGAGGTATCGGGCAGCGAAATCGGCCCAATCGATCCGGATTTCGGAGGACAGACCGAAATAGCCGTTGAGCCAGCCCAGTACCGCCTCGCCTTCGGCATAGGTGTCGTAATCAAGATCGAGAATCCTGCGGCCGGCCTTGGTTTCCGTCAAGACATCGCCGAGCCATTCCTTAATTCCCTCTCCATTATGGCAGGATATAAAGGCGACGGTCCGGCCCGGAAACTCCGTCTCCAGAAGCTTGTGCAGTTGGCGTTTCTGCCCATCGGATAACAGATCGCTCTTGTTGACCACGATGCGGTCGGCCTCTTCGATCTGCTTGCGGTAGATGTACGCGGCGCTGGGATGCAACAGGCAGGAACCGCCCGAGAGAACTTCGACAGCCCGAACCGGATCGACCAGCACCGTCAGCGGCGCGACGGAGAAAACATCGCCGTGCCGATCCTTGACCGGCTGGACGATCGTGGCCGACAGGTCGGTACAACTGCCCACCGGTTCGGCCAACAGCACATCGACTGAGGCCGTCCCTTCGCCCAGGGCCCTGGCCGCCTTGATCAGTCCGTTGAAGTTGCAACAGAAGCAGCTCCCCGCCACTTCGCGGACCGATAAGTTGCGGGATTGCAGCATCCGCGTATCCACCAGGTCCGGCGCCTGGTCGTTGGTGATCAGGCCGACCCGTTTTCCCGACGCGATCAGCTCCCGCGCCGCCGAGTAGAGCAGGGTCGTCTTGCCCGCCCCGAGAAATCCGCCCACGAAAATCAACCGTACCGGTTTCATCGCCGCTCCTTTCTCGCTGAAACGTTCTTCCTGCGGACACAATCCGTGTCCGATGACAAACTCATACATCCCTGCGCCGACGACCGCACCGACCACCGGCGCCAGAATGTACACGGTGAAAAATCCGCCCCGCGGCCCGGGAATGGCGATTGATCCCCAACCGGCGAAGAAAGCCACCAGTCGGGGTCCAAAATCCCGTGCCGGATTGAATCCCGCCTGCGTGAGCGGTGCGATCACCGAAATCAAAATCGCAATCGTCAGCCCGATCAATGCCGCGATCCCGCCATGCGGAACAGAATTTCGTTTGTCGGTCAAGGCGAACACAAACACCGCCAGCAACGCCGTCCCGATCATTTCGCCGCCGAACGCCTGTAGTTCGCTCACGCAATCCGCTGCCCAGCCCAGGGCCTCGGCAATGCCGGGATTGGGAAAATATTCCCCATACACCATCGCCGATAGTTCGCTGCCGGGCTGTCCCCGCACGATTGAATGGGCCGCCTCAAACGCGCCCAGCGGTCCTTGAAACAATCCATACAAAACAATCGCCGCCAGGATCGCTCCAGCCAACTGCGACAGGATATAATACGGAACCTTCCCCCACGGAAATCCCCGATGCACGGCGAAGGCCACCGTCATTGCGGGATTGATGTGCGCCCCGGACACCGCCCCGACCGAATAGATCGCCAGCGCCACCGCCCCTCCCCACACCACCGCCACCTGCCAGACGCCGCTCTGCGCCCCGGTCAGGATCGATGCGTGAACTACCCCGACCCCGAAGAATACCAGAAGAAAGGTCCCGGCCATCTCGGCCAGACTTTCCGAAAGCCATGTCCGGCGTTTCACTGTCCCTCCTCGAACTCGTTGCTTTTCATGCGGTCCAGCAAATCATCCAGCATGTCCCGATAGTTCAGCAAGCTGATCCTCCAACGGGTCAGGCACTGTTTTCCTCGGACGGTCATGGAATAAATTCGTTTGGCCGGGCCGGTATCCGACGGGTTTTTGGCGGAACGAAGCAACCCCTCGGCTTCCATCTTCTTGAGAAGCCGGTACAGGCCCGTAAAATCCGGCGACGATCGGCGGCAGAACTGGAATTCCTCCAACCGTTGTTCGATGCCGTATCCGTGCAGACCGCGACGACAATCGCGCAGGACCGTCAGGATCGCCGGCCGCAACATCCGATCCAGCGAAGTACCCGTACAGATGCACCGGCTGAGTTGTCGCTTTCTATTAGACATGATCTAATAGTAATGCAAACAAAACCACCGTCAATACAATTCCTGAAAATCCTTCCCCCGAAATCCGCCGTTTACCGCGCCTGGCCTTTTGTCGCAATCCCGTAATCAATCCACTCGGCCGGTTTTTTGGCAAACACTCCCGTCTGCATCTCGTCGGGTCGTTCGACCGACCAGACCTGTCCGGTCTGGGTGTCCAAAACCCACGCATACACGGCGCTGGAGGTGATCTGATATCGTCCCAACTCCGCCGAATCCGGCGCCATCGCTCCCATCAACATCGCCGCCGCCAATCCCAAAATAACTCCCAATGCCAAAGTCTTTCCGTTGATCTTCATGATCCGCTCCAGATAAGGTTATTTTGTCTTCAAAATATCTATTGCTTTCCGCAGCGCCTCTTCCGCGGTCAATCCCGCCTCCAGCGCCATGTCCGGCTTGATCCCGACTCCGTAGATCTTCTGATCGGCCACCGTGAAAAAGTCTCCGATCGCCGTTATGCCGGCTCCGCCCCCGGCCGGATCCGTCTGCGAACTCAGCATCGCGGTTCCGGCCGTCGTTTGTCCCATCAGCTTGGCGCGACCCGATGACTGCAACCCCGCCGCCAGCAACTCCGCACCGCCGCCCGTCTTGCCGTTGACCAATACCACCAGCGGCCCGGTCCAGATCTTCGCCCCTTCGCCCTGGACCACCGTTGCCTGGGTCTTGCCCGTCTCCCGCAACAGCCACAACGGAACCGAATCGCCCATCATCATCCCGGCGATCTGCCGGACGCCGAGATACCATCCGCCCTGATTATTCCGCAAATCGAGGATCACGCCCACGGCCTTCATATCCGTGAAAATCTCCAGGGCGCCACGGACCTTGCCGGCGGTTTCCTTGTTCACCTGGTTGACGGTCAACAGGCCGACTTTCGAGTCCAGCATCTTGGCGCGAACCCCGGACACTACGACCGTGTCGCGTTGAATCCTGACCTTCCGGGATCCGCCCCCGGCCTCGGAAATCGTCAATTCCACCTCCGTCCCCGCCGGGCCGCGAATCAGCATGATCGCATCCGGAAGGTTCATCGTTCGCGTCGCCGCGCCGTTGATCGCCGTAATCGTCTGGCCGTCTTTCAATCCCGCTTTGTCCGCCGGCGAATTCTCCATGACCCGTTTGATCGTCAGACCTCCGGGGGCTTTGTCCAATTCCACGCCGATTCCGACCATCGTCCCTTCCGTCCCCTCGCGGGCGGCCTGCGCCGCTTCCGGACTGATTTCCGCGTCCACCAATTCCTTCAGTCGCGTCAGCACGGCGATTTGTTCGTCCGGAATCCGGCCCTGCGCATCCGGCCCGACATTCAGCAAAAAGGATTTGCCTTCACTGCGGAATTTCGCGAAGTCCTTTTGCAGTTGTTCAGCCGGAGTCAACTTCGCCCCCGGCTTCCAGGCCCATCCCGCATTGACGCTTCGCGCCTCATATCGAAATCCCAGCGATTCATCGGATAATCCCAGGATCGTGCATCGGGGATTGAACTTACGGATCACGGCCGTAAGCTCATCCTTCTGTGCTTTGGATAATCGCCCCGCCACATCGAACAATTGAATGTCGATCTCTTTGTATTTCGTATGCAATTCGGTGATGTGCTTTTTGATCACGGTAAAATACGGAACCCCGACCGGACCTTTATACAGCGCCTGCCCTTCGTTGTATGCGTCGGGAATCGAGTAATGAACCCCCGCCTTGAGGCCCGCAGCTCGGCAGGCCGTTAGGAACAACCGAACGATGTCTTTTTGCCCCGTGGCTGAGCCGACATCCTGAGGATAATCGGGGCTGTCCCACAGGCAAAAACCGCCCTCATGCTTGACCGTTAATACCACATACGCCATTCCCGCGTCTTTGGCAACCTGGACCCATTGACGAACATCCGGCACAACGGAGACAAACCGTTGGGCCGAAGTCCCGCCGGAATTCCCGGCCCCCCCATCTGCGGCCATGGTCATCGGGCCGTAGTGGACATACAGGCCATACGGCAAAAAGAGATTCTCGGACGGTACTGAACCTCCGGCCGTCGTCTCGGCTTCCGTCGCCACACCCGCCATCATCCCCAACACAAAGATAATCCCTTTGATTCTCATAACGCCTCTCCTTTGAAAGTTAATCCGGAACCGCCTGCCATCGTTTATCGTCCCCGCGGAAATCGGAAACACCGAAACCAAGGCGGGTCAAAATCCCTCACGAAGCATTAGGCGCCTATCCATTTTTGTTTTTTATTTTTTATATTTAATATTTTATATCTACATATTCGATTATTCCCCCTTGACCTTCAACTCATGAATCGACCAGTACCAGGAATCCGACGATCCCGTCTGGATGATCTTGATAAAGCGGGCGTAAATCGTCTTCCCGAAATCCAATTCGGTCAGGGGCTTGTCGGCCTCGCCTGTCAACACCGGTCTGCCCCAGTTG
>JAAYVQ010000088.1 GCA_012517095.1 Phycisphaerae bacterium | reverse complement strand
TTTACCTTCGAGGACACATTGACGCAGATCGGTCTGGGTTACTTTTTCTTGTATCTGCTCGGGCTTCGTTCGCCTCGCGTTCAGTGGATCGCGCTGGCGTTGATCCTGATCGGCTACTGGGGCGCGTTTGCTTTGTATCCGTTACCAGGGGCGGATTTCAACTGGGAGCAGGCCGGAGTGACGGCCAACTGGCCAAATAACCTGACCGGCTTTGCCGCACACTGGAACAAAAATACCAATCTGGCCTGGGCATTCGATACCTGGTTTCTCAATCTCTTTCCAAGAGAGCACATATTCACCCACAACGGCGGCGGATACAGCACGCTGAGTTTTATCCCCACGCTGGGGACGATGGTCCTGGGTCTGATCGCCGGTGGCTGGCTGCGGTCGGATCTGTCGCGCACTCGCAAATGGCTCCGCCTGATCCTGGCCGGCATTCTCCTTCTGACAGCCGGCGAAGCCCTGGGATACTTCGGCATCTGCCCGGTCGTCAAGCGGATCTGGACGCCGTCCTGGGTTCTCTTCAGCGGCGGATGGGCCATGATCCTGCTGGCGGCCTTTTATCTGATTATGGATATCGTGGAATTCAAGATTTGGGCCTTCCCCCTGATGGTGATCGGGGCCAATTCGATTACCGCCTACTGCATGGACTGGTTCTTTGTCGGCTTCATCAAAAAGTCCCTTCACATCCACCTCGGCGGCGATTTCTTCACCAACCTCGGCAACCGTCTGTTCGCCGAAAACGGGGCCGCGTATGGTCCCCTATTCGAAGGGGCAGCGGTATTGCTGATCCTTTGGTTGATTCTGCTGTGGATGTATCGCAAGAAGATCTTCGTAAAGATCTGATCCTAATGATACCCTGAGTATTATGTCAGCCAGACACAGGATCGTCAGTCGATCAGGGATTTCTTTTGTTCACCTGAGGAATCTCTCGGAATGAATGTAAGAGCGGATTTGAAACCCGTTTCTGTAAATCATTTTCCTTTCGTAAGTTGTCGAATCAATTCCACCTCTTCCGGCAAGTAGGGTTTTCCGTCGGGGCGGAAGATGTCGTGGAACCAGACCGGCGGCTCGGCAGTGTAGGTCTTTGTCCACGAGTCCCACGGGAAGATCGTCTGCGTCTTGCCGGCCACAAAGCCCCAGTTGTACGCCGCGACCTTCTCGGCCTTGAGGATCGGCAGAATCGCTTCGAAGGTGCTCCCGGCCGGCCGGGCCATATACTCCGAACACAACAGCGGCCGACCGAAACGCTTCAGCCATCCGATGCGCTTGCTCATATCCTCGGGCGTCCCGTAACAGTGGAACGAAATCACATCCGATTCGCCGAAGAGAAATTTGTCCTGCTCGCCGAGCTTGTCGTCGCTGGACCAGTCGTCGCGCCACGGCGCTGCGGTGATCGGCTGCGATGGATTGACCTGCCGCGCCCAGGCAAATACCTTCTTCAGCAGGACCATCGACAATTCCGCCTTGTTTTTCGTTTCGACGGCACCGTAGGAATTGGTATTCGGGTTATCCGGTTCATTGAACAGATCCCACACCTGGACCCGAGGATCATCCTTGAAGTGGGCGAGAATGCCCTGAACATACCCCTGCAGTTCGTCGATTTTGGCCCAGTCCTCAAGGATCGGACGGCCGGGACTCTGGACCCACCCGGAATTGTGGACGAACGGTTTCGGGTCGCGCTGTTTGCCGGCCTTGGGGTACGGGTCCCAGCAACTGTCGAAGATCACGAACATCACGCCGATCTTGTGTTTGTCGGCCAGCTTGAGGAACTCATCCATCCGTGCCAGCATCGCCTTGGAGTCCTGCTTCCAGACGATATCGTGCAGGAACACGCGGATACTGTTAAAACCCAGCTCTTCGGCCCAGCCCAGCTCGCGGTCGATCGTCCTGGCGTCGAACGATTCGGCCTGCCACATCTCGAGCTGATTGATCGCCGTGCTCGGCGAAAAGTTGCAGCCGACCAGCCAGCCCTTCTGCTGGTACCAGGTATTGGCCTTCTCGGCCGGCCATCGGCCCGGAATCGTCTCCGCAGGGACACTGAAAATCAAACCACAGATCCACATCCCGATCGTTCCAATTCGCATCAACCCCTTCATCTTCAATTCCTTTCTGATTCCGAAAAATTATGACCGTTATTACAGATATTGACGAACCACGCCGTTCCGGGGATAGGCCGGAATCCAGATCACTTCTTCGATAATTTCCATTGCCCCGCAGGACCTTCAAACCATGCCGCACAGGATTCCTCAGATACGCGCATCGTCTGCGTTTGATTGTCGCCCTCTTGTTGCGCTATCCAATCTCCGGGCTCCAAATCTGCTACCAGAATTCCATAGCCCCCCTGCCCCGGAATCTCAAATGCAACGCCCTGGCCCGATCGTTTCCCATCGCGACTGAATAGCACAACGCGTCCTTTGCCCTCTCTTTCAACGAAACATCCAACACGATCGGCCGTCTCGATCCTGTGGACGGGTAGCCGCATGTTTGAGCCGCGATCACTGACTTGTATCACAGTAAGGAACAGATCCGCTGCGGCGGGTTGTTTCGGCGAGACCTCAATCCGCCAATCACCCAGTTCCATCGTATTGCGTTTTGCTATACCGCCGTCGGGAATATTGTCATAGTTGGTCCCGAAGACCCAATACTCTTTTCCCGGTCCGCCAATTTTATCCAACGACAGATTCTCCGATGACGGAAGCAGAACATCCAGTGTCAATTGCCCCGTAGCGCCGTTTTGCGTGCAATCCACGATGGCCGACTCCTTTCCGATCCTCGGCTCCTCCAGCGAATGCAGCAGCCAGAATTTGCGAAAGGTCGGATCGGCGCTGATGATGCGGTCGAATGCGACCATTGCCGCTGGAACTTTCGCATCGCCAAGGTTGAAGAAGACAAATGATCGCGTTACCTGCTTTACTTTTTTGCTGTAGGCCTCCGTAATGTCTCCCTGCAATAGCGTAAACTCCGGCCGCTTCGGGTCCGGCCCGAATCCTTGCGAAATCACCCGGCCGGTCCGGTATCCATTTTCGGGTTTTTGCATCACCTCCAGCGATCGTGCCTCCGATCGGCCGTTGGGCAGACGCTGTCCCCCATCGTTGCCGTATCCGGCCTTGCCGAAACTCTCTTTCGGATCAAAGATCAGCAGAGAGTTGTGCGCAATCGTCCTCCAGGAGTAATTCATGCAATGCGGGCTGCCGTATCCGCCGGAGGATCCCTTGTACAATCCGGAATCGATCGCCAGCGCCCCGCGATAATAAATCTGAAACGCCCCGGCATCGAGATGCTGATGATTCACAAAGTTATACTCGTTGATCTTCATCTCGGCGATGACCGCATCGTCGCCCCAGCTTGTTCGCGCAACCATCCACCCAAACGGCGATCCGAAATATCGAGACAGCGGCAGCGAATCGATCGGTTTGGCTTCAAGGTCCGGATCGCGCCACAGGAACTCGAAGATACACTCATTGTCCGCGCTGCCCCCCTGCCGCAGGAACTGGCTCAGCAGTGTTCCGTCGCCGTAGAAACTTGCGATCAGCATCGTCCCGTCGCCTTCGCCCCACGGTTGATCCGGCCGTCGGCTGTTCATATAAGTATCGCCCGCCCGTAACCGCTGGCCATCCGGCCGTGTTGAATAGATCCACAGGTACGGAACAAACCGCTGCTCGGGATTGTACACATTGCCCGCGCCGAGCCGATCGAAGATCATCAGCGGATAGCAATCCCAACTGAACCGGTACGGCCCATACGAGTCGCCCTGGTGATAGGCGTGGCCGGTATAGAGCCAGTTGCGTACGGGCAGATGCTCGCTGATAAACCGCCCTGCGGCGACCTGATACATTTCCGGATCTTCGTCGTAGATCGCAATCCCGGCCGAGAGCATGTCCCGCATGATCTGTGCCTCGGAGGCATGACCGGTCACCGAGCTTTGCCGCACCGGCGGGTATCCGCACTCCTGCGTCTTGGCCAGGCGAATCAGTTCCGTCACGAAGGCCTTCTTTTCCTCCGTGGTCAACAGGCCGTAACACCAGTCATAGACGATTGCGCCGGTGACCATCATCCGCCCGGTAGCACGGCAGGCGTCCATCCGATCGGCCAGTTCGCATTTCTTCAACTCCACAATCGCCCTGTTAATCGCAGCCCGTCCTTGCGCCGGATCCCTCGTGGCCAGATACTGCAGTGCCTCCCACTCGGCCGCAAACGCCTTGGATCGCGCTGCCAGTTTTTGCAGCCGCTCGACCACCGGCGCCAAAACCGGATGCTTCAGCTGTTCCGGAAGTTGCTTTGCTTGTTCGGCCCGCAGATACAGCCGCGGGTGTTCCCCCGGCGAAATCGGAATCTTGACACGATCGACATTCTGCCACTCAAGTTTCGATTCGGCACCAATGATCTGTCCCCCCAGTCCAAACCACTCCATGAATAAGAATATACATATCCATATATACTTATTCATCTGACAATCCTCGGAAATAAAACAAGAGTTATATATCGTTCAACGATTGAAGAATTCATTCTCTCATTCTTCAGTAAAATAATCCGAGTCAATTTTTTTCAGTTCGAACTGTCCGACTGTTGATACTCCGACGCCATGATCCATCATCAATTCAGCAAGAGTTTCGCCGTCAATCAGTACGATTTTCGTATCGATCCGTGAAACATAATCCTGTGCATCGCTCGAAAAATTAGAGGTCGTAATGAAAAGCCCCTTCTTGGCCCGTTGTCCAGTCAAGGCACCGACAAACTTCTGAATTTCCGGACGGCCAACCGTGTTTTCCCAGCGTTTTGCTTGAATGTAAATAGTATCCAAGCCGAGCTTATCCTCTTTGATGATTCCGTCGATCCCTCCATCACCGGACTTCCCAATTGCTTTGCCGGCATCCATCCGTGATCCTCCGTATCCCATCTTTACGATAACTTCGACAACCAGACGCTCAAAGAAATTCGGCGAGCAGGTTTTCAATCTCGCCAACAACTCTGTCATCAGATCCTCCCGGATCTTTTGGTAAGCCGTTTCCAGAGATTCTTCGGGTGTCTGATGATTAACTCTCAATTCAATATCGACATCATCTTTTGTGTGGCGTAAAGCACGAAAGGATTGGAATTCTTCAAATCGTTCTAATAACTCGACATTGATCCGTCCAGGATTCTGCCGGAGAATGTCTATTCCGCGGGCGGTTATCTTGTTATATCCCCGACGAGTGGATTCAATAAGCCCGGCTTTTTTTAGATAGGTTCGAGCCCATCCCACACGATTGTCAAATATCGCCTGCTGTCCGGATGGAAGCATTTCAGTGCGCTCCTTATCAGACAGCCCCATCTCTTTTCCGATGGTATCAATCGTGCTACGAAAAGAATGTTCTTGCCCATCGGAATAATATCGGAGGACAGGAAGCATAAGCGTTTGATAATCAGGTATAGCCATATTCCAATCTCCTGTTGTTTAAGGTATTCCTCCAGCGACCAGGGATTTTCTCTTTGCGGCTTTGCGTAAGGATAAGTTTTCACCATTCGACAAGTTGTTTCAGCTCGGCGGTTTTCGTTACTCCCTGCGGCCAGACGGGTGAGAGAAGAATAGCGATCCGCACCTGACCGTTGGCCTTCGGCAGGCGAAAGACCAGACGATTGACGCCTTCGTTGGCCTCTTCCGGCGGTTCGCGATGGGCCGACTCGATGAACCATTCCCCCCCCGCCGGCGAAAGAGCTGTCGCGATCAGTTTCTGATCCTCCTGGGCCAGTTCCGCCACACGACCCCCCTGCCGAACCTCGATGCCTGCGTATGTCGTCATGCCCCACGCGATATCCGTTGGTTTGCTCAGATCGAATTCATCCTGCACCAGTACCGCTCGTCGGCCGTCCACCATCCGGATTCCGCGATGTACTCGCTCGGCGCTTTCGTTATACGCTTCGGAAAGATCCATAACGACAAACGGTTCCGATCCATTCATACAACGAAGAAATTTCGACTTGGCCAGTTCATTCTGATTCTGATTGTTTAGCAGCGGCACATTGTGGCTAAATGAATTTAACCGATAGTATTCCCATCGTTTACCCCCCTTCCCGCCGCTCCAATACCCCGGCATGTTGTAATCGTCGGCTCCCAGTTCCGTTGCCCATCGTATGCCCAGTGCGTCCAGTTCGAAATTGCCCAGGTCCAGATGGCCGTGATTGACCTGGTTGTATCCGGCCTTGGCCCCGACGAACAACGCATCCGGATCATTCCACGCCGAACGGAATACGACGACCTCGACACTTCCTCGAAAATAAAAATCCAATTCGCGCTTGGGCAAATGCCCGTTTTGTTCCGGGCAATACCAGATCACATGCTCGGCCGATCCCCTCGCCTTTTCCAATACCCGCCTTTCATCCGCGACATACTCCGGATCCGAGAAAGTCTGCCCCAGCCAGAACATGCATGGCATCGGCCGTCGGTAGGATGGTGTATGGCAATCCGCAAAACCCAGATATTCCCCCTTGGGGCCGACCAAGTAAATGGGCGCAAGTCCCGCGTTGGACAGGCCGTGAATCTTCGTTAGACCAAAATCCGTTCCGAGTGCGGATCGCAAGGCCGCTAATCCGTAGGCGGTATATTGTGTCGCATAGTGCCAGTAACCCGGGCCTTCCATCCAGGCGCCGTCTGGAGCGTAAGACTTCAACGCCCTTGGCAACGATTTCACCGCTTCCGGAAGGATCACTTTGGCATATTGTGGATCGGATTCTGCTACTGCCAGTGCTCCTACAATCATGCCGCCGTTACAAACCTGATTCCAGTTGGCTTCAGATCGAGTCCAGCCGGACTTTCTTTTCGTGTAGGAAAGAACCCCCTCTTCGAGCCCAAGATGAATCAAACCTTTCTTGATCGTTTCTCGCTGATCCGGAGACATATAATCATAAAGCCAGTCGTAACCAATACTTACGGCGTTGGTCATCTCGGCGGTATCCAGATAATGCGAAGGATTCCAATCCGGAAAGCCGCAGACCGTCGTCATATCGCGAATCGCCGCATCGGCGAATCGTTTGTCCGAAGTCAAACGATAACAAAGACTTAGGTTTATCACTCGATCGAGACATTCTCGGCTTACGCTTAATAGCCGAGGCCCAATGAGTTTATGAACCAATGGTTTCCTCTTGATATAACCTTCGCCCTCTTGGATAACTTCCGATACGATTCGTTTCAGAAGTGGATCCTGCTCATGAATTGTCTTGAGCTCTTTAAGTTGCTCATCTGATAATAAAAGTCTTGGGTGCTCGTTCTTCAATGTATTCAAGCAATTATCAGCCGTTGGATACTGAACCATCGAATCGAAAGCATCCGAACGTTGACAATATGTTTTCACTTGAAGGAAACAGAAGGCAAGAAGACACAGGGCAACCATTTTTCTCATGGGCATTCTCCTTAATAATATGCGTTATCAATAATATTTTCAAAGACTATTAAGAAGCCAGATTATTATCGGAACTCGTGCCGGTTTAATCTGTCGAAACCAAACCCATTTTGTTTGCGATCCGTTCAAATTCATCGATCGAATAGAAATCGATAATGATTCTCCCACGGTGTGATTTCTGATTCGATCGAATCTGAACTTTTGTTCCAAGGACTTCTTGCAATCGTTTTTCAAGATCAGATATGTGAGGAGATTTTGTCGTATCTTGAACTTTCTTTTTAGATATTTCACCATTTGCATAACGACGGACAATTCGTTCTACCTCTCTGACACTGAGGTGCCCTGCCATTGCCCGGTTGGCAATTTTTCGGCGAAGATCATCATTCGGAATGGCAAGGATTGCCCGTGCGTGTCCCATGGAAAGTTGATGATCAACTAACATCTGCTTGATTTCCAGCGGAAGATCCAATAATCGGAGATAATTCGTAATAACGGATCGATCCTGACCAAGCCGTTCTGCTGCTTCGGCGTGCGTTAAAGAGAAACTGGAAATAAAGTTTTGATAAGCCGTGGCTCTCTCAATTGGATTCAAATCGGCCCGATGAATATTCTCGACAAGTGCCAACTCCAGCATCTGCTGATCCGTGGCAGGGCGGTTGAGAACCTGGATCGAGGTCAAACCGGCAAGTTTTGCGGCACGATACCGACGCTCACCGGCAATAATTTGATACTCGTCTCCAATCCTACGGACAAGAATGGGCTGTAGGAGGCCGTTTAGCTTGATCGAATCGGCAAGAGATTTCAGTTCTTCTTCGTTCCAAAACGATCGAGGTTGATATGGGTTCGGTTTGATCTTGTCGATTGGGATATTCGATGCGGCCTCTTTAGCTTCCTTGTCTGGTGGAAATGTCGGCCTCGCATCTCCGATAGGGGGGGTAGGTTCCAGTTCGGATTGTTCAACGATCGGGCCGAGAAGTGCCTCAAGTCCCCGACCAAGATGAGGGCGTTTTTCCTTCATCCCAAGTCTCCTTGTGAATTATGTAATCATTTCTCATCCAAGATTCCAACGAAGAATGATGGACATAAATTGCACAAATTAAGTTAATCATTTCGGAAGGGGGGTCAAGTAAAATGTTTCACGGGAAACACTCATTTGGGTTTCAGCGCCGCATCTATGTTTCATGTGAAACATAGATCGCATATGTATATATAGAATCTGTTATATCTGCTATGCAGCAGGATAGTGCTATTATTCTGATGGATTCTATGTTGAGATACGGTCAACCATGATTCGTAACCTATTGCCCTATAAAGAGTTACAGCCGCATCCAGTGAAATTATTCGTTATCAAGGTTGTTGTGAGTCGCCGTGAAACAATAATTTAAAGACGGCAATGATCGACGACACGGCTTTCCTGTTACAAGTCCACTCACAAAATACCAGCGAAAACAATCTATTCTTAATCGATGTACATAATCCGTTATATACAACCTTGTCACAACAATGGTGACGAAAGAGCTCAATTATAATTGTATGTGTAAAGTGAAATTCGGAGGGTTGGGATAATGCGTACATGAAGGATTTCTTCTGTATCAAAATATTGCAATCGAATTCAACGAATCGTTCGTTGTAAGCCACCAAAGCAGGGGGGGGCAGGTCTCAAAATCGAATTGAAATTTCATTGCGTCACAGAATGTCATCGGTGAATGGATGAACGCAATGAATGCGGTCATCGATATACATTCTAATACGGAGCCGCATTATCTTATATAGTGTCGGTCCACAAAATCCGCTCCGGATTCGTTTTGTTTCCGTCGATCCATTCTGAAGTTTCCGACGGCAGGGGGGTACAAAAAGCGAGACCACAAGGTCGGATGGTACGGAAAGGCGTCTGTTCGATTCTTCGACGCTTCCGGATTGTCGCGACCCTGTGATCTCGGATGTTTTCAATGATTCTGGAAAAGAAAGGTTCGCGATCCCTTACTTCGCCATATCCTTGAGGGCCTTGAGGGGCCGGACCTTGACGACTCTGCGAGCGGGCTTGGCCTTGAAGATTTGTTCCTGCTTGGTGAACGGATTGATGCCTTTGCGCTGCGGGGTCGCGGGCTTGACGATGACCATAATCTTCAGCAGACCCGGAAAAGCGAAGACGCCCGGGCCCTTCTTGCCCACGGCGGCCTTGACCTGGGCGGAGAGGGCGTCGAATACGGACGACACCTGCTTGCGGGACAACTGTGTGACCTTCGCGATGTTGGTCAGAATCTCACTCTTGGTTGCGGGTTTGGCACTCTTTGCCATGGCTACAACTCCTTAAATGGGTTAAATAGATCCTATCCGTCTCTTTTCATGATCGGCCCACAAATGCCGATTCAACGGGAGAACTATAGCGTTCT
>JAAYVQ010000087.1 GCA_012517095.1 Phycisphaerae bacterium | reverse complement strand
GATAGACGGCTCCGCACTTTGGGCAGCTTCTGCGCCCGGTCATGCGAGCCGAAATCACCGCATCATCCACCTGCAAATCGACGACGGCATCAATCGTCTGGCCGACCTTTTTAAGGGCCTTTTCCAGCCCTTCGGCCTGAACCACCGTCCTCGGAAAACCGTCAAGGACATAACCGCCTTTGGCTTTTGTCATCGCACCGGCCATCATGTTGATGATCAGATCGTCGGGAACCAACGCTCCGGAATCCATGTAGGACTGCGCCTTTTTACCAAGCTCGGTCCCCGCAGCCCGTTCAGCCCGCAGGATATCACCGCTGGACAAATGCACCAGACCGTACCGCTCGACGATCCGTTTGCACTGCGTACCTTTGCCCGCTCCGGGAGGTCCCAGCAGAATCAGTTTCACGCGTATGCTCCTTTAATGCGTCCCGATTCAATGAAACCTTCGTAATTTCGCATCACCAAATTGGCCTCGATCTTCTGGACAAGATCCAGCGACACGCTGACGACGATTAACAAACCCGTTCCGCCCAGAAAGTTGGCTACACGGTAATCGACGCCCATCAATTGAGACACCAAACTCGGCACGACGGAGATCAGGGCTAAAAACGCGGCGCCATAGTATGTGATTCGAATCATGACCGTTTCCAGATACTCCGCCGTCCGATGACCGGGACGAAGACCCGGAATGAAACTGCCATGATCGCGGAGGTTCTTGGCCATATCCTTGGGTTGAAACTGAACCGTGGTCCAGAAATAAGCGAACAGGTAAATCATCGCGATAAAGACAATATTATAGACATAGGCGTCAGAACGAAAGGCGCCGGCAATCTTCATGAGAATCCCGGAATCGGACAGGCCGGGAATACGGCCGACATAGTCCACCAGCAACATCGGAAACATCATAAAGCTGGATGCAAAAATGATCGGCATCACGCCGCCATGGTTAACCCGCAGCGGCAGGTAATGTCGCTGGCCCCCGTACATCTTGTGACCGCGCATCTGTTTGGCCTGCTGGATCGGAATTCGCCGCTGACCCTGAGTGATCAGGATTGAACCGGCAATTACAAAGACAAATGCGACGATCAGAAACAGGATCGTTCCAGGCCCATAGGAACCGGCCGAGGCGCCCGCGGTGAACTCGGCATTGTCCCAGACGAACTTGACCGCCCACGGCATACGGGAAATGATGCCAGCCATGATAATCAAGCTGATGCCATTGCCGATACCGAATTGGTCAATCTGCTCACCGAGCCACATTAGGAAGATCGTCCCGGCGGTCATGGCGATTACGCCGACCAGAATCGCCCTTCCGGTCATTCCCGCAAAGGCGTATTGACTCATCACCCTGAGCATCATCCAGGCCTGGAGAATACACAAAGGAACCGTCAGATACCGAGTATATTCCTGGATCTTCCGGTATCCGGCCTGGCCTTCCTGTTTGAGTTTTTTCAGCGCTGGAAAGATTTCGCCACACAGCATCAGGATAATCGACGCGGAAATGTACGGCATAATCCCCAGGCCGAAGATGCTACTGCGGTCCATCCGTCCGCCGCTGAACATCTGCAGATATTCGGTCACCCGTCCGATGGGGGATTCCGTATCTCGGTTCTGGGTCGCCTTGCTGATGTCGGCATGGTCGTACGCCGGCACCGGAATATGATACCCCACACGATAAATACATAACAGACCGATCGTGAACAGGATCTTGTTCCGCAGATCCGGAATCTTGAAGATGTTTACGAATGCTCCCAGCATAGGCCTGTTTTCCTTCCGATATCCCTGTCGGTTTTATGCCACGACTTTCACGGTTCCGCCGCAACCCGAGATTTTTTGCTCGGCGGATTTGCTGAATTTGTGGGCGCTGACAACCAACCGCTTGGTCAATTCGCCGTCACCGAGAATCTTGACTCGGCAATTAACATTATCCACCAAACCCGCGGAAACGAGCTGATCGATGCTGACGGCGGCGCCGTCGGTGAACAGCTTGTCAAGCTGCGAAACATTGACGATTTCGTAACGCTTGGTGAAATTGGCGTTGTTGAAGCCGCGCTTGGGTATCCGACGAAACATCGGCATCTGGCCGCCTTCATGCGACAGACGACGGGAATACCCGGAACGACTGTGGGCGCCCTTGTGACCCCGGCCGCTGGTCTTGCCATGACCGGTGGCTCGGCCTCGGCCGATCCGTTTGCGTTGCTTATGCGCGCCAACGATTGCGGTAATTTGATTGCTCAACATCTTCGCATCACCACCTTTTGACTGCTTGAACCTCGACTCCACGGAGCGAGGACATGGTTTCTTGTCCGCGTAATTTCAACAGCCCGTCGAGAACGGCGTTGGCCACATTTTTGGCCGATGTGCTGCCGTAAATCTTGGTCAGCACGTCGCGAACTCCGGCGCACTCGAGGATGGCGCGGGCGGTCGAACCGGCAATAACGCCCGTTCCGGGACTGGCCGGAATCAGGTCGATACTGGTCGCCCGATACTTTCCCCGAATCGGATGCGGAAGGGTTCCGCCGAACAAATCAATGCTCTGCAGATCCTTTTTGGCGTTTTTAATGGCCTTTTCTACGGCCGGAGGAACCTCATTGGCTTTGCCATATCCGACGCCAACCGATCCGTTTCGATCGCCGACGGCCACCAGCGCCCCAAAGCTGAATCGCCGTCCGCCCTTGACCACCTTGGCCGTTCGATAGACCTTGATGACCGTATCTTGAAGGCCCTGATCGCCCGGCCCCATTGCTTTACTCTCTTGCGCCAATGCTATTCTCCATCCACATAAAGTTCTGCGATCGTGGTTCGGTTACAGAGCCAACCCGGCCTTGCGAGCCGCGTCGGCAAGGGCCTTGACCCTGCCGTGATACCGGAAACCGTTTCGATCAAAACACACGGCCTTGATCCCGACACTGATGGCCTGCTTGGCGATCGCCGTGCCGACCGCTTCGGCCGCTGCCCGATTCGAGCAGGACTTCAACTCGTTCCGAAGGGTTTTCTGGCCCGTACTGGCCGAAGCCAAAGTCAAGCCGGCCACATCGTCTATGATCTGAGCATAGATGTGGTGGGTGGAACGAAAGATCGTCAATCGCGGCCGTTCGGGCGTTCCAAAGACTTTTTTCCGCACCCGCTGTTTTCGCCGCTGATGTCGTTTTGTTTTCAGTTCGATCCGCATATCCTATTTTCCTGACTGGATAACCTGCGCCGCCATCGGAGTTAAGATCCGCCTTACGCAGCGCCCGAGGCAAACGCCTTTCCAACTTTGCGTCGTACGACTTCGTCGCTGAAACGAATTCCCTTGCCCTGATACGGTTCCGGCGGTCGAACGCGGCGAATCTCCGCGGCGAACTGACCCAGCACCTGCTTATCGGGGCTGGACACGCTAAACACGGCCGGGATATCGTTGCCCTTGGTGGCCGGGGTCTTGATGGCAACCTTGACGACCTTGGGAATCGGCAATTCGACCGGATCGGAAAAACCGACCGTTAACACAAGTTTACCGCTCTGTTCCTTGACATTGTAGCCGGTCCCGAAAATCTGCAGTTCCTGGCCAAACCCCTGCGTTACGCCCACGATCATATTCTGGATCAGGGCGCGGGTTGTACCGTGCAAGGCCTTGCACTGCCGGTTTCCGGGGTTCGGATTATTCACAACAATCTGCTTGGCCGCCGTATCCAGACGAATCTCGATCTCGGAACAAAACGACGTTTCCAGTGTACCCTTGGGGCCAGAGATTTTGACCGTCTGTCCCTTCACCTCGACCTGAACGCCGGCCGGGATCGCTATCGGTTTTTTTCCTATCCGACTCATAATCAGCTCACCGTACAGAGTAATTCGCCGCCTACATTTTCCTGGCGACAGGTTTTATCGCTCATCACGCCCTTGCTGGTTGAAACCACGGAGATTCCCATCCCGTTCATCACGCAGGGTAACTCATCCACCGAACGATATCGGCGACATCCCGGACTGCTCTCGCGGCGGATCATCGAAATCGCCGATTCGCCCTGAGGAGAATACTTCAACTGAACCCGAAGGAATCCCTGACGAGCGTCGTCGATGCGGTCGTATCCGAGGATGTACCCTTCGGTCTTGAGCACTTCCGCAATGCCCTGACAAATCTTCGTTGCCCGGATTCGCACTTCGGTTTTTCCGACGCGTGCGGCGTTCCGGATTCGGGTCAACATATCTGCGATTGGATCGCCATGACTCATATTTCACTCCCTGTATCGTCGCTCAATACCGACGGCCCTAAGCCCGCCGGATTACCAGCTCGCCTTCCGTACGCCCGGCAACAGGCCCTGGTTGGCCATTTTCCGGAAGCACAACCGGCAGATCTTGAACTTGCGATAGACCGCATGAGACCGGCCGCACAACTGACAGCGGGTATAGGCCCGTGACTTAAACTTCGGTTGCTTCTTTTGCTTATTTTCCAGTGCCTTGGTTGACATTCCCAATCTCCGCTATGGCGTCGGATTCGATTTCTTTTCTCAGGACCGAAACGGCATACCGAACAACCGCAACATTTCTCGCGATTCGTTGTCGGTCCGGGCCGTTGTGACAAACGCAATATTCATTCCCTGCTGGGTCTCGACCTTGGCGGCCTCGATTTCCGGAAACACCGACTGTTCGCTCAGACCCATCGAGTAGTTGCCCCGGCCGTCGAATCCCTTCGGATTCAGACCTCGAAAGTCTTTGACCCGAGGAATCGCCAGATTGATCAGGCGGTCCATGAATTCATACATCCGTTCCCTGCGAAGGGTAACCTTCAAACTGGTTTTGTCGCCCTCGCGAACTTTAAAGTTCGACACGCTCTTGCGAGCGGGTATCACCAGGGGTTTCTGGCCGGAAATCATCGTCAGATCCTTGATGGCGTTGTCCAGGAACTTCTTGTCCTGCACGGCCTTGCCCACGCCCATCGAAATGACGATCTTTTCCATCCGCGGCACCGCCATGATGCTGGAATACTTGAACTTCTTCATCAGCTCAGGCGCCACTTTCGATCTGTAAATATCTCTCAACCGTGACATAGGTCAACCTTATTCGTCATCCGCGATTCGTCCGCTTCCATCGGCGAACAAATCGGCGTTATTTCTTCTTGCCCACGATACCCAAATCCGTTCCGTCCTTGGCGATGCGGCGTTTGAGACCCTTTCCGTCCGTCTCGAAATGCACATGCTGGCCCTTGGTCGATTTGCTGACCGGAAGCACATTGCTGATGTGAATCGGTTTTTCGACCCGGATACGCCCGCCCTGCGGATTCTTCCGCGACGGCCGTACATGCTTGAAGACCAGATTCACGCCCTTGATCAGGACTCGGTCTTTGTCCACCAGTATCCGCATGACTTCGCCGGTATTACCCTTGTGATCGCCCGAGATCACCTGCACCGTATCGCCTTTTTTAATATGTCGTGCCATGGTCGTTCCGTTATCCCATCGATCGCCTTAGACCACTTCGCTGGCCAGCGATACGATCTTCATAAAGTTCTTGTCCCGCAGCTCCCGGGCCACCGCGCCGAAGATACGGGTGCCGATCGGGTTACCTTCGCCGTCGATCATGACGCCGGCATTGGAATCAAAACGGACATAACTGCCGTCCGGTCGTCGAACCGGGTAGGTCGTCCGGATGATGACGCACCGATGCACCTTCTTTCGGTCCAACTGGCAACTCGGTAGTCGCTTTTTAATCGCGACGCACACGATATCCCCGATCGACGCGGTGACACGAGTGCATTTGCCCTTGCGGGCACTGGTCCGGCCCAGAACCCGGATACACTGCGCCGTCTTGACGCCGCTGTTGTCGGCGATATTCAACATCGTCTCTTGCTGTATCAAGGTCAGGCCCTCTTACTCAATCACCGCTTTCTCGATTACTTTCAGCAGACGCCAATTCTTGGATTTACTGATGGGTCTGCATTCCACGATTTCCACCGTGTCGCCGACGCCGGCCTGGTTGGTCTCGTCATGGACCCCCAACACGGTCTTGCGCCGCAGGTATTTTCCGTACATCGGATGTTTCACCACATAATCGATCCGAACCCGGATGCTCTTGTTGCCGCTCTTCCCGACGACCACGGCCCGTTCGGTTTTCTTGCGTTTGGCTTCCATAGTCAATTACCGACCCTCATTATGCTGTTGGCGGAGAATCGTCTTGATCCGGGCGATTTCCCGCCGCGTGTTCCGAACCGACCTGGTGTTCTCGATATTTTCCGTCACGGCCTGACAGCGGAGATCATACAGGTGCTTTTCGGTTTCCACCAGTTTGTCCCGCAGTTCTTCCGGACGCAGTTCTCGTAATGCCGACGCCTTCATGATGCTCTCCCGTTATGCCAAGCTGTGCCGACGCGTGACCAGCCGACACTTGACCGGCATTTTGTGGGCCACGCGCGACAGGGCCAGCTTGGCCACTTCTTCCGGCGCGCCGCCGATTTCGAACATGACCATTCCGGGTTTGACCCGGGCGACCCAACCCTCAATTTCGGCCTTACCTTTACCCATACGGGTTTCGAGGGGCTTTGCCGTGTAGGAATGGTTGGGAAAAATCCGAATATACACTTTGCCTTCGCGATGCAGAAAGTGCGTGGCGGCGACGCGTCCGGCTTCGATCTGCCGACCCGAAATCCACGCTTGCTCGAGGGTCTGCAGTCCGTACTCGCCGAAGGCCACATAATTGCCCCGCGTCGCGTTGCCGTGAATCCGGCCGCGCTGCTGCTTGCGATACTTGACTCTTTTGGGCATTAATGCCATGGTTATGTTCCTTTGCCTCTTGTCTCAACCGATTCTCATTCTTACGCCGTGGGGGTCGCCGGAGCGGAAGTATCCGGAGCCGAATCGCCGCCATGGCCGGGGGCCGTTCGCGTCCGGGAAGTTTCCGAGCGACCGCGGGAAAACGATCCGCCGCCCTGTCCTTTCCCGCCGCGCCGTCCTCTTCCGCCGTGACGCGGACGAAACGATGGAGCCGCCTGCTCTTCCCCGAATTTTCCCTTGTAGATCCACACCTTGATACCAATGGTGCCATAAGTCGTTCGGGCTGTCGCAATACCGTAATCCACATTCGCTTCCAGCGTCTGCAGGGGAATACTGCCGAGCTTCTGCTTTTCAGTCCGGGCGATTTCCGCGCCGGCCAACCGGCCTCCGCAGAGTATTTTAATTCCCTTAGCGCCGGCGTTAATCGCATTCTCGCATGCCATCTTCATCACACGACGATACGAAGCACGCTTTTGAAGCTGCTGGGCAATGGACTCGGCCACAAGGGTTGAATCCAGGTTGGGTTCCTTGATTTCGATGACATTCACGCTGACCTTACGGTCGATCAGGGCTTCCAGGGCCTCGCGAAGCGTTTCAACTTCAGCGCCTCGCGGACCAATGACCATTCCCGGCCGGGCCGTATGGAGGGTCACCTTCACTTCGTTACGAGTCCGGGCGATTTCCACTTTGGCCACCGCAGCATACGGGGGCTGTCGGTTGAACTTGTCGTCGATAAACTTGCGAAGCTTGGTGTCCTCAACAAGGAAATCGCCGTAGTTGGCCTTGGGGGCAAACCAGGTACTCTGCCAACCCAGCGTGATACCCGTTCGAAATCCAATTGGAGATGTCTTTTGACCCATAGTCGCTATCCGATTTGTTGGTTATTCCGTCCGCTCTTGCGCCACGCTCACATAAAGATGGCTGGCTTCTTTCCAGATCGGGTGAGCTCGACCGCGGTCCTTGGCTCGCCAGCCCTTGGTTCCCAGACGGCGACCGGCGCCGTCCACTCGGGCCTCGCAGATCACCAGCGATTCGACATCCGCTTCCTGTTCGTCGGCGTTGGCGATCGCGCTTTCAAGAACCTTACGAATATGATAGGCCGCCCGCCGATGTTCGAACTTGAGAACATCCAGAGCGTCCTGAACCTGTCGTCCGGTGATTAAATCCATCACCAGCCGTGCCTTGCGGGCCGAAGAGGGAGCAAAGCGGTGCGACGCCTGCCACTGAGAAATTTCGTTGACCTCGACGCCTAAGGCATTGGCCAGCCGGCGAACATCTTCGGCGGTCGGCCTGGGGGTGTACAATCGACGCATCCAGTTTCGAAGCGCCGACTGCGCCTGTTCGGCGTCAAATCCGCCGCGAACCAGGTATTCCGCCAGCGTCGGAACGCTCATCTTGCGTTGCCGACAAATCTGTTGTAACCGTTCTCCGTTCAGCATAATCTATAATCCCGCAATGAATGGGCCGATTCGATCAGACGGCCTCTTCCTTCTTCACGCCCGAGTGACCACGGAAAGTTCGGGTTGCCGAAAACTCGCCGAGCTTGTGGCCGACCATGTCTTCCGTCACAAACACCTTCAGAAACATCCGGCCGTTATGCACCATAAAGGTATAACCCACAAATTCGGGCACGATTGTGCAACTTCGAGCCCAGGTCTTGATTGGTTCCCGCGAGCCCTGCTGACCCTGTCGTACGACCTTCGTCAACAACTTCTCGTTAATAAACGGGCCTTTTTTCTTTGACCGTCCCATACGAGTCCTTTACCTTATACCGCCTGTATCTCGTTTCTGTCCGTTGTTAGAGAACCAACTGTTGGCCGCGATTATTCTTGCGGCGACGGATAATCCACTGATTACTGACTTTGCGAGGATTTCGGGTCTTTCCACCCTTGGCCAGTACACCCGTCGGTGAACAGGGATGCCGTCCGCCGTTGGCCCGGCCTTCGCCGCCGCCCATCGGATGGGCGACCGGATTTTGGGCTTTACCGCGGACATGACCGCGTCGGCCGCGATGCCGCGTCCGTCCGGCCTTTCCGACATTGACATTCTGATAATCCGAATTCCCCAACTGGCCGATCGTCGCTCGACATTCCTTGCGAACCTTCCGCATTTCGCCGCTGGGCAAAATAACCGTCGCCCAATCGCCCTCTTTGGCCATCAGACGAGCCACGCCGCCGGCCGTGCGAACCAGTTTGCCGCCCTGGCCGGGAATCATTTCGATGTTGTGAATGTCCACGCCAATCGGAATATTCAACAACGGCATAGCGTTGCCGATCTTCGGTTCTACCTCCACGCCACTTTCAATCCGTTCACCGACTTTCAAACCCGCCGGCGACAGGATGTAGCGCTTCTCCCCGTCATTGTAATGGACCAGAGAAATAAAGCAGTTCCGATTGGGATCGTATTCGACTGTTGCCACGCGGCCGGGAACTCCGTCTTTATTCCGCTTGAAATCGATAATCCGATAGATCCGCCGAGCGCCTCCCCCGATGAAACGAACGGTCGTGCAACCCGAATGATTTCGGCCGCCGGCCTTCTTGAGCCGGACACACAGCGTTTTTTCAGGCCGGTCGGTCGTCAGTTCTTTTTTATAGTCGATGACCGTAGTATTTCGTCTTCCTGCGGATGTCGGCCTATAAATCTTGATTGCCATAGCGATACCCCGTTATGCCTTCCTGATCATCAGAACAAATCGATCCGGTTATCTTTGTGCAATACCACCACCGCCTTCTTCCAGTGCCTGGTCAGGCCGATGAAACGACCTCGACGGCGGGGTTTTCCTTTAATGTTGGCGGTCCGAACCTCCAGTACCTTGACATTGTACAACTGCTCGACGGCACTGCGGATCTGGATCTTGTTGGACTTCGGGTGAACCTCGAACGAATACGCGTTACGCGTGTTCGCCAGGTGCATGCCCTGCTCGGTCACCAACGGTCGAATAATAATGTCATATTTATCCACGGTCGCACCTATTGACTCGATTGGGATCCTTCGTTGATCAGCGAAAGCAAAGCCGCTTTCGTGAACAGCACTTTATGCCGTTTGCAGATATCTCCGGCGTTCAAGTCCGCCAGCGGTAACACCTGGATGCGGGGAATATTTCGCGCCGACTTGTACACATTCAAATCCAGTTGGGGGATCGTCACCAGACAACTGCGATCGATCTTGAGATTTCGCAGAATAGCCGCGAATTCTTTTGTTTTCGGGCCGGAAAACGACAGATCGTTAATGATCACCACATCCTGCGATTTAAGCTTGACCAAAATCGCGGAATTTCGGGCCATCTGTCGTTGTTTCTTGGGCATATCCTTGCCGAAATCGCGGGCATACTTGGCAAACGCCACGCCGCCGCCTTTCCGCAGATTCGTTCGTACCGAACCCATTCGGGCATTTCCCGTGCCCTTCTGTTTGTACAGCTTACGGGTGGATCCTTCAATCATCCCGCGACTCTTGGTGGCCGCAGTTCCGACCCGCTTATTGGCATGGTACATTACGATCGCCTGTTTCAGCAGCGGATACCGCACTCGCCCGCCGAAGGCCTTCTCATCGACCTGCACACTTTCGATTTCCTTGCCTTCTCGATTGTAAACTGCCAGTTCAATCATGTCCGTCATCCATTTTTCGTATCCGGAGTCCTTGAAGATTCCGGCATTAACTGTGGCTCTTGGCCGAACGAACGACCACATAAGACCCGGTCGCCCCAGGAACCGGTCCCTTGATCACCAAAAGATTCTTTTCTACATCGATCGACACCAGCTTATGGTTTTTGGTCGTGACTCGATCCATCCCCATGTGGCCGGCCATGCGTTTGCCCTTTTTGATGTTCCCGCCATGGCCACGGTCACTGGCATTCCCGGACAGGGAGCCGGGAGCTCGGTGCTTCCGCTCGGTACCGTGAGAAAACGGGAAGCCGCCAAAATTGTGTCGCTTCATAACGCCCTGAAAGCCCTTACCCTTGCTGATACCAATAACATCCACAAATTTGGTCTCGGCAAAAATTGACACAGCGACCATATCGCCGGTTTTGAGTTCCGACGGATCTTTCTCAGCCAGACGCCATTCGCGGATAAATCGTTTGGCGGCCGTGTTGGCTTTCTTGGCGTGACCCTCGGCGGGCTTACGAACCCGACTGGTTTTGATGTCGTCAAAACCGAGCTGCAAGGCACGGTAACCGTCTGTTTCGACCGTCTTGACTTGCAGAACGGGGCAGGGACCGGCTTGGATCACCGTCACCGGCGTCATCTTTCCGGCCTCGTCATAGACCTGCGTCATTCCGACCTTTTTGCCCAATATCATAATCATGGGGGTAGTCCTTTTGTCCGGATTTTCCGATTCCGAACGCTTATGCCTTAATCTTAACAAAAACGCCCGCGGGCACTACCAGCTTGTTTAAAGCTTCAACCGTACGGGCGTTGGCTTCATGGATATCGATCAGCCGCTTATGCGTGCGCATCTCAAACTGCTCGCGCGACTTCTTGTCGATATGCGGGCTGCGCAGAACCGTATAGCGTTCAATGCGTGTCGGCAGCGGGACCGGGCCGTTCACACGGGCATTGGTCCGACGGGCCTGCTCCACGATCTCTTTGGCCGAGTTGTCCAAGGCCTTGTGATCGTACGCTTCCATCCGTATCCGTATCCGTTCCGTTTCCGTTGCCATCGCCGATTCCTAAGATCGTCTCACTGTCATTCCCGCCGGAGCGAGAACTCCCGCTACCGGGATATTACCATAAACAAAAACCCTGCGGCCGAAAAGACAATCTTTCCGGCCGAACCGGTTGTATTGCCATTAGGCAGGAAAAGCGTTTTCGCTTCTCGTTCTTGCCCTGCCGGTCGAAGCGTTTTCCATCCGGGTCATCCCTTTTATCCCCGATGAAAAACATCTCTTCGCCGGGCATCACGGGCCACTTCTTCCGTCCGTGGTTGACCTATTCGTCTTGGAATGAACAGTCCAACTCGTTATTCGCACAGGCATCCTGCCCGTGCTCGCTTCGACTGTAAAAGAGAGCTTTTACCATATCCCGGAAAATCTGTCAATAGAATCCTGCTAAAATTTTTTCAGAAATTTGTTCCGGAGTTCGCTCATAGCACAGCGGTTCCATGGTAAAGCTCCCCCGACCGGCCGTGGCTCCTCTCAATTCCCCGGCATACCCAAACATTTCGCTTAGGGGGACCTTCGCATCGATGACCCGGACATTGGAATGAACCCGGGTATCCGTGATCATACCCCGTTTGGCAATCAGGTTACCCTGAACGGCGCCATAATAGTTGTCTGGAACCGTAACTTCCACATTCATAATGGGTTCCAAAAGGATGGGGCCGGCGTCACGAAGGGCTTCCCGAACCGCCAGCATGCCGGCTTGCTCGAAGGCCAATTCCGATGAATCGACGGCATGGAAAGATCCATCCAGCAATCGGGCTTTGACACCTACAACGGGAAATCCCCCCAAACACCCGGTGGTCAAACCCATCCGGATACCCCTTTCCACGCCCGGAATATATTCCTTGGGAATCGAGCCACCAATAATGGCGTTTTCGAACTCGATTTTCATGCTGATATGCTGGTTTTCGTCAAACAGGGGTTCAATTTCGATGATCGCATGGCCATATTGACCCCGACCACCGGTCTGCTTGACAAACTTCCCTTCTCCACCGGCAGTATGGGTAATGGCCTCTTTATAGGCCACCCGCGGCCGGCCCACACGGATGTCCACTCCCAGATCACGCGTAATTTTGTGCTGAAGGATCTCCAGATGGAGTTCGCCCATCCCACACATGATGGTTTGGCCGGTTTCGGCATCATAGCGGAAGGTAAATGTCGGATCTTCTCTCCGAAGAACATTCAATGCCTCGGATAGCTTCATACGATCGGCAGACGATTTGGGCTCGATCGACATACTGACCACCGTTTCCGGAAAGCTGATACTTTCCAGAATGACCGGAAAACGAGTATCACACAGGGTATCGCCGGTGAGGGTCTCTTTAAGTCCGATAACCGCAACAATATCGCCCGCCTGAGCCGAATCGATAATGTCTCGGGAACTGGCATGCATCTCGAATAGACGGGTGATGTTTTCTTTGCAGTCTCGGGTGCTGTTATAGATTCGGCTGCCTTTCTGGAGTCTGCCCTGATAAACGCGTACAAAATACAGATCGCCATGTTTGTCGCCGGTAATCTTAAACGCCAAACCGACAAACGGCTTTTTGGGATCGCAGGTGATCTTGACATCCTTCTTGTCATGTCCGGGCTTATGGCCAAAAATATCCGGCCGATCGAGAGGCGACGGCAGATACGCCGTAACGCCGTCGAGAAGCTTTCGGATACCGATATTCCGCAATGCCGCCCCGACAAAAACCGGATGGAATCGTCCCGTCAGGGTTCCCTTTCGAATCGCCGCCACGATGGCCTGATTATCCATCGGCTCATTGTGAACATACGCATCCATCAGATGTTCATCAAACTCGGCGGCCGCTTCAATCATATCGTGCCGCCAATGCTCGGCCGTATCCCTGAGAGAATCGGGGATTTCCTTTTCCTCATACGTGGAACCCACATCCTCCTGGTGGAAATAAATTGCCTTCATGGTGACAAGATCGATCAAGCCCTCGAAGGTTGAATCCTGTCCAATCGGATACTGTACCGGAACGGGATGGGCCCCCAGCTTGTCCCGAATACTCTGAACAGACATTTCAAAATCGGCGCCGGTTTTGTCCATTTTGTTCAAAAAACACAGGCAGGGAAGATGATATTTTTGTCCCTGTCTCCAGACGGTTTCGCTTTGGGCCTGAACCCCCTCGCTGGAATCGAAAACCGCCACCGCTCCATCCAGAACCCGCAGGGACCGTTCGACCTCGGCCGTGAAATCCACATGTCCCGGAGTGTCGATCAGATTAATCTGATAACCGTTCCACGGGCAACGAGTCGCAGCCGAAGTGATGGTGATTCCCCGCTGCTGCTCTTCTTCGAGATAATCCATGACGGCGGTACCCTCATGGACTTCGCCGATCTTGTAGGTCTTGCCCGAAAAATACAGGATTCGTTCCGACACCGTCGTCTTTCCGGCGTCGATATGCGCCATGACTCCGATATTTCGCAGTTTCGATAATGAATCTGACATCGTCTTTCTATTGGCTATCCTCTTGGGGGACACGACATACTCATGTCCCTATGTCCGAAATAAATGAAGAATAAAAAAAACTGCCACGACTATTGGAACCCAACAGCCGTGGCAGCTCGTTACGCGACTTACCAGGCGAAATGCGCAAAAGCCTTGTTGGCCTCCGCCATGCGGTGCACATTTTCGCGGGTGGTGATGGCGGCGCCTTCCTTGTTGAAGGCATCCATCAATTCGCCGGCCAATCGTTCGCCCATGGGCTTTCCCTTTTTGGCGCGGGCGGCCTGGATGATCCAACGGATCGCCAGCGACTGTTGCCGACGCGGGCTGACCTGCATCGGAACCTGATAACTGGCTCCGCCGACTCGTCGGCTGCGGACTTCCAGCATGGGCTTGACATTGTTGACGGCCGTCAGAAAAACTTCCAGAGGAGCCGTCTCCTTGATCTTCTTGGCGACGATATCCATGGCCTCATAAAAAACCTGCTGGGCAACGCTCTTCTTCCCCTGCCACATCAGGCAGTTGATGAACTTGGTCGTCAAGGGATCCGGATACTTCGGATCCGGCTTAATCTGGATTCGTTCTGTAATAAATTTCTTCGACATGCATGCACCTTCGCTATGGGCTCAACGGCCGGTTACTTCGGGCTCTTGGCGCCGTACTTGCTGCGGCCTTGTTTTCGATTATTCACGCCAGCACAGTCCAGAACGCCACGGATCACATGGTAACGAACGCCGGGCAGGTCCCGTACGCGGCCGCCCCGGATCATGACCGTGCTGTGTTCCTGCAGGTTGTGATCGATGCCGCCGATATAAGTCGTGACTTCCTTGCCGTTGGTCAAACGCACACGGCAAATTTTTCGCAGCGCCGAGTTGGGTTTCTTCGGCGTCTGGGTTCGCACGATCAGACATACACCCCGCTTCTGCGGCGACCCGGTAATATCCGAGACGCGCTTCTTGCCCTTGGACTTTCGTTTGTTCCGAACCAGTTGATTGATTGTCGGCATAACTTCTCCACTCGAACTTTCGTCGTTTCGCGTCGCTATCCCGAAACTCGGGAAACGAGCAATTAATCCAATCCCAGCGCCGCCTTGACGGCCTTCTCGGCCGCGGCTTCCGCTTCGCGTGTTTCCCGCAACTCTTCGAGTTGCTTGGGCAACGGCGCTTCGGCCAGATGCTTGACCCGCATTTCCTGATACCGACGGAAACCTGTTCCCGCCGGGATCAGATGGCCGAGAATTACATTTTCTTTCAAACCGCGTAAATTATCAATTTTACCTTCCAGAGAAGCTTCTGTCAATACCTTTGTCGTTTCCTGGAAACTGGCGGCCGAAATAAAGCTGTCCGACTGTAACGAGGCCTTGGTAATGCCCAACAAGAGCGTTGTCGCCGTGGCCGGATGGGGTTTCTTTCCTTTCGCCGGCGTGCCGCCGAGCAACTCGACCTTTTCGTTGGCGGCGTCCAGCTCGTCCTTGGTTACCAGGGTACCAATCTTCAGATCGGTATCCCCCGGATCGCTGATCCGAAGTTGGTGCGACAGGGCTTCGTTGGTCCGACGGAAATCCAGTTTGTCCACCACTTCTCCCGGCAGATAACTGGTATCGCCGATCGACTCGATCTCGACCTTGCTCATCATCTGGCCGAGAATGATCTCAATGTGCTTGTCGCTGATCGTCACGCTTTGGGCACGGTACACATTCTGGATTTCCCGTTGCAGATACCGTTGCAGGGCTTCTTCTCCCTTGATCCGCAGAATATCGTGCGGAACCAGCGGGCCGTCAGTCAGGGCGTCGCCGGCATCCACGCGGTCACCGGTATGGAAATTCAGGTGCCGATCGCGCGGAACATGGTGTTCCTTTTCCATCTTTTCGCTGCGGATGATGATGGTCATCTTGCCGCGGCGTTTGTCGCTCTTGAGTTCGATGGTGCCGCTGATCTCGGCCATCGCCGCCGGATCCTTGGGCTTGCGCGCCTCGAAAATTTCCGTGACGCGGGGCAGACCGCCGGTGATGTCCTGCGTACCTTCCGATCCGCGGGGCAGACGGGCCAGCAATTCGCCGGCCTTGACTTCCTTGCCTTCTTCCACCTCGATACGCGCCTTTGCCGGCAGGTAGTGAACATCCAGAATCTTGCCGTCGGAGCTTTCGATGATCACTTGCGGATGCTTATCGCCTTTGTGTTCGATCACGACCGGGCGACCTTTTTGACCCTTCCGCTCTTCTTCAATCCGCATGGTTTCGCCTTCGACAACATCAACGAGGCGTACCAGCCCGTCAACCTCCGCCAGAATCGGAACGCGGTGCGGATCCCACGAAAAGAGCCGTTCGCCTCGGCGAACCTTTTGCCCATCCGTAACGGATAAAATACCGCCATAGGGAACCTTGAATCGTTCGAGTTCGCGATCTTTGTCATCAACCAGCAACAATTCGCCTGCCCGTTTCAGGGCGACAATAACATCCTTGCCCTCCTTCATGGCGACGGTAACCGCCTTGATATCCTCATAACGGACGATCCCATCCCGCGGGGCCAGTTGCTCGGTCTCGAGGACCGACACTGAAGCAATACCTCCCGTATGGAAGGTCCGCATCGTAAGTTGCGTTCCCGGCTCGCCGATCGACTGGGCGGCCATGATACCAACCGCCAGACCTTCCTCGGCCAGCATCCCGGTACTCAAATCCCATCCATAGCACTTGGCGCAAATTCCCGACGAACTTTCGCAGGTCAGCGGACTTCGAACGCGGATCGCTTCCAGTCCCAGGGCCTCGATCTTTGTGGCTGCTTCCAGCGTGATGACTTCGTTTTCTCGGACAATCATCTCGTCGGTGATCGGATTGCGAATATTGTCGCGGGCCGTACGGCCGATGATCAAATTCCGTAACGGAACATCCACCGTTTCACCCTTATAGACGGTGGTCTTGGTAATCCCCTGCAGGGTCCCGCAGTCGATCTCCGAAATCATGACATTCTGGGCGACATCGGCCAGTTTTCGCGTCAGGTACCCGGAATCGGCCGTCTTCAGGGCCGTATCCGCCAGACCCTTTCGAGCCCCGTGCGTCGAACTGAAGTATTCCAACACATTGAGGCCTTCGCGGAAGTTGGACTTGATCGGCGTTTCAAGAATCTCGCCGCTGGGCTTGGCCATCAGAGCTCGCATCCCGGCCAACTGCTGAATCTGGTCGGTGCTGCCGCGGGCACCGGAGTGCCGCATGACCCAGATCGGGTTCAGGTACGGCTTGCCATTGCGAATATCATTTTCCATCGCCCGCATCATCGCCTCGGTTACCGCCACTCGGGCATGTGTCCAGGCATCGACCACCTGGTTATAGCGCTCGCCTTCGGTCAGAACGCCGCTCTGGAAGTTCTTCAGGATGCGATCGACCTTCTGCTGCGTTTTCTCGATGATCGCGGTCTTTTCCTTGGGGACAATCAGGTCCGTCAAGCCAAAACTGACGCCGGCCAGCGTGGCCTGTTTGAAACCCAGTTCCTTGATCTTATCCAACAAGTCGATCGTCTCGGCGCTGCCGGCGATCTCGTAACAGTCCTGAATCACGCCGCCGAGTTTCTTTTTGTCCATCATGTAGTTGTAAAATGGAATTTTCGGCGGGAAAATATCATTAAAGAGACACCGGCCCGGAGAGGTCTCGATCACGCCGCCCTTTTCCCGGCCCTTGGGGCCCATGACTTTTTTCTCGGCGGGAAGTCGAACTTTGACCTTGGCGTGGACATGAACCTTGCCCATCTGGTAGGCGGTGATCGCCTCCATCGGATCGCGGAACATCATGCCCTGGCCCTTCTGGTCAGCCAGCATATTCGTAATGTAGTAGTTCCCCAACACCATGTCCTGCGAAGCACCCAACATCGGCGAGCCGTTTTGCGGGGAGAAAATGCTGTTGGTGGACATGATCAGGGTGTGCGCCTCAACCTGCGCCTCGATCGAGAGCGGCAGGTGAACGGCCATTTGGTCGCCGTCGAAGTCGGCGTTGAATCCGTGGCAGACGAGCGGATGCAGCATGATGGCATTGCCCTCGACCAGAATCGGTTCGAAGGCCTGAATGCCCATGCGGTGCAGGGTCGGCGCCCGGTTCAGCAGCACAGGATGCTGATGAATCACTTCTTCGAGAATATCCCAGACATGTTCTTCGCGGCGTTCCAGCATCCGCTTGGCGCTCTTGATGGTGTCGGCCAGACCGCGATCTTTTAATTTACGGATAATAAAGGGCTGGAACAGCTCCAACGCAATCTTTTTTGGCAGACCGCACTGGTGCAGTTTCAAATGCGGACCGACGACGATCACCGATCGGGCCGAATAGTCCACGCGTTTGCCCAGCAGATTCTCGCGGAATCGCCCCTGCTTTCCCTTGATCATATCCGTCAAGCTCTTCAGCGGACGGTTGTTGCTGCCCAGAACCGGACGACGGCATCGGCCGTTGTCCAGGAGAGCGTCCACCGCCTGCTGGAGCATTCGCTTTTCGTTGCGAATGATCACTTCCGGAGCGTTCAAATCGATCAGTTTTTTGAGTCGATTGTTGCGGTTGATGATTCGGCGGTACAAATCGTTCAGATCACTGGTGGCAAAGTTGCCGCTTTCGAGCATGACCAGTGGACGCAGATCCGGCGGAATCACCGGACACACTTCCAGGATCATCCACTCGGCCTTATTCCCGCTTTGCAGGATGCTGTTGACCAGCTTGAGCCGTTTGGTCAGGTCCTTGATTTTCTGCTTGCTGGTCGTGCCGGTGATCGCTTCCCGCAGTTCCCCAGCCAGCGTGGTCAGGTCCAATCGGTTGAGCAGGTCTTTAATCGCCTCGGCCCCCATCGACGCGCGAAAACACATCCCATACTTGCTGACGGCCTCGCGATAGTCGTCTTCGGTCAGGAGTTGTTTGAGGGTCAGCGGACTCTGGCCGGGATCGGTTACGACATAATCCTGGAAATAGATCACCTTTTCCAGATCTGTAGTCTTCATCCCCAGCAGCGTACTCAGACGGCTGGGCATCGCCTTGAAGAACCAGATGTGCACCACCGGCGCCGCCAGGTTAATATGACCCATGCGTTTGCGGCGCACGCGACTGTGGGTTACCTTCACGCCGCAACGGTCGCAAATGATCCCCTTGAACTTGGTGCCCTTGTACTTACCGCAGGCGCACTCCCAGTCTCGCTCCGGACCGAAGATCCGTTCGCAGAACAGACCGTCCTTTTCCGGGCGATACGTCCGGTAGTTGATCGTCTCGGGTTTCTTGACTTCCCCGAACGACCAGCTTCGGATATCGTTGGAGCTGGCCAGTGTGATCCGGACCGCCCCGTAATCGTTGATTCGATCGTAAATCGACTCCACCATCTTCGGATTCGCTCCCTTGAGGTTGTTGAATCGGCCGCCGATTCCGCCGCCGCGGCGATCCGGCGTTAGATCGCCGTCGAGCCGAGTCGTTTCTTCTCCAACTGGATATTCAAGCCCAGCCCCCGGATTTCGTTGCACAGCACATCGAACGAAATGGGCGTTCCGGCTTCCAGAGTATTGGTGCCTTTGACCATTGATTCGTATATCTTGGTGCGGCCTTCAATGTCGTCGCTCTTGACTGTCAGCAGTTCCTGCAGCGTGAAAGCCGCGCCATATGCTTCCAGCGCCCAGACTTCCATTTCCCCGAATCGCTGACCGCCCGTACGGGCCTTGCCGCCCAGCGGTTGCTGGGTGATCAGACTGTAGGGCCCCGTCGCGCGGGCATGGATCTTATCATCGACCAGGTGATGCAATTTCAGCATGTACATGTAGCCGATCGTCGCTTCCTGGTCGAACGGTTCGCCCGTGCGCCCGTCGTTCAGGCGGGCCTTGAGTCCTTCGGGGATGATCGTAAACAATTCGTCCACCGGGGGAATTTCGTTGTTTTTCTGCAGGTGGTTCATTCGCTGACGCACATGTTCATTGGCCTCACGGATGACCGTATGCAAATCTTCTTCCGTCGCTCCGTCAAAGACCGGCGTGATGCAATCAAAACCCAGAACCTTGGCCGCCCAGCCCAGATGCGTTTCGAAGATCTGGCCGACATTCATACGACTCGGTACACCCAGAGGATTCAGACAGAAATCCAGCGGAGTCCCGTCTTCCAGGAACGGCATGTCTTCTTCCGGCATGATCTTGGCGATGACACCCTTGTTTCCATGCCGCCCGGCCATCTTGTCGCCGACGGACAGCGTCCGCTTGGTCGCCATATAGACCTTGACCATTTCCAGAACGCCGCTGGGAAGCTCGTCGCCGTGTTTCATCCGTTCCAGTTCTCGCTTGCGGTCTTCCTGGACTTCGCGGATCTTCGGCCAGTATTTGTTGTAGATCTTCTTGGCCTCATCCTGATGCTTGGCGGGTTTAACCCACTCGACCGCAAAGTTCTCGATCTGCTCGGTGATGACCTCGACATCCTCGCTGGCACCGACGATCTGACGGGTGGAAGGATCCACCACATCCACACCCAATTCCTCATGAATCTGCTGGATCATCTGCTTGAACAGCCGACATTCCTTGGCGATCATTTCGGATTCGTAGCGGGCCATCTCCTGCTTGTGGGCCTTGCGTTGTTCTTCGGAACCGACGCCGCGGCGGGTGAACCGTTTGGTCTTGATAACCACGCCGCTGTATCCGCTGGGCACTTCCAGCGAGTCGTTCTTGACGTCCTCGCCGGCCCGTCCGAAGATCGCGTGCAGCAATTTTTCTTCCGGAGTCAGCTCGGTCTTGCTCTTGGGCGAAACCTTGCCGACCAGAATATCGTTGGGATCGACCCGCGTGCCTTCGCGGACGATACCGTCTTCGTCGAGATTGCGGAGGGCCTTCTCGCTGACATTGGGGATGTCGCGGGTGAACTCTTCGCGTCCCAGTTTGGTCTCGCGGACCTCGACGGTAAATTCGTCAATGTGGATACTGGTAAAGGTGTCGTCTTTGACCAACCGTTCGCTGATCAGGATCGCGTCCTCAAAGTTATATCCATCGAACGGCATAAAGCCGACCAGAACGTTTCGGCCCAAGGCCAGCATGCCGTGCGATGTCCCGCCGCCGTCGGCGATGATCTGACTTTTCTTGACCTTCTCGCCGAGTTTAACGATGGGCTTTTGGTTCAAGCAGGTCCGTTCGTTCAGCCCTTCGTATTTCAGCAACGGGTACTCATCGGTATCGTTGATGACGATGCGGCCGGCATCCACAGCAGTGACCGTCCCGCTGGTCCGAGCCCGAACGACCATGCTGGAATACTGCGCCACCGGCTCTTCCATGCCGGTACCGACCAGCGGTTGTTCCGTTTGCAGGAGTGGCACGGACTGCCGCTGCATGTTCGAACCCATCAGAGCCCGGTTGGCGTCGTCGTGTTCGAGGAAGGGAATCAACGCCGCCGAAATGCCGACGATCTGCTTGGGCGAGATATCGACATAGTTCACTTCCTTGCTGTCAACCTGCGTCAGGTCGCCCAGCTTGCGGGCCAGAACCAGGCCCTTCATGAGCTCGCGGCTTTGCGGATCGACCATGCTCGGCGGAGCGAATACCGCCTCCATTTCCTGGTCGGCTCGAAGATACTCATGGTCGTCGATGACCTTGCCGTTCTTGACCTTGCGATAGGGCGTAATCAGAAAACCGTATTCGTCCACACGGGAGAAAATCCCCAGCGAAACGATCAGGCCGATGTTGGTACCTTCCGGTGTCTCGATCGGACAAACGCGGCCGTAGTGGCTGATGTGGACATCGCGGACTTCGAATCCCGCTCGCTTGCGATTCAGGCCCCCCGGTCCCAATGCGCTCAAGCGACGCTCGTGCGTTAACTGGCTCAGGGCGTTGGTCTGATCGACCACCTGACTCAGTTCGCCGCGACCGAAGAAATATTCGATACTGGAAGAAACGCTCTTGCTGTTGACCAGGTCGGCGATCCGCTGGATCTCTTCAGGGGCCTTCATGCTCATGCGTTCCTGTACCGTACGCCGCAACTTCAGAAGTCCCTTGCGAATTTCGCCGGCCGCCAGTTCATCGATCGTCCGTAACCGTCGGTTGCCCAGATGATCGATGTCGTCCAGCACGCCCTGACCGTTTCGAAGACCGAGGATATATCGCATGGTGTTCAGAAAATCCTCGGGACTCAGAGCCATCTGGTTTTCATCGACATTCTGATTGAACTTGCGATTGATGCGGAAACGACCCACGCGTCCCAGCCGATACCGGTTGGTGTCGAAAAATTTCTCGGCAAACAGCGCTTTGGCCTTTTCAAGGTTGGCCGGATTGCCCGGACGCAGCCGGACATACAGCTTCATCAGAGCGTCGTCGGTGCTCTCGCAGTCGTCCTCTGACAGCGTGTTCATCGCCAGTGGATCGGCCAATTCCGTCACCACCTCGACGGCGTCCAGATTGCTGTCCTGAATCCGCTTGAGGTTGTCGCCGATCTGCGTGGCGGCCTCGACCAGAACCTCGCCCGTTTCGGTGTTGACGATCGGTCCGACGGACCACATCGTAGGCTGTAACTTTTTGACTTTGACCTTTTCGGTTGGATAAAACAATCGAACCAGCGTTTCGGTCTTGCCGAACTCTTCAGACATTCCCCGCAGAAACACCGTCGCCGGAATCTTGCTGGATTGATCGATCCGGATGACCAGAACGTCTTTCTTGGTCACCGACATCTCGATCCAGCTCCCTCGTTCGGGAATGATCCGGGCGCCATGCAGGATGCGGTCGCCGTCGCGACTGTCGATCACAAAATCGACGCCGGGACTGCGGTGCAGTTGATTGACGATCACGCGCTCAGCGCCGTTGATGATGAATTCGCCGCCGCCGATCATGACCGGAATCTCGCCCAGATAAATGGCCTGTTCGGACAAGTCCTGATTGTTGTTACGACGCAGACGGCAGGCGATCTTCCAGGGATAACCGTAGGTCAGCCGGAGCTCGCGGCACTGCTGAATAGTGTACCGCGGCTTCTCGAGTTCGTAAGACAGATACTCCAGTTGCATCGTCTTGTCGTAGCTGACGATCGGGAAGATTTCCCGAAGCAGAGATTCCAGACCAATATCCGCTCGTTTCTCCGGGGACACTTCCCGTTGCAGAAACCGATCGAAACCTTTCAACTGAATTTCCGTCAGATCGGGAACTGGAATCGCGTCGCCGATCTTGCCGAACCTTCGTACGGGCCGTGACTTCATGCAATCACTCTCCGAATCGAATCCTTAGTAATTCCATCCTGGCCACCCCATCGCGGCCGTCTTAGGTCAGTTCCACCGTGGCGCCGGCCTTCTCGAGAATGGCCTTGGCCTCTTCGGCTTCCTGCTTGCTGATGTTTTCCTTGACCGGCTTGGGAAGGGCCTCGACCAGGTCCTTGGCTTCTTTCAGCCCCAGACCCGTCAGACCGCGAACTTCCTTGATGACTTGAATCTTCTGATCGCCGAAGGCCTTCAGCATAACCGTAAAGGTGGTCTTCTCGGCCGGAGCCGCCGCCGCACTCGCCGCCGGTCCGGCTACCATGACCGCTCCGCCCGCAGCCGGTTCGATGCCATGCACTTCCTTGAGATAATCCGCAAGCTCCTTGGCCTGCATCAGCGTCAATGCCACAATCTGATCGCCCAGTTGCTTGATGTTGTCATTCCACTCTCTCGACATGATACGACTCCCTATGATTGGATGTCCGCGGTAGCCGGAACTCCGCCGTCCCGTTTAACCCCTTCCGGGGACAACCTGCAAGACGATTGTAGGTTCGAATTCGAAGGACAATACGATTTCCAAAACGATTCCTTAAGCCGCTTTTTCCAGCTTCTCGATCAAGCTCTTGAGGCAACCGGCGATCGTGCTTCCGGGGCTCAGAATCGCTCCGGCCACCTTGGCTCCAGGAGCCAGGGCCGTTGCCGCCAGCCGTCCGTGCATCTCGGCGCGAGTCGGCATCTTGGACAGTTCGTTGGCTCCCTGAGCATCCAGAGACAATCCATCCACAAACGCGCCGCGCACCACCAGGGCCTTAAGCTTCGTGCCCCACTCGGCCAGTTCTTTGGCCACATCGACCACGCTGTCGCCGCCATACACGACCGTACAAGGTCCGGAATCAAACAGGGAAACGGCCGATGGTTTCCCCAGACCTTCCATCGCGCGACGCATCAGGGCATTCTTCACCACGCTCATGCGGATGCCTTTGGCCTTGAGCTTGCCTCGCAGGATATTGTTATTGATGCCATCGAGACCCACCGATGAGATGACCACAAAATCCCCCACCTCGGCAAACCGCTTCTCAAGTTCGTTCTGCAGTAATCCCTTTACGTATTTACTCATGACAATCTCTCTTTCGAAGTGTGATTGCTCGTGTTCTCGTCCCCGTCCTTACGACACCACATTCAGCACGACCGATGGGCTCATTGTGGCTGAAAGGCAGACCTTTTTGATGTAAGTCCCCTTGGCCGTTTGCGGTCGAATCTTGCGAATGTGGGCAATGAATGCCTGAACATTGTCCAACAGCTTCTCCTCCGAAAAACTGATTTTGCCGACCACGGCATGGATATTGCCGCCAGCGTCGGTACGGTATTCGACCTTGCCGGCGCTGAATTCGCTGACCGCCTGAATAATGTCCGGCGTAACCGTGCCGTTCTTGGGCGAAGGCATCTTTCCCTGCGGACCCAGAACGCGTCCGAGTTTACCGGCCTTGCCCATCACCTTCGGCGAAGCCACCGCGACATCGAAGTCGCTCCAACCCTCAAGGATCTTGGCGATCAGGGCATCGCAGCCCGCCTCAACCGCACCGGCCGCTTTGGCGGCTTCGGCGTCGGAATCTTCGCAGAAGGCGATCACCCGGCGGGATTTGCCGATTCCATGGGGAAGCGACAACGCGCCGCGCAAATTCTGGTCGCTTTGCTTGGTGTCGATGCCCAGATGCATCACGATGTCCACCGACTGGTCGAACTTAGTGCTGGCGTATGTCCGAATTTTCCGAACCCCCTCGGCTACGCTGACCGGTTCCTGGCTGGCCTTTTTGGCGTCGTTCTGATACCGTTTGCTTCGCTGTGCCATTCTCGATTTCTCCGCGAAATTATCTCTTGTTCGCTCCCACTGTTCGCCGTGGTTAGCGTCCCATTAAAACAACAATACTGGCCCGGTTTTCCTTTCCGGAAAACCCGTTGCCTTCCGTATTGTCGATCGTCTCGTTTCCGTCCAACCGTCGCATACTGCGTCGCGACGCGACGATTAATCCACAACCTCGATGCCCATACTCCGGGCCGTACCCTCGATAATTTTGTCCGCCTGCTCGATCGAGTAGGCGTTTAAATCCTTGATTTTCGTCTCGGCGATTTTACGAACCTGGGCTTTTGTGACTTTCCCGACTTTTTCCTTGTTCGGGACGCCGCTGCCCTTGGCCAGCCCCGCTTCCATTTTCAGAAGGACCGACGCCGGCGGGCTTTTGACGATGAAATCAAAGGTCCGGTCCGCATACGCCGAAATCTCAACGGGGATGATGATACCCTTCATATCCTTCGTCCGCTCGTTGAACTGCGAGATAAACTGACCGATGTTCAGTCCGTGTTGTCCCAAAGCCGGCCCGATGGGCGGGGCGGGAGTCGCTTGTCCGCCGGGGGCCTGCAGCTTAATCTTCGTTACCAGTTCTTTTGCCATGAAAATACCTTCTCAATCAGTCGAATCTGCTCAAACGAGCTTTTCAATAACGGCTTCTTTCGTCAGATCTTCTCAATCTGCCAGTACTCGATATCCAGCGGGGTGCTGCGACCGAATATCGTCACGATAACCCGCACGATCCCTCGCTCCTCGTCGATCGAATCGACCGCGCCCTCAAAATTCTCGAAGGCCCCTTCCCGAATCTTGACCACGTCGCCTTTGCTGAACTCGACCTTGATATTGGCCGTTTCTTCCGGTTTTTCGGCCTCTTTCAGCATCTTGGCCACATCCGTATCCCGCATGGGGGTCGGAACGCCCTCGGTCCCGATGAAATCGCCGACGCCCAGAGTTTCCTTGATTACATAAAACGCGTCTTCCGGAATTCGCCCGTCTTCCTGCAGGTTCAATTCCATGAACACATAACCCGGATACAACTTGCGCTTGAACACCCGTTGCTTACCGCCGCGGATTCGCTTGACCTGTTCGAACGGCACCATGATCCGGCCGACGCTTTTGACGCCCTCCACCTGCATCTTGCGGCTGAGGGTATCCCGGACCTGTTCTTCCTTGTTGGAAGCCACTCGTAATACGAACCACTGCATCGGATCACGAACTCCTGTCGGTTAATACAGCTTGAACAACTGGGTAAACAACAAGCCGAATATGTAGTCCGTAAACATAATCAGCAGCGATAACACGACCACGACGACCAACACGATCGTTGTGGAAGCCACCAATTCAGACCGAGACGACCAACTGACTTTTTTAATTTCGCCCTCTGAGGCGATCATAAAATCCGCCACCTTCGGCAGATTCATCATCCAGTACAGAATCCCCCCCCCCACTGCACACAGCGCAACGGGAACCAATGCCTGAATCCAGATGTTCTCGGCTACGGCCAGTTCGCGATACAACACGAAACAGCCGGCCGCCAGGATCGTAAATGCCGCGACCCCCGACCACATCCGCGTGTTATACCCCTGACCGCTTTTGTAGATCTTCAGATTCATCGTTATCGCTTCCTTCTTATCCTTCGTCGTTGGCCGACGATTCCTTGGGTCTCTCGATCAGGGCAGGAGGGATTCGAACCCGCAACCTGCGGTTTTGGAGACCGCTGCTCTACCAAGTTGAGCTACTGCCCTATTCATTATTTGCGGCGGATCTTATGAACCGTCCGTTTGCGTTCCCGCTTGCAGTACTTGGCGATTTCCAGCTTGGGCGTTCCGCCCTGGACATTCACCTGGGTACGGTAGTTCCGATCGCCGCATTCGCGACATTCGAGCCACACATATTCCCGTTTGGGTGCCTTTGCCATCGTTTCCTCACGAAAAGACAATTCCCCTTCCCGAGTCCCATCCCTCGGTTCGGAGAAAAGATAGCGCCGACCGTTACCGTCGGCGCTATCTTGCCGTTATTATCCTATCACTCAATAATCTTTGTGACGACCCCGGAACCCACCGTTCGGCCGCCTTCGCGAATCGCGAATCGAAGCCCGGCTTCCATCGCGATCGGGGAAATAATCGACACTTCCATTTCAATATTATCGCCCGGCATACACATCTCGACCGGTTTGCCTTCACGGCTCATAATCTTGGTCACTTCGCCGGTGACATCCGTCGTGCGGAAGAAAAACTGCGGCTTGTAGCCCGCGAAGAACGGGGTGTGCCGACCGCCTTCCTCTTTGGTCAGGACATACACTTCCCCATAGTACTTGGTGTGAGGCGTGATCGAACCGGGGGCGGCGATAACCTGTCCGCGTTCCAGATCTTTCTTTTCAATGCCCCGCAGCAGCAGGCCGATGTTATCGCCGGCCTGACCTTCATCCAGGGTTTTGTTAAACATTTCCACGCCGGTCACGGTCGTCTTGCGGGCTTCCTTGCTCAGGCCCACGATTTCAACCTGCTCGCCGACCTTCACAACGCCGCGCTCGACGCGCCCGGTCCCCACCGTTCCGCGACCCTTGATGCTGAACACATCTTCCACCGGCATCAGGAACGGCTTATCGGCCTCGCGCTGGGGAATCGGAATGTAATCATCCATCGCCTTGACCAGATCCAGGATCGGTTTGCAGCACGGATCGTCCAGATTGGGGGCCTTCATCGCTCCCAGAGCATTGCCGCGGATGATCGGTGTGTCATCGCCCGGGAACTCGTACTTGTTGAGCAGTTCACGGACTTCCATCTCCACAAGATCCAACAGTTCCGGATCGTCCACCAGATCGACCTTGTTCAGGAACACCACGATCTTCGGAACATTCACTTGGCGAGCCAGCAGGATATGCTCCCGCGTTTGCGGCATCGGGCCGTCATAGGCGCTAACCACCAGGATCGCCCCGTCCATCTGGGCGGCGCCGGTGATCATGTTCTTGACATAGTCCGCGTGCCCCGGGCAGTCCACATGCGCATAGTGGCGCGTCTCGGAAATGTATTCCACATGCGCCGTGGCGATGGTCAGAATCTTGGTGTCGTCGCGACGACCCTGCGACTCCGACGCCTTGGCGATGTCATCGTAGGATTTGAACTTCGAAAAACCCTTCAGTTCCATCACGCGCGTAATCGCGGCCGTCAGAGTCGTCTTGCCGTGGTCCACATGGCCAATCGTACCGACATTGACATGCGGTTTATTTCTCTCGAATACTGCCTTTGCCATCGTACCAAAACCTCCAATGTGCCGTGTTAGTGTTGTTTCCTAAGTTTTTATTTTCGATTGGTTCGTACCCATTCGTTTTTCCGCCGACGCATCCGATCGCCGACAGATCCGTTTTTTTAGCTGCTGATGGGATTTGAACCCATGACCTCGTCCTTACCAAGGACGCGCTCTACCGGCTGAGCTACAGCAGCGGTCGCCAACAGTTTCTCCGACAGCCCTCACTGCGGTCCGCCGGGTTCATAGTTCCGCCTTCCTCTCACCATAGGGATAGGGACTCCCATCCAATTCGTAAGAGGGAAAATATACATCAATTTTTCATGTCATGCAAATACAAAAATGACATTTTTTCTAAAATTTTCTGCCACACCCGGAAATCCGTAATACCAGCCCTACCCAATCCACCGTATTTTCATGGGAATACCATCACTTCCCCAGAGAAGCTAAAAGTCTGGCTGTTACTTGGGTCATTATGTCCGGATAAGTAGCTTCATTAAGGACTCGAAAACGCTTGATCTTCAGGTTTCCGGCCGTGCTTGTGGAAACAACCCCCCTTTCATCAATGGAGCACTGGATGTCCTCAAATCGGAATAACTCTACCGGATTTCCGTGGTTATCCTCTTTGTCCGCCAGATAAAAACGCTTGTTTGATTCCCATATCCTCATATCTGCCAGATCCCCGAAAATGGCCGTACACCATAGATTCCGGTCTAATCCCAGGATTCCACTGGCCTGTTCAGATGTTATCGGACGATCCAGAAACAGGATCGGATCCTCCTTACTATGGGTCAAGGCATAGATAAAGTAGTTCATCGCCCGTTTCGATACCTCTCCGAGCAACTCGGCCTGAGTGGTCTTCCAATAGGATGCCCGACCCCGGTTTTGCCACAACCCCCCGTCGAAACAGGGCACCCAATAGATCGGCAGGCCGGATTCCATAACCCTTCGGAAGGCCTGAACATCCAAACTGACATTGTACTCAATCAATCCCGGATTCGATGCCTCTCCGATGAAGATCATCAGCCGGCCGACCTTCTTGTGGAAAAGGTCCGGCTGGCGATTGAACGCCGCGGCCACATCCCGGACACTGCCGACCGTAATGATGCTGACCGGCCGATCGGACTCGGTGAGGATCTTCAGAATCCGCTCGACGCCACCCTGATACTCCTTTGCCTGATTGGCGCCGGTATCCTCCAGATTAGCCAGTGGATCGGCTAATCCGATCTCCCACGGGACATTGCGGCCCGTGATGGTATTCATTTGCTGAACGGCCACCGAGCCCGGCTGCTTTTGCTGCCTGCGACCCTGATCCAGAATGATCACTTTGATATTCAACTGCGGGATTGCGTACAAACATGCCAGGTCGAAGTGGTCATCCGGGTCCACATGCGGGTGAAACAGGTCCGTACAATAGATTACTGGAACTGCGTCCGTGGCCCGCGCTCCGCCGACAATGCCCGCGAACAAGGTCGCCAAAATTCCAATCCGAATCAGCCAGTACTTCATCTAATATACCTATAATGTGCCCTGATTATCTACTATCCAAGCCACCTCGGTCGCCATTCGGTATGGACCAATCGGGCCACTTCGGGGGCGTTGGTGGCTTCCATCTTTTCGCCGTTCCAGTCGAGGTTTTTTCCGGCACGGACGGCCAGCACACCCGAAAGGCCGATCTCGGTGAGCTTGCCGCCGATGTCAAAGTCGGAGAAGGTCTTTCCCTCGCCGCGACAGGCGTCGATAAACTCCTGGCCGTGACCCTTGCTGCGCGGCAGGGTTTGCGGGATATCCTTGGTCGCCGGGTGCTGCAGGACATCCTTGAGACGCGGCTCGCCTTCGAGGCGGATCATCGCGTCGGTGTTCCAGTGGCTCGAATAGATGCAGCCCTTCTCGCCGACGATCAGGACGCCGCCGTCCTTTTCCTTATGGACATCGACGACGGGCGCGATCACCGCAGCCGGGGGCTGGCCATTGCCCTGCCAGTAGAGATTGACCGGCGGGAGCTTGCCGCGGGCCGGGAAATGAAACTCTACGGCGGGTTTGTCGGCCGGCTGTTGGCCGGATTTGTCCAGGTTGGTCACGAGCCGCTCGGGGTAGCCCAGGTCCAGGGATCGCATGGGCAGGTTGATGGAGTGGCAGCAGAAGTCGGCCAGGCCGCCATTGCCGAAGTCGAACCAGCCGCGCCACACGGCCGGATGATAGGCGCCCTTCTTAAAGGGCCGCATGGCCGAGGGGCCCACCCACAGGTCCCAATTGAAGCCGGCCGGAATGGGATCTTCGCCTTCGGCTCTGCCTTCGCGGGCGGTAACCCCGATCCCCCACTCATAAATTTCGTGGACGGGACCGATGGCCCCGGCCTGGATGATCTCGATTGAGCGGCGCAACGAGGAACTGTCGCTGCCCTGATTGCCCATCTGGGTCACGACCTTACTGCTGCGAGCCAGCTCGCGAAGCTGGCGGGCCTCGGAGACGCTGTGCGTCAGCGGCTTTTCGCAATAGATGTGCTTGCCGGCCTTCATGAACGCCTTGCACAGCGGCGCGTGCCAGTGATCGGGCGTGCCGATCAGGACGGCGTCGAATGTGTCGGCCTTGTCGAGCAGCTTGCGATAATCCTCATAGCCGGTGGCCTTCTCGCCACCCTTGCCGGCCGCGTCTTTGCGGGCGTTTGCGATCTGGCCGGCATCAGGATCGCACAGGGCAACGAGGTTGGCACCGCAGGAAAGCAGCCAATTCATCACGCCGCGGCCCTGCCCGCCGCAGCCGACCAGCGCCAGGTTGACCTTGCTATTGGCGGCGGTCGAGGCGGCGCTGCAGCGGATCACCATCGGCCCGCCGAACGCGGCCACACCGATGCCGATGGCTGAGGATTTGAGAAAACTCCGACGCGTGACATTTGTTTTGTTGTGCTTCATGGCTTCTCCAAGGAATCGATTCAGATGGCAACTTCGAAAACAGCGCCGATCGAATAAGGCATTCATATTCCGCCATTGACCGGGAGAATTCAAGGGAAAATCATTATTACATGATTTCCGAATTCCCACTGGAACCCATCTTAGTCAAGCATAATAAAAATCGCCTCTTGGTTTGTATCGTTCTCTGGCTCATATCCAAGTCGATGTGCAATATCCCCACATATTGTTAATATCCGCAGCCGTTGACTTGGATCATCAGGTAATTCAATAATTAATTTACCACTATTCTGCCCCTCTGGCCCATAATCATCGATGTCAAAAACCCACACTTTCCGCGCACCCGCGTCATACAACGATGTGATCAAGGCAACAGAATCTTTAGGGTTTGTATCTTCGCCGAGAGTTCTCTTTTGAGTCTTTGACTCCGAAAGCCAAGTCAAACATTCAAATGCATTGTTTGATGTTAGAAATTTTTGAATGATTCTTTTGACATCAGAATTTGACTTTTTCTTCTCCACCTTATTCTTCCATCGCTGTAATTTCAACTAATGAATGCCGGGCAATTACATGAATCGATAGGTTATGCTCAGGGCCGGATAGAAATTGAACCAGGAAATAAGGGCCAGGCCGATGATTTCAATGATCACGATCAATGTGAACCATCGCCACAGAAGGCGCGGATCGTATTGTTTTTTGATTGCGACCGCTCCGCAAATGATGGAACAGAGACAACCGATCAATGGAACTATAAATCCGTAGCGGGTTGACAGAATGGTAAGCAGCGGCAAGGTTGCTTTTCCACCCTCGATCATATTATCCCAATGATCGAAGGCCAGACCCCCCGAAAAATAGGTTAATCCCACTGCGATTCCAGACGCAATAGCCAATAAGCTAAATTGAGTGATCGTAAATGTTTTCATGTATGAAGCTCTTCCAAAACCATTCGAAGCATCGGGGCTGTTGAAAAAGACCCGTTGTCCCTCTATTTTCCCCCCGTCGAAACCGGCGTCAACATACCAATTCGCCACTGGAACTGGCCGTAATTTTTTCCGGACTTGTCCTTGTCCCACATGCCCTGGAAGACGAACCGCAGATTGGCGGGATCGACGGTCAAGGTCTCGTCGCATCCGGCGCGGACGAGTTCGCCGTGGCTGATGTTGTCCGTCCACGGCTGGACTCCTGCGGCCGGACGGATGTTATTCCATCCGGCAAACGGCCGCTCGGCGGTATCGGCAACCGGGGTCCAAGGGCCATCCAGCCGGTCCGCCAGATAGGCCTTGTAGTATCGCCGGCCGTTTTCCTCGACGACGGTCAGGTATTGGTTCATTCCCTTGAGCTTGTAGGTGTGGGCGGCCTCGAAAATCTTGGCCTCCAGGGCCAGCTCGCAATGGCCGAACCCGCGCGGAAAATCCGCCAGCGGCGTCCAGAGCCGCCACATCTTGCCGTTGAGATTGGTCAAAAACAGATACGCCCGCTGATTGTCGCAGATGATCCAGTAGTCCAGGCCCCCTTCCGTGCGAGGGTCGTCCGGCCCGCCGTCCAGCATGGGCGCCGCCTGCGTCCAGGAGTCGGGGGCGGCGATGTCCGTCGTCGTCGAATAGGCCACCCACATCTTGTTGGCCCCGGGCACACCCATCTGATAGACCATGTACCATTTCTTGTGTGGCCGGAAGTAGAAAACCTGTGGAGCGCCGTAATAGGCGCTGTCACTGACCGTAAGGATTGTTCGCTTCGACTTGTCGGCATCTTGCCATTTTTCAAAGGAGCAATACTCTATCGTAGTTTTGCCCGGCAGTTTGACCGACATAAAGACATGCCACTTTCCTTCATAAAAGACCACGCTGGGATCCTTCTGGCATACGCTGGGATTGCTGTCGCGGATCTCGGGAGCGATCAGAGGAGCGGAATACTCCCACAGTTCCGGAACTTTGAAAGCGGCTTTAGGACCGGCGCCGCCGTCTTCGGTTTTGATTTGGTCCTGCGCCGATACGGTTGCGGGTTTGATCGAATCCGGACCCAAACCACAGAGGATGATCGCACCCAACATTGCGAAATTCGTGAGACGCTTCATGGTTACCTCGTTATACACATATCATCTTTACAGGTACAACCGGGGAAAACCGGCCTATCCGGGATCGTGATTGTGGCTGTTGTGGGCATAGTGGATCATTCTAAGGATGAGTCCGGAACCGTCAAGGTCAAAAAAACCAAGCAACTGTGGAGTTGTTGAAGAAGCTCCCCTGTCCCTATTTTCCGATTCGGCACCTTGCTTGCGGGGGGATTCGGCGGTATGCTCTCTGCTGTGGCCCAAGAGCCGACAGAAGGCATCCTGACCTACTCCATGCCGATCCTCTATCGCCTTCATGAATCTTACGAAGAAGAAAAAACGGAGGACAACCGTATGAAGACCTCTGAGAAAGCCAAGGGCGGAGTCCGGATCGTCGAGATGACCGATCAGGACGCTGAAACCATGCCGCTATGCGGGCACAAAGATCCGAGCCAGGGGGCGTATCAACACAAGTTCCAATGGCTACAGAAACGCATGACCGAAGGATTAAAGGTCAAGATGCTCCACACGCCGGAGGATGGGTTAGCCGGGTACATTGAGTATGTACCGGGCCAGCGCGCCTGGAGGGCGGTGAACGCCAAGGGATATATGTTCATTCACTGCATCTATATGCAAAAGGTGTATAAGGGCAGGGGTTTCGGCACGCTCCTGATTGAGGAGTGCGCCAAAGACGCCAGGAAGGCGGGGCTGAACGGCGTGGCGGTTGTCACACGCCAGGGCACCTGGATGGTCGGCAAGGAATTGTTTCTGAAGAACGGATTCGAGGAGGTCGAGACGGCCCCACCGGATTTTTCACTGCTGGTCAGGAAATTCACAACATCGGCTCCGGCACCGAGTTTTAAAGGCCGGTGGGATCAAAAGCGAAAGGAATTCGGCAAGGGCCTTACGATCATCACCTCCGGCCAATGCCCGCAAAACCTGAAAATGGTGAGTGACATTACCGAGATTGCGCAAGACCGATACGGAATAGAACCCCGAATCGTCGAGTACACAAGTTACCGGCAAGCCCAGAACGCACCGTGGCCCTTCGCCGTTTCCGGCGTGCTGTACGATGGCAAACTCGTTGCCGATCACCCAATAGGCGGTACGAGATTTCAGAACATTATGGAGAAAGAACTGGGAATCAAGGCCGTAAAGAGACGCTGATCGGAAAAATCCCATCAACCGTTGTGAAAATGATCGTTCTCCATCACCCCAGGAAAACCGGGGATAACCGGAGACAGTCATCTATTCGGGGACAAATATTCGTTCCATCGTCCCAAATTTTCGGATGGCTGGTTTAGCGGACATCGATGCGCTCAAAAAGGCCGTGATTCGTGAGCGTATTCCCCTCTTTGTCGAAGCTCCGGTAGGTGACTCGAATGGTCTTGCCATCCTCGGAAAGCACGGCCGTTTCTTTGACGACCACGACGCCGTCTTTCTTGGCGATCCCTTCGATCGTGTCGGGAGCCAGAAGGCGATACGAAACCGTATCCGCAAACGAAGTCCCGCTGACGGGGTAGTCGCGTCCATCGAACTTGCCATCGACCGATATCGTCAGGGTCTGGTCCTTGTCGTTGACGAGTGTCTCCCGCATTTTCACGAACACACCATCGGTCTCGATGACGATCACCTGACTCTTGGTCACGGGCGGGATGTCGGATTGCACGCGATTCAACCGCCATGTTCCGGCGAAACCCCGAGCGACGATTCCTTTGCCTGCATCGGATTGCAGGCACCCCGCCGCGATCAACGGCACGATCACGATCAGCGCTCTGCCAATGAGATTCATAGGATTTCCCCCAGAGTATCCATACCGGAAAACCGTAGACAGCCATCGACCTCAGAGACCGTATTCGCAACTATCCTTTTTTCTGACCGACCAAACCTTTCTTCTGTGCCGGATCCGCCGGCTTTTGGATGATCCGGCTAATCGACAAGAATCATTCCGTAATAATTCGGGCACTGCCGCCGGTTCCGGATGACTTCGATTGGAAAACCGGCATTCCTGGCGGAGGAGAAGACATCAATTCCACAGGCCTCCATCGCAGGTCTGGCCCGTTCAGCGTGGCGACATCTTCCGCTTGTCAATTCGCACCGCTTACAGAAATAGCAGGGTCCGGCGCCGAGCCCGAAGGCCTTCCACGCACCCCGGAGGAATATGGCCCGTTCCAAATCGACAATTGTCGCCTTGATATTGGTCTGGGTGTCAAAATGAATGAGCATTACCCGATGGTATGAGTCCAGCACCGCCCGCATCTGATCGGGAGTTGGGGTAAATGGAGGGCACACAAGACACCGGCCGTATCCGTCACACCCAAACTGGCATTTCAACCGAACCCAGGGGGCCGTTACGACTCTGGAAGTCGGAATGATGCGAACGGCCCTGACACCCTTAGTGCGTTGAACAAGATCGCGAATTTCTTTGTCCGACAGGCCGGCTTGTTCCACACTTTTTTGGGTTTTGGAGCGCATCGTTATCCCATCCAATCTATTTGCAGAATGGATGATTTATACCGCATATCCACAATAACCGCAATCGTTTATGGGTCGATTTTGCCCGGACGACACTCCCGGAGTGGTTCGCAAACGGGTGAAAAAT
>JAAYVQ010000086.1 GCA_012517095.1 Phycisphaerae bacterium | reverse complement strand
CCAGCAACTTCGCCAACGCCGGTTGCAGCGAAGCCATCTGCTCATACGTCATACTCGATCCTTCCCAACAAACTCGTGTTGGGAGAATCATCGGCATTCCGATTCCATTTTCTTGAGCCCCTGTAGCGCTGTCATATTAATAAGGTCATCGCGGATAAATACGACAAGGTCCGCGAGACCGCCGAGGCGGGTTTGAAGCTCATGGGGACCCGGCTGTTGGGGGCGATACCCTACGACGCATCCCTCGAACACTTTACCGTCGGCCAGGTCGCCGAGGAGTTCAACTTTACCGTCCTGTGCGGTTCCGACAACCTGAGCAACCGTATCGAACACACCGTCATCGCGGCCATGGAGCCGCAGAACATGCTCGCCTATGTCCGTGATAATACTCTGATCATCACCCCGGGCGACCGCGTGGACAGTATCCTGGTCTCCATCCTGATGCTGGCCGAAAACCGTCCCCATAGCGGCGGTATCCTGCTGACCGGCGGCTTTGAACCCCACCCCAAGATCGTCCCTCTGCTGAAAAGCTCCAATATTCCTGTCCTCCTCAGCCCCGATGACACCTTCCAGGTCAGTTCCAAGCTGTCCTATGTCGGCTTTAAGATTCGTTCCTACGACACCGACAAGATCAAACGGCTCCATACCCTCGTAAAGGATTATGTGGATAACGACCGAATACTGGAATCCCTGAAGGAATTCACGGTCTGAACGCTCCACAAAAGCAACCCTCAAAGGTCCCGATTATACGATTCTCTCTCCCCGATTCGTTTTATTCCTGTCGGGATTTGGTTCCGAAGGCCGAATTTTCCCTGAAATCGCGAAAATGAGCTTTGAAATTGAAACGAAATTATAGTACAATACCTCTATACTGCGGGAGAGCGTTAATTCTGGAAAGGGCTGTAGTGTGAAGAAGGGTCAGTGTTGCACAGAGTCTCGTCGTCTGCGTACCGCATTTACTCTGATTGAGTTGCTTGTCGTCATCGCGATTATCGGTCTGCTATTGGCCATCTTGATCCCTTCGCTGAAAAAGGCCCAGGAACAGGTTCGCACCGTCGTTTGTCGTTCCCATCTTAAAGGGATTGGAACGGCCATCCTGGTCTATTTGGATGCTTTTGAAGGCCGGGCATACAATTCCCGTCCTGCCAACGGATACCAGTGGTACGCGGCCAATGGCCAATACCTCCACCCGGACGATACGAACGCTTATTGGGGCGTGGCCTATAAAGACTATGCCGAGAACCCCGCGGTTTTTGGCTGTGCCAGTTATCTGAAAGTGGCCGAAATGCTTTATGATGCCGACCCCCAATTGGCCAAGCAAGCCGGCTATGCGCTCAATGCATTCTTTTTCCACGAACCCAAGGGATCCTCAGCGGACGCTTTTCACTACAACCGAAAGGTCGGAGTCTTGCGGGCTCCCCACCAATTCATCGTCACCCAGGATCATGTGGAACCCAAAATCGAGGGGAGTAGCAACACCAACGAGGAGCAGGATGATATGATGTACATCCCGCAGGGGCAAAAACTCAATCTGCGACATTATCGCCCGTCCGCCGTTGGAGGACGAGGTGAACGCGATGATTTCTACTGGGGCATCTTCCGTCACAACAAGCGAAGTCGGGGTCTTGATAATCCTGTGGAAGTGGCCAAGCGAATCAATGACACGGATCAAAAACCCAATGGTCTGGCCAATACGCTGTGGCTGGATGGCCATGCCGACCCCATTCGGGAAACCATTGGAACGAATATCCTTCGTTCCTGGTACGCCGGACAGGAATAGGTATCTGTCTCATTTCAGGAGTACGGCCGGGGGATATCGCGGCCAGTATTTCGTTACAGCACTTCCAGCACAATCGCCGTGATATCGTCCCGTTCACAGCGGGGAACTTGACGCCGTTGTGCCATTTCTCCGAACACATACATCATTTCGCCGGCCGGTAACGATGCGATTTCCAGAAACTCGTCATTGAACTCGAAGTGTCGAGCATCATCGCATTGTCCCAGCAGCGACTCGCATCCGTCCGAGTACATCAAGACCTTGTCATGCGGCATGAGTTGGATCGACTTCTGTTCGAAGTCCGCCTCCTCAAATACCCCCAGAAGCCCTCCTCGGCTTTCAATTTGTCGCGGCGTCTGGCCCAGCCGGATCAATACCGGGTACGGATGTCCCGCACGCGCCAGGGATAATTGCATTGTCCGGATATTCAGAAGACCGTAGCAACAGGTCGCAAACAAACAACCCTTGAGATGTTGCTCGGCCATCCGTTGATTGGCTTCGCGGATCACCTCCAGAGGTGAATGAATCCGATACTGGTTGCCGTGTGTCTCCCGCATCACGATCGCCTGCTTAAGAAACATCGTCAACAGCGCCGCGGGCATCGAGTGCCCGACCGCGTCGGCGATGTAAAAACCGATGTGTTGTTCGTCCAATCTCCGGATGTCGTATAGATCGCCCGACACCCACTCGGCCGGCTCATAGACCACCGCCCACCGCAACAGATCGCTGCTGGGAAGTTCCTGCGGCAGAAAAGCCCGCTGGACCTCCCCCGCCATCCGCAACTGTTCAGCCGTGTCCTCCGCCAACTCCGAACTCGGACTACCCTTCGGCTCGGCCGACCGTCTCTGGCTGAGACTGCGGTTGTACGCGATATTCGTTTCAATACGGCCTTCAAACTCCGCCGGCGTGGCCGACTGCAAAATCGTCGCCAATTTGAATTCCGAATACGGGAATTCGATCTGGTCGTTGAGAAGAATGGTCGCAATGTTGGACTGTTCCAATCCCTTCAGCGTTTGCAGAATCCGTTCCCGAAATCGATCTTCGATCTCCGTCGTGTCTAAGATCACTGTCCCGACCACCTTGAAATCCGCGATAAACGGACAGAATTGCTCGATCTGGACCTTCGCCCAGGTATAATTCTGCCGTTTCAAAAACGCCCGGATGGGCTGCGGAATGCTCGGCTGGTTGGTCACAAACAGCACATCCACCAGCGAGGAAATGGCTTCCGGCGTTGTTTGCGTCTCGATCGGCATCATGCGTCGTTTCCTGATTGAATGTTTCGCGTTTTATCGGGCCTGCGCGAACCTTGAACACCCGCCGCGCAGACTCTCACCTCCTGTTTCGTCCACTTTCGCCATCGACTTAACCTGCCTCAACTCCGGATCGGTGTGTTTTGAATGTATAGCGTTTCCCCCACGGCCCAATGGCACCGGTTGCCATACCAGGTTCATCACGGCATCAACATTACATCCGGACCATCAAAACCGGATCCCCCTTGACCGGCTCGCCAATGTCGCGTATCTTAGGACACCGCCGGGAAACAAGGGAGTATATAATGACAAAATATAGAAACTTCTTATTCGCTATAGGATTGTATGGAATTCTGATATCCTGTGGATGTCGAGATAAGGGTTCTGGCATCAATGGTCAAATGCACTGGTATATTGGTGATCCTTCAGAATATTATCGTGTAGACGACCCTCAACAGAATGCTGTTCTTGACTGGTTACAATCGGAGCCCACAACTCGAAACGTGGGTCCTGTTCTGCCCAGTCCCTATAGTTTTGAAGAATGGGAGAAAAGAGGAAGAAATATTCCAAACATTGAAAACCACCTGATCGATTTATATCAGAACTATACGGGCGATATATGGGTGAGTTCAATATTACAGCTCAAGTTGACTGACTTTTTCATGGTTTCTTAAGCGGCGATGAGTAACCGCTGAAGCTCTTTG
>JAAYVQ010000009.1 GCA_012517095.1 Phycisphaerae bacterium | reverse complement strand
TTCCTTCAGATTCGGTCTCGCGACCGACACCCTTGCCGTCCGGCTAATCGTTCTTGCTGCCGGGCCTATGGAGAACTTGCATCTCCAAGCGGGTGTGCCCTCCCGGGCGCACAAAAAAAGGCCGGTTGGTAAACCGGCCTTGAGCTTGTTACAGTCAAATAATCAGAAGCTGATCTTGTAGGAAATTGTGGTCCAAAACTCGTCGTTTTCGTTGACGGAATCATCCATCGAAGTCTGATAGTAGATCGCCGGAACGACCTTGCCGCCGGTGAACGGGCACTTGAAGGAAGTGCTCAAACCCCAAACAACAGCGCACCAGTCGTGATCGACCGCTTCGCCATAGGTACCGTCGTTGTAGATGGCATTGGCGCTGAAAGTCATCGGCTGTTCGCTGACCTTGAAATTGTAGTCAACGCCGACGATGTGGACAAAACCTTCAGACCCGCTGTTGAGCCAGCCAGTCGTGGGGCCAGGACGGCCGGACCAGCTATAGGCAACGGTATAGTGGGGGACAAACATGCAATGAATCTTGGGCAGCGAGAACGATGCCGCAATATCCTGATAATCAAAATCCTCGGAAGAGGTCGTGTAATAATCGGCATAGGTGTAGGTCAGGGCATAATCCAACTGGGCCGCATCGCCTTTATTCAGGCTGTTGGCATAGGTGAGACTGTACTCATACTTCTCCGTGGGACCTTCTGCCTCGTCGCCATTGGTCGGGCCGCCAAGCCATGTTCCCCAGATCTTGGTGCTGAAACCGGTGCCCCACAGATCAAAATTGACACTGGGCTGAAACGCGGCCTTGTTGTCACCCACATCAATTCCGCGCCAAATGAACTTGCTGGCCCATGTCAGATCCACTTCGGTACCCAGCTTGCCTTCCGCGGCCCACGCAGCCCCGGTGGCAAGAACTACCAATGCTACCAACATCGTTTTTTTCATTTTCTGTCTCCTTGTTGAATCAGTGTATGGTTGGGATGGTTTTTTCCAATCGAAATCCCTTTCTCCCAAAGATCCATAGAAAAACAAATAGTTCGTTTTGGCTTAACACACCCAAAACGAACCATCGCGTGAATTATAGGGATTTGTCAAAACGCTGCAAGATAATTTTTGCAGATTTTTCCATATGACCTGTTGAACTCAGATTCAGAATCCATGGCTGCCTCTGCCGGAGGGAACAAACAATCCAATTCCTTTTCCGGCATGAGGTTACATATCCAAGCAATTGCGATCATCCGTTATTGGTCGGATGTCGCCTGCTGGAATTGTTCTTTCGCCTGTCCGACAAGATAAAAACTGCCGGTGATGCAAATCAGGTCTTCGCGGGAGATCGCGCTGCGGGCAATCTGCATCGCCTCGCCCAGCGTCATGGCCGTCTGGCACATCTTGCCGCAGATTTCCGTGTACATTTCGGCCAAGTCATGTGGAAACACGGCCTTGGGTGAATGGCTGCGAGTGAAGATCACCTTGTCGGCCCCGAATTGAAGCTGTTCGAGCATGCCCCGGATATCCTTGTCGGCATTGCAGCCGAAAATGATGACCATCGAGTCATACGGAACATGCTGGCCGATGGCCTGGATCAGGGCGCGAACGCTGGCGGCATTGTGCGCGGCATCCACCAGAATCCGCGGGTCCTCGCTGATAATTTCCATCCGACCTACCATTCGAACCCGGGCCAGGCCCTCGACGGCCTTGGTTTCTTCGATTGAGTAGCCGAGAGTTTTGAGCTTGTCGAGCATCGTCAGGGCCAGGCCGCAGTTGATTGCCTGGTGTTCTCCGGGCAGGGGAACCCGCAGATGTTCAAAACGACTGGTGGGAGTCGTGATACAGATTCGGGTATGGGGACCGTACTCCCGCGAGGATTCAAAACGGTACGAAAAATCCACATCGCGGCCGGTAACGACCAACGGAGCATTCAATTCCGTCGCCTGTCGTCGGAGAACCTTCATCGCACGCTGATCCTGTGGAACGGTAACCACGGGAATACCTTCTTTGATAATACCGGCCTTCTCTTTGGCGATACTGACAATATCATTGCCCAACAGATTCTGGTGGTCAATACTGATACTGGTAATCCCCACAAGAATCGGATCGATGACATTGGTGCTGTCCAGACGGCCGCCTAAACCAGTTTCAATGACGCCGATATCTACTTTCTGTTCGGCAAAAAACAAAAATGCGATGGCCGTAAAGATTTCAAAGAAAGTCAGAGAATCATTGTTCCCAAACTGCTTTTCAATCACCGGATACAACCGATTGATCAGCGCCAACATCTGCTTTTCGGTGATCATTTCGGAATCCACCACAATGCGCTCGTGAAGAGTCGTCACATGCGGGGAAGTATAAAGTCCGACTCGATACCCGTTGGCTTGAAGCATTCTTGCCAACATTGTTGCGGTTGAACCTTTGCCCTTGGTGCCGGCAATATGGATCATCCGCGTTTTCGTCTGCGGATTGCCCAGGGCCTTGAGCAGCTTATGCATCCGGTTCAGATCAAAGGTGGTCACATTGTATCGCAACTTCTGCTGTTTTTCATAATCTGTCTTATCAAACAGGTACTTCATCCCCTGTGCATATGTCCGGAAAACAGCAGATCGTTTGACCGCTTCGACCGAGGTATTTTTATTTCGAGTTTTGTCTTTGAGTTTCTTTGTCGTTGTCATAGATGGGTACTTTACCACAATGAACCCGTGTAGTCAATCTTTTAACCATTAGATTATCGGCTCATTTCGCCATAACCGAAACCGATACGATCTGTAAACTGTTTAAATATAAAGACTTATACAATATTGTACACGAAAGCGCAAAATAAAATTGCATACAACACAATAAGATATACAAAACTATCTATTAATATATCTTATAATTCAATTTTTCTTTTCCTCTCCCTTGAGGTAATCAATCGTTCTGGATTCTCGTCCAAACGGCTTTCCTATTAATCAGACGGTCTCTCACGGGTATAAGTTGCAGAATTCCAAACCTCCCCCTTGCAAAACAACTGTAAAACTCGTATTCTTCCGGACTACTCCGTGTAATCCGAGCGGCGGATGGCAACGGGATGGATCGAATCATAACTCTCAATCACAGCAGGAATTAGGATTATGGCCGTATCACTGAAAACCCAAGGTGTGTCCGATGTAGACGATCTCTGTATCCAAACGATTCGCTTTTTATCTATGGACGGCGTTCAAGCGGCAAAGTCCGGCCATCCCGGAATGCCGATGGGGCTTGCCGCACCGGCTTACACACTCTGGGCACGGCACCTTCGTTACAGTTCGTCGAATCCGAAGCTGATGAACCGCGATCGATTTATCCTATCCGGAGGACACGGCTCGATGCTTCTGTACTCACTGCTGCATCTTTTCGGATACGACCTTTCGATTGACGAGCTCAAACGGTTTCGACAGTTTGGCAGCAAGACGCCGGGACATCCCGAATACGGCCTGACAGCAGGAGTCGAGGTGACGACCGGCCCGTTGGGACAGGGAATTTCGAATGCCGTGGGTATGGCCATCGCGGGAAAGTATCTGGCACAGCGATTCAACCGCGAGGGTTTCGATTTATTTACCTATACGGTCTATGTGTTCGCCGGGGATGGCGACCTGCAGGAAGGAATCTCTTCCGAAGCATCGAGTTTGGCGGGGCATCTGGGGCTGGACAACATGATCGTTGTCTATGATGACAACCATATCACGATCGATGGGCATACCGAGCTGTCCTTCACCGAAGACCGCGCCAAACGATACGAGGCATATGGATGGTTCGTCCAGAAGGTCGAGGGCGACGGCAACGATATGGTCGCCTTTGAGAAGGCCCTCGAGAAAGCCAAAGCCGAAAAGGACCGGCCGAGTATTATCGCGTTTCGATCGCATATCGGTTTTGGCAGTCCTCACTTCCAGGATACACATACAGCTCACGGGGCTCCTCTGGGTGACGATGAAATTGCGCTGATCAAGACTAATTTCGGATGGGATCCGTCGGCGAAATTCCATGTTCCTCCGCAGGTGTATGAAAACATCAAGCCCGTCATTGAGAAGGGTCGTCAGTTCCAAAGGCAGCAGGACGAATTGTTCGCTCGTTATGAAAAGCAGTACCCCGCGGAGGCGGCGGAGATCCGCAATCTGCTGGCCGGCAAGCTCGGCGTCGATCTGGACAAGATTATGCCAAAGTTCGATCCGGCCAAGCCCGTCGCAACACGATCGGCCTCCGGCGAGACGCTCAATGCCTTGATGCCGCATTTGCCGTTGGTGATTGGCGGATCGGCGGACCTGACCCCATCGAACAACACGCACTTCAAGGGTGTACAAGATTTCCAAAAAACCAACCGCGGCGGACGTTATATGCGCTTCGGTATCCGCGAGCACGCGATGGGCGCAGTTATGAATGGTATGGCCGTCAGTGGTATTCGGCCGTATGGTGGAACCTTCATGGTCTTCAGTGACTATATGCGCGGGGCCGTCCGTGTGGCAGCGATCTCTCACTATCCGACGATCTTTGTGTGGACACATGACAGCATCGGCGTCGGCGAAGATGGGCCGACACACCAGCCCGTCGAACATCTGGCGGCATTACGATGCATTCCCAACCTGATCGTCTTTCGGCCAGCCGACGCTAACGAGACGGCGCAGGCATGGAAGTGGACACTGGAATACAATGGTGGACCGGTGGCGCTGGCCCTGACGCGGCAAAATGTACCCGTACTGGATCCAGCCAAGTACCCCTCGGTAGTCAATGTCGCCAAGGGGGCGTATGTTTTGGTCCAGCAGGACAAGCCCGATGTGTTGCTGTTGGCAACTGGATCGGAAGTGGCGTTGGCTATTAAGGCCTGCGAGACACTGGCCAAGGAAGGCATCAAGTCGCAGGTGGTCAGTATGCCGAGTTGGGAATTATTCGAAAAGCAGCCGCAGTCGTATAAGGATTCAGTCATCCCGCCGTCCGTCAAGGCCCGTGTGGCCGTCGAGGCCGGAGTGGAACAGGGCTGGCATAAGTATATCGGTGATCGCGGTATCTTCATCGGAATGAAGTCTTTCGGGATTTCCGCTCCACAGAACAAGTGCTACGAACATTTCGGGATTACGGCCGATGCCGTCGTCGCCGCCGCGAAGAAAGCCCTCGGTCGGTAAGAATGGTTGATTGACAATCCATTCGGGCCGCCGGCTGGTTACATTCGTTCTTTCCAAAAAGGTTTGGAATGGAAAGGGATTCGTATGTATTCGGCACATTCGGTTCGGGTTGTCTTGTTGATGGGGATGGTTTTGATTATATGCGGCTGGAGTTTCGCGGGATATTCCGTCGAGGTTCATCCGGCTGAACGGATCCAATTTCCCGGCGTCGTCGGACAAGACGGTGATCCAAAGTTGCCGGGCGATGTGGACTGTAACAGTGCCGCCCACTGGGACGGAGAACAACTCTACATGTTCTTTTCCACAGGTCATCCATTCCGCTCTGTCGGTCCGAATTTTCCTCACCTGAGCCGCCCTTCCGTTCGCGTGATCTTCAATAATGAGACGGGTTGGAACCAGGGCGGGCGCTGGATCGAAGCTACACACAAGGCCGCCGACGGCAAGCTGTATATGTGGTATCACAACGAGCCGCCGATCGCCGGGGGTAAAACCGCCCCTCGAATCGGCCAGATGGTATCGACGGATAATGGGCTCAACTGGCATGATCAGGGCCTGATCCTGGAAGCCCCGGCGGGATCAAATAATCCCGAGTCTGTCAACTTCTATTTCGTCGGGGGCAACGGAGATTTTTGCGTCAATCCGGATCTGCACAACGAGTTCCTGTTCTTTTTCATCAGCACATACAACAAAGATGTTGCTCAGCAAGGGGTTGCGGCGGCACGGATGAAAATCTCCGATCTCGGTGATCCTATCGGTAAGGTGTTCAAGTATCACGATGGCCAGTGTAACGAACCGGGATTGGGTGGCCGGGTCACGCCGATTTTTCCCGTCAAGACCGATTGGCATCGCGACGATGTTGATGCGTTCTGGGGACCGTCGATCCATTGGAATACGCATCTGAACACCTATGTGATGCTGCTGAACCGGGCCCAGGACAGGAATTGGGCACAAGAGGGGATCTATGTAAGTTTCAATTCTCATCTGGACAATCCAACCGGATGGTCCCAACCGACAAAGATCGTGGATGCCGCTGATTTGGAGAAATCCAGGTGGTACCCGCAGGTGATGGGTTTGGATACGGCCGCCCGCGAAACCGACAAGTTGGCCGGAAAAACGGCCCGGCTGTTTGTCGCGGGCGTTTCGAAGTGGGAATTGGTTTTTACGACAGATGCGGCCGAGAGGCATGAGCAGCCGTTACCGGCGAACGCCAAGGGGACACAAGATCCGGGCGAGCGAAAGATTCTCGATGTGCTGGGCGCAATGGAAAGCAATCCGGCTTTGAAACTGATGAATGTCGATCCGGCGGAAGGACGGCTGCTGCGTCTTCTGGCCGAGAGCAGCAATGCGCAGACGGTCGTCGAGGTCGGGACCAGCTACGGATATTCCGGGCTGTGGTTTTGCCTGGGTCTGCGCAAGACGGGGGGCAAGCTGATCACCCACGAGATCGACCCGGTACGATACCGTCACGCCGGGGAGTATTTCAAACAAGCGGGCGTCGATTCGTTGGTGGTCCAGGTTCAGGGGGATGCCCACGATGAGGTCGAAAACCTGAAGAACCCGATTGACATTGTCCTTTTGGATGCGGACAAGGAAGGCAATCTTGACTATCTGACGAAACTATTGCGGAAGGTTCGGCCGGGTGGATTGATATTCGCACATAATGCAGTCAGTCACAAGGACGCTATGCGACTATATCTGGACACGGTCACCACGCGGCCAGACCTTGATACGCAGATTCTCAACCTCTCCGGCCAGGGGATGGCCGTCACCCTCAAGAAGCGATAATCTATGACAACCCCCACAAGCGCCCCCAGTCGTCAACTGTCGTTGTTTGATTCGACCAACATCATCGTCGGCATTATCATCGGCGTCGGCATTTATCAAATGGCGCCCAACATCGCATCGGGCGCCGGAACGATGGGCCACTGGATAGCACCGTGGTTTCCGTTTCTGTCTGAGGAAGCCGTAAATCGGCTGGCCGTATTGCTGTTTTGGGTGATCGGGGGGTTGATCTCGCTATTCGGGGCGCTGGGATACGCAGAACTGGGGGCGGCGTTTCCCCGAGCCGGCGGTGATTATGTGTATCTGTCCCGCGCATACGGCAAATGGGCGGGATATTTATTCGGCTGGGTCCAATTGTCCATTGTCAAACCGGGTGACATCGCGGTGATGGCATTTGCATTTGCCACCTATGCGATTCGCGCGGGGAATCCTTCCGCGGGGGACGCACAAGCATCCGAAACCGGAAAAGTCCTGGCGGCCGGGGCCGTACTGTTTTTTACGGCAATGAACATCGTCGGAGTCCGCCAGGGGAAATGGACACAAAACCTATTGACGGTCGTTAAGGCCTTGGGATTGTTAATCATCGCCATCGTTGCCTTTACCGCCAGGGAAAGTTCGGCTGCCCCGGCGCCAAAAGAGCACTTTCCCTTGATGACCGCGATGGTATTCGTGTTGTTCACTTATGGGGGATGGAACGAGATGGCCTATGTCGCAGCCGAGGTCAAGGACCCCCGCCGGAATATTGCTCGGGCTTTGGTGCTGGGGACGCTGGCGGTAATTGTATTCTACTTGCTGCTCAATACGGCGTTTCTCCATGTGTTGGGATACAATGGGGTTGCATCTTCCGAGGCCGTCGCAACCGATGTCGTTGCGAAAGTGTTTCCGGCGTATGCCGGGCAGGCGATCTCCCTTTTAATCTGCATTTCGGCGCTGGGCGTGGTCAACGGCCTGATCTTCACGGGGGCAAGGATCTCCTATGCCCTCGGCCAGGAACACCCGACCTTTCGGCCGCTGGGTTTGTGGAATTCAAAAACCGGCACGCCGATCTGGGCGCTGTTGCTGCAGGGGACAATCGCAATGGCGATGATCCTGCTAACGGATTACATCGGGGCGTTGATTTATGTTTCCGTAGCGGTCTATCTTTTTTATCTGGCAACCAGCGCCGCGGTGATCGTTCTCCGATTCCGTGAACCTCAGGCAGATCGGCCGTATAAAGTTACGGGGTTCCCGATTCCGACACTGATTTTCTGTGTCGTATGTGGGTATCTGATCTACAGTTGCATTCAGTATGCTTTGTGGAAATTCCCGAATGCCCTCCTGGTGATGGCGGGAACCTTTTTGTTTGGGGTGGTACTGTTGATCGCAGATGTTTCGATCTGCCGTGTCCGACAAAAACTGGAGGAAACCAAATAAACATGCAACCAACCATAGAGTCGATTGCTGAATGGACCTGGGCATATCGGGCCTCCCGAATTCTGCAGGTGGCCTGTGATCTGGAACTGTTCACGCATTTGTCCAAGGGTCCCATGACGACAGGCGAACTGGCTTCGGCCAGTTCGGCAAAACTGGATTTGCTCGAAAAAGTTCTGATCGCCTGTACCGCGATGGGGTTACTAATCAAGTCCGGAGACCGATATCGCAATAGCCCCCTGTCGATAACATATCTGGTCAAAGACAACACCCTCTATCAGGGTGACATTATTAATCACTCTGCCGGTGTCTGGAATTTCTGGAATGAGTTGCCCAATTCAATTCGAATGGTTCCGGCTGCCAAATCCGCCGATTCGCACCACAATTTCATCCTCGGCATGCACAACCTGACCCTGGCCGGCCGGGGACAACTGTTTCTGGATTGTATCGACCTTTCGGGTCGCAAACGGCTGTTTGATGTCGGGGGAGGGCCGGGAACCTACAGCATTCTGGCCTGTCGCAAGTATCCCGATCTCAGAGCCATTGTGTTTGACCTTCCGGAAACGATCGTGATCGCCCGCGAGGTCCTGGCCCGCGAAGGAATGACAGACCGCATCGCCGTTCGCGAAGGAAGTTGGGAGACCCATGACTTCGGCCAGGGCAACGATGTGGTGCTGATGTCCAACATCCTGCATGGCCCTTTCAGCCAAGCCAAGATGAAACTCCGGAAGGCCATGGATTCGCTGGATCCGGGTGGACTGCTTGTGGTCCAGGAATTCCTGCTCAACGAAGACAAAACCGGCCCGCTGCTTCCGGCCCTGTTCAATGTCATGGTCGGGGCCTATTCACAGCCCGAACTGTTTGAGCTGATGATCTCAGCCGGATTTGTCCAGCCACGATTGGCCGGTGCCAATGATAATCTGGGTAGTGCCTGGATCACGGCGACCAAGCCGAAACCCTGAACCAATTCTTTACAAAAAAATCATTGAATCGTTTTCATTTCGCGGCTTTGCGTGAACTGAATCATTGTCCGGCTGTATAATAGGATAACACCTTTGGCTTTGTTGCCGGAGGGTTTATCAAATAGCATTGTATTTTGAGGTTCGCTATGAAGAGGACAATTCCTATTTTGTTTACTGGATTATTAACCATGTTGGGGGCCTGTTCCTCCGCAGTCGAACAGGTCCAATATTCTGTTTTGGAAAAGGATGGAGCATTTGAATTACGGGAATACCAACCCTATGTGATCGCGCAGACTCGAGTTGAGGGGTCGTTTTCTCAAGTCGGCAATGAGGCGTTCAATCGGCTGTTCCGCTATATATCCGGTGACAACCGAACCAAACAATCCATCGCGATGACCGCACCGGTCAACCAGCAAAAGGCCTCTCAAAAGATCGCCATGAGGGCTCCAGTGAATCAACAGAAGGCCGGAGACGCCTATTTGGTTTCCTTTGTGATGCCGGCGGAGTTTACTTTGGAAACGCTCCCGGACCCGCTTGATAAGCAAGTCGAGCTTGTGCAAATTCCCGGTCACCTGGCCGCCTCGATCACCTATTCCGGTTCTTGGGATCAGACGAATTATCTGGCTCATAAGGCCAAACTCGAACAGTATATGACCACGAAAGGATGGAAACCCGCTGGAGAACCGGTGTATGCCCGGTACAATTCACCATTTACACTCTCGTTTATGCGACGGAACGAAGTCGTGATTCCCCTGGTCAGCATCTATTCGTTCACGGTTCAGGATATTGATGCAAAACCGGTACGGCTTTCCGCTTATCGGGGAAAAGTCTTGCTGGTGGTGAATGTCGCCAGCCAATGCGGATTTACTCCGCAGTACGCGGGACTGCAGAAGCTGTACGAAGAATACAAGGATCGAGGATTTGAGATTCTGGCCTTTCCCGCAAACAATTTCGGCGGACAGGAACCGGGTTCGGATGCGGAGATCAAGACCTTTTGCACATCCAAATTCAATGTATCTTTTCCCGTCTTTTCGAAAATTTCGGTCGCCGGGGATGATACCCACCCATTGTATGCGTATTTGACATCGCTGGAAACGAATCCTCAATTCGGGGGGAAGATTACCTGGAATTTCAACAAATTTCTGATTGACCGGAACGGAAAAGTGGTGAATCGGTTTGATTCAAAAGTTAAACCCGAGGATCTGGAATTGATTCGGGCTGTCGAAGCGGCATTGAAGTAACATCCTCGGAGACAGCCATGCGAGCCGTCATTCAGCGAGTCCGGTCCGCCCAGGTGGCTGTGGAAGGGCAAACGACAGGTCGGATTGAGCGTGGATTGCTGGTGTTTTTGGGAATCGGCAAAGGGGACACCGAATCCGACGCCGAGTGGATGGTTCGCAAGATCGTCAACCTCCGCGTGTTTCCCGATTCAGAAGGCAAGATGAATCGATCCGTACTGGACATCCAAGGGGGGATTCTGTTGGTCAGTCAGTTTACGCTCTACGGAAATTGCCGCAAGGGTACACGACCGAGTTTTGATGAGGCAGCCGACCCGGAGACGGCCAGAGAATTGTATGCAATTGCAGTTGAACTGATCTGTAAAGAAAAAATCGAAGTAGCCACGGGCGTTTTTGCAGCCCACATGGACATTACGGCCGAACACGATGGTCCGGTCACGATCGGGTTAGACAGTCGATAATCCCTGTGATAAAGAGGCAGGAACCGATCAGAACTCCGGCAGGTCGGCGGATTTCAGGGGAATGATCGCCTGACCTTCAATCTCGACCAGCCATTGCGGACGGCACACCGGCGCATGAAGCAGCAGATAGGGAACCTTCTCCGGGAGGGTATCGAGATAATCGCCAACGGCATGGGCGTCGCTAAAATCGCGGACATAGACGATCCAATACATCATATCGTCCAGCTTGGCGCCACCGTCGGCCAGCAGGGCTCGAATATTGTCTAAGGTCCGGGCGGTCTGTCGCAGAACATCGCCCTCGTGAACGACATGGCCATCCTTATCGATGCTGGCGGTACCCGAAATGTACAGGTGGGCGCGATCCCGATACGAAACCATAGTGCCCCGCTCGAAGGTCACATTGTAACGAATGGTGTTGCAAAGATTCTGCGGGGCATGAAGAAATCGAATCTGCCGTGATTGCACTCCCAACAGTGACAGGGCGTCCATCGTCACCAACACATGGGGGCTGGCAGTGCACCCCTCGATCCCCGTACTGGAGATAAAATGCGTCTGCGAGTTCAGTCCATGCTCGGCAAAAAGTTCCCGGCGACGATCGACCATGCCTTTGTAATTCCGATCAACATCCCGGACATAGACCCAAGTCCGAATCGTGTTATCTTTGAGGGTTGCCCTATGAACGGCCAGTTGCTCAATCAGAGATTGAAATAAGGCGTCGGTCTGCCGATAGGAGGACCGGGCCAATTCTTCGGTCATCTCCGATTCCTGCATGTTGGTAAACCACAATTGGCTCGTTCCATTTCGTTTGACAAGCAGAGAATAGGGACCGGCCGGGATCTTTTCCATCCCCTTAACTGAATCGATGTGATAGGCCATCATGGCCACTTTTGAGGAGCGAACCGGCGGTTGTTGAATAATGGAGATAGCCGCTCGAACCTGATCGTCTGGATCATTCAACAAGTGAGATTTCTTCAAAATTTCAATCTGATTAGCGGCGTCGCTCAAAAAGAACCGCCGATAGACAACGCTATCCGACGAAAGATGCAACCGGGACAACGCCGATTCATACTCGGCCTCCATGTGGTCCAGTTGCTGCTCAAAGGTCTGATTCGGATGAGCATCCACAAGGAAGAAATGCTCATTCTCCCGGCCGGGGGACTTAAACTCCCGGTGCCGGACAAAAGACCGTCGAGCGTGTGACACTGACTGCATACCGTCTGATCCCTTCATTTCAAGACTGACGGAAGATTTTATCGGAGGATTCGAGGGAAGGATTCAGTAAAACCCGTCTCGGGGAATATTCATGGATCCCGATCCAAGCCCTCTTTCGAATCTCCATCGCGAAAACAGGTCGGCCCTCTTGTCGATACTTTCGCTCATAATTGGTTCCCACGAATTCACCGAAGGGAGTACCAGGAAGAGGCGAAAAATCAACGACATCCCAACAACAAGAGTTTGTTCGAAATAATACACGAGATGAATCAAAATATTTTGCGTCGTCTGTCACAAAACGAATCGTCCCATTAGGAACCAGGCATCTATGAAGAAACGGAATGTTACCTTCCGACAAAAATCTTCGTTTGTGATGCCGAGTTTTGGGCCAAGGGTCTGGAAAATAGATATGAAAACACGATATACTTGAATCTGGAATCATACGAGAAACAAAAACAGAAGCATCAGCGCGAATCATCCGGACATTTTGAAGTTCTCTGCGTCCAAACCTGTCGATACAAAATCGATAATACTTTCTTGCCCATTCAATACCAATATAGTTAATGTGGGGGTTTTGTGACGCCTGGGAAAGCAAAAAAGACCCCTTACCACTTCCGATTTCAACATGAATTGATCCAGGCCGTCCGAAAATAAGATCAAAATCAATCTTATCACCCAGCTTCTCTGGATCCAAGGGGATCATTGGATACACTTGTTCGGGTTTTTTAGGTATCGAACTCAATTCCGGTCCATATTCCGATTCGGTGAACGATCTATACTCACTTATTATTTCCTAATTTGTTTAAGGAAATGGAGTTAGATAATCGAGCCAATCGGTCACACTTCTAAGGATGCCGAACTCAAACTGATTGAGCATACAAAACCAATATCATACAACATGAAGCTCGTTAAGTCAAGACCGCTTTGGATCGATAGGAAAACTGGAGAACCGTCGTTCCGGGAGATCGTACCAGAAACAACGGAAACCCAGGCAGAAAGTGAGAGGCCGACCATGATCAGGCCGATTCTTACACTTCGACGCAAGCGGATTTTGATCGATATCGATACGCAGAAGGACCTGTTCGTGAACACAGGTAAAGCATGCGTACCGAACCACCGACGAATCCTTGCCAATATTCGCCGGGTCATTGCCTGGTCGCGTCTGAAAAATGTCCGGATGATTTCCACGATTCGTAATTGCCCGGTCGGAAATCCCCACACTTGCTCCTGCGTTATGGGGACCGAGGGTCACCAGAAGATTCGTTATACCCTCCGTCATCGGCATATCTCTTTTCCCGCGGATGGATGTACCGATCTGCCGCGAGATTTACTCAGGCAATACGATCAGGTGATCGTTGCCAAGCGATGTATCGATCCCTTTGACGAACCACGGGCCGATCGCATCCTCAGCGAAGTGAAGGCGACAGAATTCATCCTTTTCGGCGCTACGGTCGAAGAAGCCATCAAAGCGACGGCTCTTGGTCTTTTGGCCCGGAGAAAGTTCGTCACAGTTCTCATTGATGCCGTCGGATATCATGACCGCGGCGCCGCCGAAGTGGCCCTTCGTCAGATCGAGGCCAAGGGCGCTATGCTTGCCGAAACCCGTTCCCTTCTGGGCAGTTCTCATCTTCATCAGATCGGGGTTTGTGACTGCCAGTTGTGTCGAGCCGATCTTCCGGTGGCGCCGCTGGAACTGACGGTCTAATTGTTTATGGCATCTGAATCCGGGGTTTGAGTCTTTCGGGGTGCAGAATTACCCCTTCGGGTAAACAGGTCGTAGAGAATTGGCATCGTTACAACAGTCAAGATTCCGGATAGCAGAATCCCTCCTACGGAAGCCACACCGACATCGTTCCGCAATTCCGCTCCAATACCCTTTCCCACGGCCAATGGCCACATTCCCAGAATCGCAGCCAGAGTAATCATTACGATCGGCCGGAATTCGTCCACCGTGGCTTCAATCATCGCCTTGTGCCGAGGAATCCCTTGTGAGACCAGGACATTTCTCTGGTCAGTAATGAGAATAGCGTTGTTGACGACGATACCCGTCATCATGATCAACGACATGAGCACGAACATCGATAGACTGTATCCCGTCAGATACAAAGCCCATATCACGCCGATGAGAGCCAGCGGTACCGTCACCAGAATCAGCCACGGCTGCCCGAAGGATTCCAGCAGCGCCGCCAGCATTAGATAAACCAACAGGATCGCAATAATCCCCGCTTCTCCGAACGCCGTCTGGGCCTCGGCCATCACTTCATAGGCCCCGAGAAATTGATACCGGTATCCCGGCGGCAGATTCGCATTCTGATCGATCGTACCGCTCAACTGGTTAACCGCTTTCCCCAGCGGAAGGGAACTTTCGATGTTAGCTAACAACTTTGAGATTCGTTGCTTGTCCATTCGGGTAATCTGTACCGGCGCCAGTCGGTGATCAATGTTCCCAAGGCCGGAGAGCAACATCGGTTTTCCCGGCAGGCCCGGAAACAGGAATTGTTCAACCTGATCTTTGCCCGGCCGCTCGTCCATTTCGACCACAATATCGTAGTTCCTCGCTCCCATCTTGAAGGTCCCCGCGTCGAGGCCTTCGAGATTTCCGCGAAGGGCCAGGCCGATCGCAATCGCCGGCACTCCCAGATCCGCCAGAACGGGGCGCTGCGGCGTTACGCGGATTTCCGGTTTGCCGATTCGGACGGTGGTATCCGAGTCCTTGAATCCCGGGATCTGGGAAATCAGGGATTGCCCTGTCAGGGCGATTTGATCCAGGATCGCAAGATCATCGCCGGAAATCGACATTTCGACATCGTACCCCTGGCCCCCGATGAAATCCGGCATCGAAACGGTGGTAATGCACTCGGGAAGGGCGCCGACACGATTACGGACAATCTGCATCAACTCGTCAATCGTCAAGGCCCGCTGATCCCGATCCGAGAACTGCAACAGAATCTGCGCCAGATAGACGCCTTCCGACGATTGACCGATAATGCCTTCCACCTTACCGAGGGTCGATAGAATGTGTTTGAGTTCCGGAAGATCCCGCAAGCGATTTTCAACATCCCGGACCCGTCCAATCGTGTTGTCCAGATCATAACGAGTCGGATACTCCAATTTGACCAGGAGTTGTCCGCTATCGGTATTGCTGAAAAATCCAAAACCCACCCGTGAGCCGAGGGACATGGAATGCATAAACAGGGCGATCGTCCCCACAATGACCAGGATCGCCGCCCAGCGTCGTCGTTCGTTGAACTCCAGGATTACTCGTAATCCCGTACAAACGCGCGTAAACATGCCATTCCAGGTCCGCTCCATCCAGGGCAGGATTCCTCCGGCGTTCGGATTGGTGGGTTTGAGAATTAGCGAACACAACAAAGGAGTTAAAGTAAACGAAATGAACAGCGATACGATGGTCATCAAAACCATCGTCCAGGCCAGAGGCCCAAGGAACTTGCCGATCATACTGCCCATTGTCGCCAACGGAAACAGCACGACAATGTTGGTTCCGGCGCTGCCGAGGACGGCGATCACTGACTCGGCGGCACCCAGATGGGCCGCTTTTCTGGGATCGCCGGTTTCGTTGAGCCGTTTGACGATGGCCTCCATCACCACAATGGAGTTGGTCACCAATACACCAATGGACAATCCGATCGACAGCAGGGTGGAGGTGTTGAGCGTATAGCCGCACATCTGCATCAGGAACAGGCCGATCACGATCGTCAACGGCATCGTCACGAAGATCACCAGAGTCGCGCGGATATTGTATAAAAACAGAAACAGGATCATCGCAGTCAAGAGGACACCCTGTCCGATATCGCTCCAGGCGCTGGATACGGTTGACTCGATATATCGACCTTCGTCATAGATCCAGGTCAGATCCATACCTCCCGGCAATTGTCCGCGAATGGCGTCCATAGCGGTCCGTACCCGACGAACCACTTCAACGGCGTTGGCCTCCGCCTTCTTCACGACACGAATGGAAATACAGGGCTTACCGTCGATGAAGGCCTTTTGACGGACTTCTTCCGTGGTCATCTCCACATGGCCGATATCGCGAAGGTAACAGCGGCTGCCCTTATCGCTGGCCACTTCCAGACCATTCATCTCGGCGACGGCCTTGAAATCCGCGTCGAATTTCACGGCATATTCGGTCCCCTGTTGCCGAACGCGACCGGAGGGGATGATCCGAATGTTCTGTTGAACTGCACGAACGACATCGGTGCTGGACAAGCCCCGCTCGGACAGCTTATCCCGATCGAGCAAGATATGCACTTCGCGTTCGGCCCCGCCGATCAGTTCGACATCCGCCACGCCGCTGATCACCGTCAGACGGTCGCGCAGTGTATTGTTCGCATAGTCGTACAATTCGTCCAGTGGAACATCGCCGCCCAGCGCCAGATACACGATGGGCTTGGCGTTCAGATCGAACTTCATGATCACCGGATCCTCGGCGTCCTCCGGCAGATCGGCCTTGATCATATCCAGCTTTTCGCGAACATCCGTCGCGGCGATATCGACATCGACATCCAGATGAAACTCAAGGAAGGTCTGGCAGACATTTTCCATGCATGCGGAGTTGACATGCTTGAGGCCGTCGATGGTGACAATTTTATCCTCAATCCGCTTGGCAATGTCCGTCTCGATCTGTTCGGGGCTGGCGCCGGGATACACCGTCACGACTGTGATAAACGGAACATCCATTCGAGGCATCAGTTCCAGGCCCATCTTGTGATAAGCGTTGATTCCCAGAAGAGCCAGACCGATCAGAAGGCAACTCATCGCCACCGGCCGGCGAATCGAAAAATCCGACAAGAACATCAGTGACCCTCCATCTGTACTGTCACGGGGGTCCCGTCATTGAGTAGATACTGCCCCATCGTAACCACGGGCACTCCATCTGTGAGAGTGCCTTGCTTGACCTCGGTCCAACCGTCGGTCTCCAGGCCGGTCGCAATCTGAACCGCACGGGCCTGATTATTCTGGATGATAAAAACAACGGCCCGGTCCCCGCGTTTTTGAAGGGCCACAGTCGGCACGCCGACCGATTTCCGGCTTTCCAAAACCACCGAGATCGCGGCCATCGCCCCCGGAACCACAACGGGTGGCGGATCTTTCAAAAGGGCCTTGATCTCGAAGGTTCGAAGTTTCGGCTGAATCGTCGGACTCTTATACGAAATGGGAAACAAGCCGACATCGATCGATGCGACTCCGATTTTCATCTGGGTTTGGCCTGGAATGATCTGCGGATAGAAATTCGCGGGAATCATTGCCGAGATTTCGACCAGCGAGGGATCTTCGATGCGAAAGACCGGCTGGCCGGGAGAACCCATCTCGCCGGATTCCAGCATTTTCATGCTGATTCGGCCGCTGATCGGAGCAACGATCACCGAGTCGGCCAAATCTTTTTGTGAGATGGCAAGGGCAACCTCGGCCTGTTTCTGCTTTTCATTCATCAGATCCATCTGTGCCTCGGCCAGCCGAAGCATGGCCTGGGTTTGACGATAACGGGATTGTTGTTGTTCGAAAGCGTCCGGGGTTACCGCCTGCTTTTCCAAAAGTCGCTCGAAACGACGATAGTCCAATTCGGCTTTTTCAAAGTCAGCCCGGCTGCGTTCCAGGTTGGCCACGGCTTCCCGCTGGGCACATCGGGCGACGGCCAAATCGAGTTTCTGGATTTGAACGGCCTTTTCGATCTTCACCGAATCGGTGGCGAACAGTCTGGTTTGTCCTGCAACCACCATATCACCCTCATTGACAAAGAGAGTTTCGACTACGCCGGGAATCCGCGGAGAAACCATCGCCGTGTTTTTGGCTTCAACCGAACCCTGAACCTCAATTCGTTGTTCAAAGAGTCGAGTCTGCGCTGGAGTCACCGCCACGGGGACTTTTGACCTGCTCTCGACATTCGAGGATAGAGTCGTATCGCTTTTCGATGTGGATGCGTCGGCGGCCCGGGCTGTCGAGTCCGGTCGGAATTTCCACACCGCTACCGCCCCCATTACGGCCACCAGCGCGATTGTCGCGATCGATGTCGTCTTCCAATTGTGTCCTGGAGTATTCGGTTTTGTGTCCATGGTTTACCTCATTTCTGATGCAACGGTCGTGTCGATCGGCGAAAGCCCCATCGTCTGTCGCAACGCAGCGACGCCGACTTGATATTGATATTGAGCCATCAAAATCCCCATGCGGGCCCGGTCCAGTTGAGACTGTACGGACAGTAGCTCCGTTCCGGTGACCAATCCCTCTTTCCATCGGGATTGTTCCTGATCAAACCGGGCCTGGGCTACGCCGAGATTCTTCTCGGCCAGGACCTTATTGTTTTCGGCCGTTTGAAGATTCAGATGGGCCTTGAGGACCTCGGCCATCAGCGTCAGGGTCAGTTGTTCCCGCTCAAGGAACGCTTTCTCCCGACCTTTTCTGGCCGCTTCATACTCGTTGATATTTGCGAAACCGTTGAAGACCGACACGGCTCCGGAAAGGCCGGCCATCCAGTAGTTGGAAGTTACCATCGTCGAATCCGAAGTATGGGTGTGGGTCGCAAATCCATACAATCGCGGCAGAAAAGCTGAGAGTGCAATCTTGACCTTTTCCTCTTCGATCGCCACCGCCCGATCAGAAATCGCAAGCTGGGGATGACGGAGAAGGGCTTGATAGATCAGATCTTCGACAGGTCCTTGCGGGATCGGATTGTCTCCCGCGCCGCCAAGCGTAATCTCCACCATCGGCGAAAAGCCGAGCGCAATCATCAGGTCGGCTTTGGCTTGTCGGAGCGAAACCCGGGTGTTTTCGAGATCGTTGTAACGGGCCTGAACCAGGACGGCCGCTTCGTCGGCCTGCCAGCTATT
>JAAYVQ010000492.1 GCA_012517095.1 Phycisphaerae bacterium | reverse complement strand
CCGAACCGCATCTTCCGCGGCTGCAGATTGGCCACGCAGACAACGATCCGCCCGATCAGTTGCTCCGACGTGTAGGCCTTGGCGATGCCCGCAAAGACCTGCTTTTTCAGGGCTCCCAGATCCAGCTCCAGCTTGAGAAGTTTGTCGGCGCCTTCGACCGCCTCGGCCCTGGTGATCCGCGCAATCCGCAAATCGACCTTGGTAAAGTCCTCGATCGTACACATCGGCTCCAGCGGTTCGGCCAGTTGCGTCGCCGCGGCTGCCGGGGCCGCAGGAGTTGCCTGCGCCGGTTGCGATTGTTCCTTGCTTTCCTCGACCATAGCTGCCACCTTATCCTTATCCACTCGTTCCGCCAGCCGTTCATACGGCCGGATTGCCCGATCTTCGAATCGTGTACCGATATCCGCAAGCGAAAGGGATCCCGAATCCAGACAGGTCTCCACCTTCGCCGCAAAACTCGGCAGGATGGGCTTTAGATATACCGTCAGATACCGCACGGCGTTGATCACCGTCGTCAGCACCGTTCGCGTGCCCTCGGGATCGGCGTCAATCGTCGCCCAGGGTTTCTTGTTATCCACATACTGATTACACTCATCGGCCAGTGCGACAATCGTCCGCACCGCCGATGAATAATTCAGCGATTCGTAATCGGCCACAATCGAATCCTTCGCCGCCTCCAGCCCCGCCAGCAGCCGTTGTCCGGTTTCATCGATCCGCCCCACCCGGCCGCCGAGCTTCTTGGTGATCATCGGCACCGAACGGCTGGCCAGGTTGGCGAACTTGCCCACAAGATCGGCGTTGACCTTCAACACGAAGTCTTCGAAATTCAGATCCAGATCATCCACGCCCGCGGCCAGCTTACTGGCATAGTAATACCGAAGGTACTCCGGATCCAGATGCCGCAGATAGGTCTCGGCCATGATGAAGGTGCCCTTGCTCTTACTCATCTTCTGGCCATTGACCGTCAGAAAACCATGCACGAACAGTTTGTTGGCCGTCCGAAAACCGGCCGATAGCAGTGTCGCAGGCCAGAAGAGGGCATGGAAATACATGATATCTTTGCCGATGAAGTGGTACAACTCGAATTGCCCGCTGTTCCAGACCTGTTCGAAATCCAGCCCCTTACGATCGCAGTAATTCTTGCACGAAGCCATGTAACCGATCGGAGCGTCGAGCCATACATAGAAATACTTATCCGTTTCGCCCGGAATCGCAAAACCGAAATAGGGCCCGTCGCGGGAGATGTCCCAGTCCTTCAGCCCCGCCTGGAACCATTCTTCCATCTTGTTACGGACCTGCGGCTGGACATAGCCGGCGTCCATCAGTCCGCGAAGTCGGGTTTCGTAGTCGGACAGGCGGAAAAAGATATGCGTGCTGTTTTTCCACACGGGCGTCTTGCCGCTGAGCGAACTGTAGGGATTGATCAGTTCCGTCGGCCGGTAATGCCCCCCGCACACATCGCAGGAGTCACCGTACTGGTCCGGCGCCTGGCACTTCGGACAGGTCCCCTTGATGTAACGGTCCGGCAACCACATCTTGTTCTGTTCATCGTAGGCCTGCTCGACCTCGCGTTTGACGATCGAACCGCTCTGGGTCGCGCCGTGATAGATCGTCTCGCTGAATACGCGGTTTTCCGGCGAGTGCGTTGAATAATAATTGTCAAACTCGATTCCGAATCCCGTGAAATCCCGGATATGTTCGCGGCGGACCCGTTCAATGAGTTGTTCGGGACTGATCCCCTCCTGCCGCGCCCGGATCATTACCGGTGTGCCGTGGGTGTCATCCGCACAGAAATACAGGCAGGTATTGCCGCACAACTTCTGAAATCGTACCCAGATATCCGTCTGAAGGTACTCGACCAGATGCCCAATATGAATGGGACCATTCGCATACGGCAGCGCCGAGGTTACGACGATCTTTCGCGTCATGGTTGATCCTTATCCTGCGAGGACTCGGACCCATCGTCCGAAAATCCCGGATTGTCTTCCTGTAGATCACCCTCATTGCCGATTGGTTCATTGAATTCCGGAACATCCTGCACCAGCGGATCTTGATTCGGATCCTCGGCTTGTTGGGGCCGCAATTCCGATTCCTCCACCGGGATGTCAGAATCCATCGGAACAGGGGGCTCGGGTTCATAGGCATTTCGTCCGTTTCGGCGGTCTTCGTGCCGTGGAGGGCGATCTCGTCGGTCGCGCCGCTGATTTTGCCCCGGCCGATTCTGGGGTCCCGATGACCGGCCTCGATCTCCGGGACGACCCTGTTGTTGTGGCGGCTGCCCGGGAATTGGCGGTCGAAACAAATGCCAGGTCACGCCCTCCGGCGGACCCGCCAATGGAGAAACCTCCTTCACGGAAAAGGTTTCCCGGTCGTTTTCGTCTAATTGGACAACCACCTGCTGGGTCAGGAGCTGCGTATCGAAAATCCGGCCCGGGCCCTTGGGGGTTTGCACCCAGGAATTTTTACGCGGTAATTGTTCTTTAAGAATCTTGTAAATCTCATCCTCGTAGCGCAGGCAGCATTTCAGTCGTCCGCAATGGCCGGATATCTTCGATGGGTCCAGCGTGGCCTTCTGCAGCTTGGCCATTCGCATATTCACCGGGTCCAGAATCTTCAAAAACCTCCGGCAACAACACTCCTGTCCGCAACTCTCGAAGTCGCTGATCAGCCGCGCCTCGTCGCGCGAGCCGACCTGACGAAGCTCGATCCGCGTCTGGTATTCCTTGGCCAGTCGCCGAACCAGATCCCGAAAATCGACCCTGCCGCCGCTGCTGAAATACACGATGATCCGCTCGCCTCCGAAGAGGTGTTCGGCCTCAATGATTTTCATCGGCAGGTTCATCTCCCGCACAAATTTCATGCAGGTCTTGGCCTCTTCCTGTGCCGACGCTTCCAGGTGTTCGGCCTCACGGAGATCTTCCTCGGTGGCAAATCGAACAAAGGTGCCGCCGTCCACAATCGGGTGTTCTTTCGGATCCGAGGGATTGTAGTAGGTCGTCACCTGCTCAGGTGAACTTTTGAACTGGCCCGACTTGTAACAAAATGAACCACCCACTTCCCCCAGTTCCAAACCACGGGTGGTTTTGATAACCACCTTGGTCGGTGTCTTAGGGACTTCCGGTTCGTTATGTTCGATCCAGCCCAACAGGCCCATCTTGCCATACCGGACCAGCATCAATCGTCGAGTTTTTTGCCCCTTGCTCTTCTGGGCGTCAGTCTGCGTCATGAATTCCCGCAACAATAAACACCGGCCCGCCGGATCCTGCCAGCCGGATCGATTTATTCCTTATACTCATTCCATACTCAAGACCTGTATTGTATCACAACCACACAGACGGAACAAGTACTGTTCGAAAATCAATCGTTCGTTGACATGCGATTCGATCCATCGCAGTTTTTCATACCCCGCCTCAATCCCATCAGCCAGCGTCTCGGCATCGGGTCCCTGCCGGATCCGCGCGATTGCTTCGGACTGGTCTGCGTGGATTAAAGCCCGTCCCGGGGATACAGCCGATGTCATCGCATCCTCATAAACACCGATGATCATCCGCAGCAACCCTTTGCGGGCCTTGCGCTGCAGGTCGCTTTTGTTGGCATTCTCGGCCCCCTTCTCCCAGGCCTCGGCAATCTCCTTGGTGGTTTTCGTCAGGCGTTCTGCTGTCTCCAGAACCTCCCCCGGCCGAAGATTGGCCAGTCGGTCCACCAACTCGCGTTTGGTCTGATAGAGAGATGGTTCCCCGATATCCGTACCCGCCCACACCTGCGCAACTCCCAGACTCCCCTGGCTGAATCGCGCCCAGAATACGGCCTCAGACTCCTTCACGCCTTGCCCGACCAGTCGCTCAACAATCACCGATTCGTCCACCGGCCCGAATCGAATCAACTGACAACGCGAGCGGATCGTCGGCAAAAGCAAATCCGCCTGCGTACACAGCAGGATAATGGTACAATGTTTGGGCGGTTCCTCCAGAATCTTCAACATGGCGTTTTCGCTGAATCGATTGGTCTTTTCCGCCTCT
>JAAYVQ010000085.1 GCA_012517095.1 Phycisphaerae bacterium | reverse complement strand
CTGATTATCTGCGCCGAACCCGCTGTCAACTAATGAACAATTCCCTGCGTCAATTGCAGGAATGCCGTATCCAGCTTCACCTGTTCCGGTTCGATGGACACCACATCCAGCCCGCCGTTAACCAGCGTCCGTGCGATCACACCGTCGCCCTCGTGGCCCTCCTGAAAGGTGATATCCAAATGGTCGCCGTCCAGTTTGACTTCCTTGATCTGGGGCAGCGATGACAACAGTTCCACCGCCCGCTCGGCGCGGTCGATCACGCGCACCTTGACCTTGCATTGCACGCCCACCCGTCGCCGGATCTCCTCCATCGTTCCGCTGAAGACCAGATGGCCGCGTTCGATGATCCCGATGTGGTCGCAGATCTCTTCCAACTCGCTGAGGATGTGGCTGGAGATCATGATCGTCTTGCCCATCCGCTTCAGTTCCCGCAGCAGCTCGCGAATCTCGATTCGCGCCCGCGGATCAAGCCCGCTGGCCGGTTCGTCGAGGATCAACACCTTCGGGTCGTGGATCAATACCCGCGCCAGTCCCAGCCGCTGTTGCATTCCGCGCGACAAGCTATCAACCGCCGCGGCCTTCTTGCTGGTCAGATCCGTCAACTCCAGCACGCCCTCGACGATCGACTTGCGTTTGCTTCGCTCGATCGAGAACGCCGCCGCAAAAAACTCCAGGTACTCGAACACCTTCAGGTCGTCATATACGCCCATGAAGTCCGGCATATATCCGACCTTGCGGCGGACATCGCGTCCGTGGCGCGTCACATCCTGCCCGTCGATGAATGCTTGTCCCCGCGTTGGCTCCAGCAGCGTCGCCAGGATTCGCATCGTTGTCGTCTTGCCTGCGCCGTTGGGCCCGATGAACCCGAAGATATCCCCCGCGCGGATCGTCAGGTTCAGATCGACCAGCGCCGCCAGGTCCCCGTAATATTTACACAGCCCTTTGATCTCGATCATGGTTTTCCCTGCTCTTTCTGCTCGGTTGGAAAGATCACTTGTCGCACCCATTGCACATGGCTTTGTTCATAAATCCGGCCTTCAAACGAAAACGGGATCGGCGGATTCTCGAACCGCACGCACACCACCGCTGCGCCTCGCTCTAAGTAACGCTGAATTCCCTGCGTCCGCGCCAAAACCCCCGTGCTGCAAAACGCCGCCAGATCCGAAAGCCCCGCCCCTCCCCGACCCCGCAGATACCGCGGGATCCTCTCGTTGACCTGATCGTCCCAGGAGAGATTCCGGGGTAACGAAGAAAACTCCTTGGTCTCGCCCGGATCGACGGCTTCAAAATCCATTCGTCGTTTCGGATCGAGCTGCACATAACCCTCCATCAGCTTGGAAGCCGATCGATTAATAATCGTCAGCCGGTACCCGCTGTCGTCTTGCAGGAGCTGACAGTCGATCGGGACCTCGCCTGCGGCCGTCTCGTTTTGCAGGCACTGAATCGTCCAGATATTGATCGGGATCGAATAGGGGATGTTCGCGCCGTCGTATTGCAGGCAATACAGGTTTCGTCCCGCCGTTTGCTGATTGTACGAATAGATATCCTCCTGGCTCGGCGTGATCCCTGACCACCATTGCCGCCGATCCAGCAGGACCTGGGGCTTGTCCAACGGATAATCGTCGCTCCGCGGCGCGAAAATCCCCGTCGTATAGGTCACCCTCGATTCGGGCTGCCCCTGAATCCCGTCCATCACCGACACCGAACGAACCTGCATCGATCCCCCGCGAAGAACCTGGACGCCGAAGTACGCCCCGATCGTAAACAGCGCGATCCATCCGGCCGAAGTCACCCAGGTCAGCGGCAACCGCTCCATCCGCTTGAGCACCAGATAATCCACCGGTCCCAGCAGGACCGCCAGCAGCGTCAACAGCCCGATGATCCACCAGATACTCAGCGGCCGCATCTGCGAGATATTGTACAGGTGTTCCATCACCGCGTTTCCAGCGGATTGCTTAAATCCGGTCTGAAATCTCCAGTTATTGTACTGCATGGCCTCTTTCAGTTCGGCCGTAGCATCCTCGACGAACTTCAGCCGCCGTCCCCGGGGAATCTGCGAATATTCGTTCTGTTGTTCAAAACGACGCTGGGCCTCCTGAACATTCGCCGTTTGTTCCGGCGCGATCGCCCCGATTCCTTCGGTCAGGACCGCGTTGCATCGTTCGACCCAGAACTGCGAGGTGATCGTCTTCTGAGCGTCCGACAGATTTCCCGGATCGAAAGTCAGCACGCCGACTCGCCCGAATCCCACCTGTCCGACCGCAAATACATGTCCCTGCTCCACCCGGCCGTCATATCGCCAGACAGGACTGGGCGGATTGCCCGCGATGGGACTGGCCGCGATCGCTTCCGGCTGATCGCCCCGAAGATTCCACTTAGCCAGGGTCTCTGTGGGGATGGTTACATTCATTGGCGCCGTCGGCACAAAGGGAAGAAGCTGTGCGATCGGATTGTCCGCGGCGGGGGGATTGGTTGCGTAGATCAACAACAGCGATCCACCGTTGCGAACCCATTCGCTGATCCCCCGCAATTGATGCGGATGAAACTCGCTCCATACCGGGTCGTACAGAATCAGGAGATCCAGCGATGCGTATCCCGTCCAGTCCCACGGCGCCGTACGGGCTATCTTGTCCTGGATATACACCTGGCCTTTTGCCAGTTCGCTGACCGCCACCGCCTGCCGCGCGGTCTGCAACACTCCGTGTCTTCGCTGCCCGATCAAACCGATCAGAATATCGTGAACGCCCACCGAGGTCAGCAGTTGTTTCTGTCCGGAAAAATCCCACAGGTCATAGTTGCCGCTCCAGAATACGCGACCCCGCTGGCCCTCGATCCTTACGGCGCACTTGTCAGCCGCGAACGCCAGTTTGGTCACAAGAGGAATGTGCAAGGGAATCTCCGGCGTCAGGACGAATCGGTGGACGAGATTCATCGTATTGAGTTCATCCTGTCGGGCCGACAATACGAATGTCCCTTCGAACGGCTCTTTCAGGTTTCCCTGAATGTTGATCTCCACCGGTGTCCAGTCCATCGGCCGGTAACACCCACCCCAGCCGAAAAAGACATCGACATTGAAGGGTTCTTCCTTCGCCGGAGCCGTGCCCGAAAACACAAAGACCGCAAGAAACAATATCCAGATTCGCTTTCGATTCATAATGCTCTCCCGGGTATGCCCTTACAACCGAATCCGCGAATTGTATAAAATCCATTCCCCGCATACAAGAACCAGCGCCGTCAGAACGATCCACGGCCAGAGCGGGACATTCGCCCGTCCCATTGCCCGATCCGCTGAGGTTACCGTCCGACTTGACAGCGTCAGCTCCTTCACCGGCGCGATCTTGCTTTCCTCTTCGCTGAGAAGGTTTAACGCGAACGCCTTGGCTGGCTGTTGCGTCAGTTCGACGGTATAAACCCCCGCCCGATCCGTCTGTGGATACCGGATAATCCCCCCCTGACCGCTGGAGATCGGCTCGCCGACCCCCTCCGGGTCCGTCAGCGTTCCCGTCGCCCCCGCCGGAAGGCCTTCGATGACGATCGGCTCGCCGGTCAGCAGGTTCGCCGTCAGTTGCTCGCCCGTTTGCGTGCCCAAATACGCCAGCGCATTGTACCAGAACAGGATAAAACTCGGCTCAAATGGCCAGTTTGATTCGAGGATATCAAACGCAACCAGCAGCAGTGCATTGCCTCCGTGTCGCAGGATCGCGATCGCGGGGCTGTCGCGGAATTCCGCCAGCGTCTGCGCATCCCGAGGAAGGGCGATCTTTGCCGCTTTAACCACGAATACGTTGGTCAGATTCACATATCGCAGAATCGCATGTTGTGCGCGCCAATCGAGGATCGGCTGGTTTTCCAAGGGCTCGGCCGCCGTCTTGACCTCGATTCCCTCCGGCGCCAATCCAAAAACGATATAAGACGCTTTCGGTAACGACTTGGGATTGTGTTTATCGAGAACAATGATGTCGTACGGCGGTTGGGCATTCATCGCCGCCGCGTCCATTGCGTCAAACTGTGCGCCGGTGCAAACCTCCAACCGCTGAATGGGACAGGCCTTTAGTGCCGATTCCATCACCGCATTGCCTTCCGTAACAAGCAGCACCCGCATCTGTTTCGGCGGCGAGATAATCGACCATGCCATATTGTCGCGGTCCAGGGCATCCTTGGCCGTATGCCGTACCTCGACGACGGCGCCACCGGCCTGATTGAGCGTAAACTCCACCGTCAGCTTTCCCGGTCGTTCCTGCGGCGGTTCCCCCTCGATCTTCTTCGCGGGGATTTCGTGGTTTTGGACTTGCCGCACATCCCCATTGACGGCGATCTGTATGTCGCATCGAACGGCCGCCGCCCCATAGTTGGCCAGAGATGCGAATACCGTCACCTGTTCCGGATTTTCGTACGAACGCCGCGCCTGCATCGCTGTCACAGCGACATTCTCCACGACCGATCCAATCGCGAAAAATCGTACCTCGTCCGGCCCGACTGCGACCGCATCCCGGTCTGCGATCTGCCCGTCGCTGAACAGAACCAGCGTCGCCGGCTCCTGCGAACTGCGATTGTTGGCGTCCTCGCCCATCGACTGGGCGAACGCCCGCGCCACGGTGATCGATTCGGCCAGACGGCTTCGCCCGTCACCCGGCTCGATCGCGTCGATCGCCGCCAGCAACTGCCGCTTGTCGGCCGTGAAATTGCTCATCACCTTGCACTGGTCGTCGAACGCGATCACCATCGCCTGGTCCGACGAATCCTGAAGCGAAAACGCGGCGCGGTTCCTCATGGATTCGACGAACACCCGTGCCTGCCGCTTGGCCTCCTCCAGCCGGCTCGGTGAAACATCCGTCGCGTTCATGCTTGCCGACCGGTCAATCAGGATCACCATTCGCTTGCCCGGCCCGCGGGTTAACGACAATATTGGTCCCGCCAGCGCCAATGCCATCACCGCCAGCGCCAAGAGCTGCAGGAGCAGCAACAAATTCCGCCGCAGCCGCTGAAACGGCGCGTTGACCTGCAGATCCTGTACCGCCCGTTTCCACAGCAGCGTCGAGGAGATCATCTGCTCGGTCCGCCGCAGCTTGAGAAAATACAGGATCACCAGGCCGGATATCGCGATCCCGCCGGCAAATAATCCCGTGAGTGGAGTGATCCATTCCATCGTCGTTTCCGTTATCGAACCAGCCGAATCCGCCGCAGCGTATTCAGCACGAGGGTTTCAATCGGCGTGGCGGTGTTGGCCAGCACATACGCTCCGCCCCGGCCCACGCAAAAATCCTTCAACTCGTTGCAGTAGGCCGCCAGATTCTTTTTGTAGTATTTCAGCAATGCCGCGCTGACGGTAATCTCCGCCGTGTCACCGTCTTCGACATCCACCAGTTTCAGATCTCCCGAAATCGTCGGTTCGGTTTCCTGCGGGCTCAGCACCTGGATCGCATACAATTCATACTGTGAACTGATCAGCCGTCGCAGGCCGTCGGCGTATCCTTCCTTGAAGAGAAAATCCGACACCACGATCATCACGCCGCTGCCGATCCGTCCCGCGACCGCCTGCTTGCAGGCCCGGTCAAAGTCGCTGATGCCCTCCGGCTTTCGCGTCAGCAGAAATTCCGCCATTCTCGGCAGATACACCCGCCCGCGGATGTTCGCCAGTTGCCCGGACAAGCCGTCGCCGAACGAACTGAGCGATACGCGGTTGTTCCCCGCCAGTGCGATATACCCCAGCGCCGCGCCAAGTTGCAGGACATACCGTGACTTGGCCGCATCCGGCAGGGCGATCGATCCGGTCGTGTCCAGCATCAGATGAACCGTCAGGTCTTGCTCTTCCAGGAACAGCTTCATCACCAGTTGTTCCAGCCGCCCGTAAATGTTCCAATCGACAAACCGCAGGTCGTCGCCGGGCACATATCCCCGATGATCGGCGAACTCCACGCTCTGGCCGCGCCGCTTGCTGCGCCGCTGGCCGTGTAACCGCCCGTGCAGCATCCGATGGCTCAGCACATCCAGCGTATCCAACCGAGCCAGAAATCCCGGGTTCAGCAACTCTGCCAACCCTTTGCGTTTCGTCGTATTGACTTGTGTTTCGCTCATTCGTTTTGATGTTACATATTTGAATTTCTGGTTTTGTTTAGAATTTAGTATGACAGCGCTATGAGCTGTCGGTGATGAGGCGTTTGGTTTTCTGTTTTCGTTTTCGCGATTCATATGATGCCGCATTCCGCTCCTGATGGTACAAGCAGGT
>JAAYVQ010000491.1 GCA_012517095.1 Phycisphaerae bacterium | reverse complement strand
TCATGGGCTACAACCTTCACATCACGCGCAAAAAAGATTGGGCCGACGATTCCGGCCCCGAGATCAGCGCCGACGAATGGCTGGCCTATGTGGCCAACGATCCCCAGCTTCGTCTGGATCCGGACAACGGCCCCTATTTTGCCCGTATCCTCAAACGGTCGGAATATCCCGAGCCGTGGCTGGACTGGCTCGACGGGGAAATTGTTGCGAAAAATCCCGACCCTCCGATCATCGCCAAAATGTTGCAGATCGCAACGGCTCTGAACGCAACAGTGCAAGGCGATGATGGCGAAATCTATCTCGAGGACCCAGACAAGAAAGGCGAATTTATGGTTGAGCAACCTGTTGAATGTTGTCCGCCCTTCGATCCCGCCCCTTGGGATGACAAGGTCTTCGAATGGACAAACAAACGCTTCATCCGCGACAAGGTCTTTACGCTGTTCTATATGCCGATGAACTTCGGCAAGGTGATGCGGCGTCTGGACGCCCGGGTCAAGTCGGCCGGGGCGACGATCCCCGACAACCTGTGTCTGGCCGACCACACCTCCAAATGGAATATGGATGTGTATCTGGCCGTAGATCGCGACATCCCCGGCGCGCAAAATACAACCCTCACCGGTAAGTTCTTCAGCAAGGTGTATGACGGCCCCTTCAAGGACACCGGCAAATGGTGCAAGGATTTCGCTGCCCTTGCGACCGGCCGCGGTCTGACGATCACGAAGTGGTACATGTGGTACACCACCTGCCCCAAGTGCGCCAAAAAATCCGGCCACAACTTCGTCGTCATCGTCGCCGAGGTCAAATAGCCGTAGTACAACCATCTCGGTTGTGATTGGTTTCCGGCAACATGTCATCTGTGGCTTTATCGATTAATGAATTGGAGGATTGTGCCGGTCAGGATTCCGACATAGGTCCCGATGATGTTGCCGAGGATGGCCATGAGCAAACCGACCGAGGCCATGCCGGGGAAAAAACTTTCCGCCACTACCGGCGCCGAGGCCACGCCGCCGATGTTCGCCTGGCTGGCCGTGACGGCCAGGCCCAGCGGCACCCTGAGGATTCGCGTTGCGACGAAGAGGCACCCCGCCTGGATCGAAACCATCAGAAATCCCGCCAGGATCAGCCGATAGGCCGAGCCGATCCGCGACAGATCCGCCTGGGCTCCGATTGCGGCCAGGACCAGATAGAGCAACACATATCCCCATTTCTGGCTGATTCCATCCAGCGCCCGAATCCGTGCCAGGGAAAACAATAATCCCGCGGAACTGGACAAGATGATCACCCAGGCCAGCTTGGAAAATGTCTTGCTCGCCGGGATCCATGCCGCGATTGCGTATGAAATCTGCGTGACGGCGAACGCGGCCGCCAGCAGACATGCGAGGATAAACAGATATTGGATCCAGCGAGGGATTCGGCCGAGAAACCGAATGGGTAACTGGGCGGTCGTATCCTCCGGCGCCGATTGCGCTTTTCGCAGGTGGTCCACGACTGTCCGATCGCAACGGTTCCACGCATCAAAACGCCGTTGAAACCGGGCCAGCGACAAGAGTACGGCCATCCAGGTGTAGGAGACGATCGTATCGACGATCACCATCGGGGCGAAGATCTCCTGCGGGGTGCCAAAGGCCTCTTTGACGGCGACCATGTTGGCGCTGCCGCCGGACCAGGACCCGCTTAGCGCCGCAAAGCCCGACCAGAACTGGCCGCCGACCCACGGCCGAAAGATCGCAAAGGCCGTCAAGGTCCCAAGAGCGATCCCACCCGATCCGATCAGGAACATCCCGATCGCCCACGGCCCCAGGCGGACAATCGCCCGCAGATCCACTGCCAACAACAGCAGAAACAATGCGGCCGGAAGGATCTGCTCGCTGAGCTGTGAATAGATCACGGCGGTCCGGTCCACGACTCCGGCCGTCGAGAGAACCATCGGCAAAAAGTAGATCCAGAAAACCGCGGGAAGGACTTTGAACAAAAACGAATACCGCTTCGATCCGGCCAGGGCCATCAATCCCAATTCGACGACCAGCAGGACCGCCAGGACCGCCGCCCCGTGAGAAAACGGAAGACTCATACCGCTTCAACGGTCGGAGGTTGTGCCAGCCACCGCTTTCCACCAAGGATTCGCGAGATCAGCATCCCGGCGACGGTGTCGCCGGTGGCGTTGACCATCGTCGCCGGCGGATCAACGAGCGTGCCGATCATCGAAATCACCGGCAGCGCTTCGGGAGGAAATCCATACAGCGTAACGATCAGCAACTCGCCGAGCATTCCGCCGCTGGGAATTCCGCTGATGACGACGCCACTCAAGATCGCAACGCCGATCGCTCCGAAAATCGTCGCGGCACCCTCGAACGGGCGGCCAAACAAGCCGAACAAGACCGCGATTTTCAAGATCGCCGCCAGACACGATCCGTCCATGTGGATCGTCGCGCCGATGGGGATGACCAGTTCGCGGATATCCGCAGGAACGCCGATGCGTTTTGCGGCCTGTAAGCTGACGGGAACGGTTGCCAGCGAGCTGCCGGTGGCCAACGAAGTCAGTGCCGGCGGAATGACGGCTGGCCAGAAGCGGACGACACCGGGGCGACCGGCGGAGATCCATGCATACATTGTAAAGAAGACAAAGAAATAGAGGAAAGCAAGCGGATAATACAAAGCGACTGCGCGGGCGTAAGAGCCGAGTAGTTCGGGTCCGAACACGCCGATCAGATACGCAAACCAGGCGGCCAGTCCGATCGGAGCGTAGAGCATCACCAGCGACAGGGCCTTGAACATGACTTCATTGGCGGAGACCAGAAACGCGCGGAAGGGCCGGGCTTTTTCGCCCGACAGGCATGCGGCCAGGCCGACGAGAATCGAAAAGACGATCACGGCCAGCATGTTTTTGCGCCGCAGGAGTTCGAAGAATTCGCCGACGGTCAGCGTGTTGACGATCTGGTCGGCGATGGAAACGGATTCGGCTTTCGGGGCTTCGGTCATTTTGATCGACAAGCCCTGGGCCGGCGGGACGGCCAGTACGCCGGCAACCATCAGAGATGAAGAGATCACGGCCGTTGCGACAAAGATCAGGATCATCCACATCAGGATCCGGCCGAGACGCGAGGGATTGGACATCGACGCGATGGCCGACGACAGCGAGAAGAAGACCACCGGTACGACCAGGACAAACAGCAGATTCAGAAAGACCTGGCCGAAGGGTTTGAGACATTCGGCGCTTTTGCCGAAGACCAGGCCGATGGCCGAACCGACGAGCATGGCCGACAGCAGCAGGATCGAGTAGGAATAATTTTTCCAGAACGACGATCGGCTCATGGCTGGCTCGCAGAGGAAGGGAAATTGGCGTCGGCGGTCGTCACGGCCGATTCGCTCGTTGTCTTCGGAACCAGTGCCGACTCGAAGTGCCAGTGCCAGGGTTCGTAGGAAATTCCGGTCGGCGAGTTCCGAGGATACGACAGGACAAAGCCGAATCGGCGGGCGTTTTTCGTCAGCCACTGAAACTCGGGCGATCGCTCATAGCGGTCGGGCGGCGTATCGACATTGAATCCCTCCTGCGTGAGCAGGTCGATGGCCTGTCGGGCGGGCATGCCATGCTCGCTATAGCCGGGCAGGGCGACAAAACGAACCGTCTCGCGGACGGAGTAGTTGTGCCGCCTCATGCTGGACAGAAACAGGTACAACTGGAAGGCGCTGTTGCGGAACCCCGACTCGACGAATACCCGGCGGCCGATGTCTTTGTGCATCTGGTCGGACATGAGCCGGAATTGGGCGCTGACCTGCCGGGGCAGGTATTGAACGGGCAGCCAGTACGGTTTGCCCTGCAGGGGGGTGACCTTTTGGCGAAGCGGGACGAGATTGGGGTCCCCGAAGGATAGGCCCACATAGGGCTGTTTGAAGTTGACGGCGTTGGGGTCGATGGATAAAAAGCCCTTGAGGTAGGTCTGTTCGGAGCTGTCGAGGGAATTGAAGAGCCGTTCGAGGGTCAGGGTCGTCAGGGCGGGCGAGCCGCGAAGCCCGGCGATCATCGGGTCGAGCTTGGCGAGGATGGAGTTGTGGAGCGTGCGGTCTGCTTCGCTGAGACGGTCGAGGTTCAGGCCGAAGGCCGCGGCCGAACAGACCAGAAGGGCCAGCAGGCCGGCCAGCAGGAGGGCGGGGTTGTGCATTCGATTCGTATTACGGTCGATCATGGGAATCCTTGCATCGTCTCATCCGAAAAAGACGGATATTACCATTGAAAACGCCATTGGTGTTATCGGATTTCACCCAAGGAAAGGGCGAAATTTTCCTCACGCAAAGACGCAGAGCCGCCAAGAAAGGATTAACCATAGATTGCGCGGATTACACGGATTTTGGATTGAGAACAAAGGGGGAATTTAACACTTTCGTATAGATTATTGTCAGGTAATTCCAGACTCGGCCGTCTTGGATTGTAGAACGGGAAATATTCGGCGAGAAAGGAGACGGCCATGAGGCGATTTGCATCGATCGGAGCTCTTGCGGGGATACTTTGGGGCGTATCATTCGGTCAGGCCGACATGGGGCAACAAGAGGAAACCAACCCCTCGCTGGTCGGGACTTCGTGGGAAATCCTGTATCCGCTGCATCCGGAGATGGGTCTCATTATCCGCTCATTCGAAGAGGTACTGGTTACGGATCGTGGATACCCTTACAGTATTTGCTGGAGAGTATGGTGGAACGAGGGCCGTTCCTTCGAAATATTCTCCCCATCCGGAGAAGATTCTCTCATTGAGGGTTTATCCATATCCGGTTCTTTCGATCAGGAGAATATGGAAGGCATTCAACGATATGGAAGAATAATTCTGGGTTGGAAAGGACGGAAAACGGAGGGTCAGTTTGACCTGGATTTTCGGGATCCATCCAAAGAAAGGACCGTGATCGTCCAGATGCTGGGATATGAAACCTGTAATCACGGGAACTCGCAGCACCTGCGTGAACGCGCCGTGCGAGAACCAAAAAATGAAAATGAAATTGTAGGTCGTATATTCGAAATTGTGTCTCCCGAACAGTACAGAGGGATTCTGATCGTGACTCACTACGACTTCCCCATCTCAGGGTATCCGAGACGAATGACACAACCCGACAATTATTATTATCAACGGCTGTACACCGAGTGGAAATTTCAAACCTCATTCGGATTATGCGAAGCAGAGGTTGATGCTGTCCCTGCCCCCGGCCGAACGATTGATGAGGTAACATCGGCACTGCAACAACAGCTTCAGGATACCCATCAAGATCGCCGATTTCATTCAGTGTCTTGGTTGGCGAATCTGGATACCGCCGATTCCCGACAAGTATTGCTGGATTCTTACTGGACCCATCCGGACGAAAGTACACGAGCCAGGATCGCATATGTATTATCGAAATATCCAAGGCCAGACGCGGAGGCGATTTATCTGGATGTTCTGGAAGAAGATGACAGTTGGATGCAGTGGTATGCCGTCGAGGCATTAGGAAAAATCCGATCTACTGCGGCTGTTTCGGCAATCCGACGGATTCAGCAGGAGACCCGACACTGGTTTTTATTTTACGCCTGTGAGAAAGCCCTGCGAATCCTGGAAGGTCACGAACTGTCTGATTATTGCCAATCAACATTAAGACAACTCCGTCTGGCCAAACAACACAAGTCGTTGGATTCCGTCGGCACGGCAGCATTCCTTACGGATAATTTGGATGTGGTCCTTCCGGATGTGTTGGATATCTACCTGGAAATTCCTCGACGCGATTATGAACCCGACCATCAGTACAATTCACTGACAGTCCTGAGCTGCGGGGGAACGGGATTGAAGGACCTGATACAGAGATGTCTGGCCGACAACGATCTATATATCCAACACAAGGCCATGTTGCTGGCCAAGGCCCTGCATCGGGAGTGGGAACATGCCGATACCATCGAAACCCTTCACAAGAATCCTGTTTATGATCGGTTTTCGATATCCAGCCGGCCATTAAGAGTAGAGGTCGACTGGGAAACGACTCAACGGCCAAAACTCCCGTCTATTCCCCTGATATCGCAGAATATTCCTTCGGGAACAGATGGTATTCTGGGATACCCAATACCGATCAGGTTGTTTATCGAGGGGAGGCGAATCCCGTTACAGAACAATGACAAGGATGTTCTATTCGAGATCAGCAAGGTTGATGGAAACCGTCTGATCAGACCGATCGCAGTCGTTCTTGAAGGCAGTGTCTCAATTCCGGAGAATACTCCATACATCTTTGAGGCGGTGGAAGGGAGGGAATGGCGGTATGTGGATGGCGTTGTCTGTCAAAATAGCCCAATCGACTATGATGGCTGGCCGAGGCCACCAGGAATGAAGAAGATCTTTTCCGTACATCCTATACAGTATTATCGACAACTGCTCGATTTGATGAAAAAGCCTGGGCAGGCCCCTTTGGAACCTTGTTTTGCCGATCTCAACAACGATGGAACAGCCGACACGCGGTTCGAGGCAGACGGAAACATATCGGCATTGGTTGGGGACCGGTGGATTCTGATCGTGTGGGATGGGGAAAAGGCCATCGTCCGGGGAAGTAGTGAAACAATCATCGTCGATAAATCCGAACTAACCTGGAAGATTCAGAAGTGATTCGATGCGGTGTGTCTGAATCGTCATTGATTGTGGGGGAAGGATTCTCCGACGAGAAAGGGGCAACGATGAAGACTCTGCAAAACCGGCTGCTCGAGATTCAATTGCTGCTGGTCGGATTTATGGTGGGGCTGATCGCCAGCGGGTTGACGGCGATTCCGTTGAGATGGGAGACGAAGTGTCTCGTTGCGATTTTCAACGCCGACACCTGGCTGGGGCGGCTGATGCCGGGGATGGCTGCGTGGATGGCCCGTGCGTATGAGGGCGTGCACGAAACGGCCCAGCGGTATCCGTTTATCCTGTATGGGATGGACTGGCTGGCGTTCGGGCATGGGATGATCGGGCTGGCGTTTGTCGGGGCGATCCGGGACCCGGTGCGGAATGTGTGGATCGTGCAGTGGGGGATGCTGGCGTGCGTGCTGGTGTTTCCGGTGGCGATGATCTTCGGGCCGCTCGGCGGGATCCCGCCGTACTGGCGGTGGATCGATTGCAGCTTCGGGGCGGTGGGGATCGTGCCGCTGGCGCTGGCGTATCGGATGATACGGGGGTACGAGAAAACCTGTTCTCAACGAGTTCCG
>JAAYVQ010000490.1 GCA_012517095.1 Phycisphaerae bacterium | reverse complement strand
TTTGATCAGGGGAGTGAACTCGATTTTCGGATTGAGAATTTCGTATGCGACGGTTCGAAGCAGAGCGAAAACCACGATGAACAGAAGTAAAGCCGAAGCCCAATAAACATGAATGCCGCCGTATCCCTTGGAAAGGATGAAGCTACCCAGGACCTCGTGATATCCCAGAGCGGCGATGATGCCAAACACGGCAGATAACAGCGTGGTGATGGAAGTCAGGACTTCGCATTTCAGATAGAATACGGCCATCGTCAGCAAGACGATTATCAAAATCATGATTAAAGCCAGCATAAGTGTCTCCCAGTCATCATCCGGCGTTGCCGGGCGCAGGTTCGTCTTTCGAGGGTTTGGCGGCGGAGGCCGTCTGCGGAACGGCCAGTTGCCGAATGACTTCCTGGATGGAAGTGGTTCCCTTGGCCACTTTTTTAATGGCCTGTTCCTGGAGGTAAAGCATTCCCGCTTTTCGGAAAGCAGCCGCGATGTCCTTGACGGCGGAAGCGGTACGAATCGCTTCTCGTAGCTTGTCGTCCAGAATAATCGTTTCGAATACTCCGGTTCGGCCGAGATACCCCGTCCCCTGGCAGGCCTCGCAAATGATGGGTCGGTTGTGTTTATCGTACTCGATTTCACCGGGGCGATACAGGACCTTGATCTTGTCGGCTGGGATATTGAACTTTCGGAACAAATCCTGGTTGGGCTGGTATGCCTGTTTGCATTGCTCGCACAGCACCCGGACAATTCGCTGATTGACGATGGCCGTCAGGGTTGACGCCGCCAGATTCTTATCTCCCACCAGTTGAATCCATTTGCTCAGGGCCTGAAGGACGCTGCCGGCCTCTATCATCGCATAGACGATCAATCCGTCTTTCGCCGCCTGTGTGGCCAGTCCCGCGCATTCCTTTTCGTCGCAGGCCTCAATTCCGATGATATTGGGACCCGTTCGCAAGACGGTCTGCAATTTGCGGGGATAGGTTACGCCGGCTTCAGCCGACGAATATTCATATTGTGTGACATTCGGAATGTCCGCGGCCGGATTCTTCTCCAGCATGTTAATATTATTCATGAACGGGTCGTGGTTGTTCCGCAACATCGTGTACATGGTCGAAGTGACACCGCTCTTGGGTGGTCCCGACAGGATAATCAATCCCCGGTCCAGACTTCGAAATTGCCGGAAGATTTCCACCTGTTCCGGCGTCATGCCCAGGTCCTCCAGCTTGAGCAAGCTGTATTCTTCTTTTTTGAGCAGCTTGATTTGTTCGCCGGCGGTTGAACCTGCGGTCGTCAGTTCCCATGGAATCTTGGCGGAATCTTTCACGATCCGGAATTTTCCCGTCTGCGGTTTCCTTTTTTCGTTCACATCAAGGTCGGCTACCTCTTTAAGAAAATGCACAAGGTAGTCCACTTCCTCCCGCGATCGGCCGGGCTGGGGGCAGGCCATACCGTCGATAAAATAGGTCACCCCGTACTCCTGCTGGCCGGGCATCAGATGGATGATCGTGGCCCGACGCCACAGGGCGTCTTCAATCATCTCACACAGGGTCTGGAATCCGAAGGCCTCGCGACTCTTGGGCCGGGGCAGGGGGACTTCGTTGTTGTTGGCCGTAATAATCGTCATTCCCCGGCTGGCCTTGGTGAGCTTTTTGTTCTCATTGACGAATAGACTCTTCAAGTGGGAAGAGGTTAAAACCCGTTCGAATTCCGCCACTCGCCCGTTTCTGTGAATCACATACGCCATCGAAGCGGCTAACAACGAAATGACATAGAGGAGAAGGCCGATCAGGTACATCGGCACCAGAAGCCATAAGAATAATCCCGCCATTCCGACCAGAACGATCGTCAGCGTCCAATTGCTGACATTCGTCTGCACTTCCTGAGCGTCCCGGAACACCCAGTTGATCAGGGGAAGCCAGACAAGGAAAAGCCCGATCAGGGGCACGAATTTGAGTAAGGAAATGTAAGCGCCAGGTTCGGCGTTGGCCACGAAAACAATCGGCATGAGCGGCTCCAATACCAAATAAGTATGTTCTCGATGATTAACATGTTCCGTTCGCTATAGAATGCCCGCCGCGGCCGAACGGATGCCCTTAAGGGCCATATCCAGTTCTTCCACATTCGGTGCATATTGTCGGGCCAGTTTCAAGTCGATCCATTCTTCCTGGACGAGTTTTCGCAAACTTTCGGTGAAATCCTGCATTCCTTCGCCCTCGCCGGCCCGAATGGCGGTGGGGATATCGCTTTCGCGTTTTTCCGCGATCAACTTGCGAATGATCGGCGTTCGAATCAAAATCTCGACCGCGGGGATCCGCTTGGCCTCCGGCCGAATCCCCGGCAACAACATCTGGCTAACCACCGCGCGGATCGTCATCGCGAAGGTCTGCCGCGCCAGATCCCGTTCTTCCTGCGGGAAAAGGTCCAGGATTCGCTGGATTGTCTGAGAGGCGTTATTGGCGTGAAGCGTGGCGAAAACCAAGTGGCCCGTTTCGGCCGCCCGCATGGCCGCGGTCAGCGTCTCGTTGTCGCGCATTTCACCGATCATGACAACATCCGGGTCCATACGCATCATCGACCGCAGCGCATCCTCGTAATCCGGGACATCGATGCCGATCTCCCTCTGGGATACGATCGCCTTCTTATCGACATGCAGAAATTCGATTGGATCCTCTACGGTTACGATATGGCATGCCCGCGAACGATTGATGTGGTCAATCATCGATGCGATGGTAGTTGTCTTGCCGCATCCCGTCGGCCCGGTCACCAGCACCAGCCCGTCGTGATGTTCGGCGATTTTTTCCACCACGGGAGGAATGTGCAGACTTTCGAATGCCGGAATCCGTCCGCTGATATGTCTTGCGGCCATGCTGATAAAACCCCGCTGACGAAAGGCGTTGATCCGAAACCGGTCCATGTCCCCCACCTGATAAGCGAAGTCCAGCGAGCCGTTTTCCATAAAATACTGCTTCTGCTCTTCTGACATAATCTCGAAGATCAATTCCTCGGCCCGTGTTTCGGTCAGGAGGTCCCCGGTGGTATTGATCAGTTTACCGTGAATCCGGAATTTCGGCGCCATTCCGACCTTCAAATGAAGGTCGCTGGCGTCGGCCTTGATCGCCGAACGGAACCACTTCTCGATTTCCGGAGTTTTATCGCTATGAACAGGACTCGTTATCGGTTGACCTTTGGTCATTGGCGACTCCTTTATGATTTTCCGATCCCGCATCGAACAACAACACCCTACACCATCCGGTTAGGGGACCGGGTTATGTCCAATTATCCGAAAACCGTATTATACCCTTCGAAACCGGGAAAAGTCAAATGTTTGATGCCTTCGGAAAATCCGATTTCCACCGGGGGGTTACGATTCCACCTCCCAGAAGGCCAATCCGATCCTGATTCGGAAATCTCCCGCTTTTTTGGAATCCCTCTTTACCTGCGACATTCGGCCATGTACAATATCCCTGATGAAAATCCGAAACGACGAAAGGAAAGGATCCATGCGGACAATCTGGATGTCGGCGATGATGGCGGTGGTCGTGATGTCTCTGGCAGACGAAGGACTGGCTTTTCCCAAACCGTCTCTGGTTCCGGGACCGAAGGATTGGACTTTCCATGTTGTCTTCGATCAGCCCCGGCAGATCAATCTGACTCTGCCCGGAGAAACGCAGCCAAAACGATTCTGGTATCTGATCCTGACGCTGACCCAGGCCCCCGGTGCCGGGGAAGCCCCGTTCTATCCCGCCTGCGATCTGGTGACTGACTCCTTTAAGGTTATTCCGGCCGGAAAAGGGATTTCGAAAGTGGTTTTCGATCAGATCAAGCGGCTCCACCAGGGTCAATATCCCTTCCTTGAATGGATCGAGCACTGCAATACGAAAGTTCTGCCCGGTCGGGACAATGCCCGTGATGTTGCGATTATCTGGCAGGACTTTGACCCCAAAGCCAAAAGTGTCTTCTTGTTCATATCGGGACTGAGCAATGAGACGGTCGTGATCCCGCATCCCGTCAACAAAGATACCCAGGGCAATCCCGAAAAAGTCCTCCTCCGCAAAACGCTGGCGCTGGAATACGGTATCGGCGGAGATGCGACCCTGCGTTCGGTTGCCGGCATGTCGTTCAAGGACAAAAGCTGGGTCCTTCGCTGAATCAAAAAGGCCCTGGCTTTGTGTCGGGGCTTCAAATCCTCGATCTCCAAACGAGCCCCGGAAATCTATGCCGGGGTTTTCATTCAGCAGAACCCTGCAACCGATCAGCCACTTCCCTCTTATCGGGGAATTGTCAATCGCGTTCCACAGCGGGGACAGTCCACATTCCCGGCGGAATAATTCGGCGGAATCTTCAGAGTCACCCCGCAGGAACAGGGCAGGAAAAGAAATCCGCTGGCTCGCCGTGCCCAATCATTCATTTGCCGTCGTGCGGTCTTCTCGTTTGCGGGGGTCGAACGATCGGAGGAACCAGCGCGAAGGTCCACGCTTTCGGTATCCTTTCGGACCGATAGAGGCAATCCCGTTTCCGAGCCCATAGTTTGGCGGTAGGCCTTGACATAATCTTTCAGCGCCGCGCCCTGGCTCATACTTCGCAGGATGCGGATTCGTTCCTCCACGGGCGGATGCGTGCTGAATAAATGCAAAGCCCGGCCACCGCGGAAGGGCGTATCGATGTACATGGGGGCGGTGACTTCGTTGGCCGTCGAAAGGGGGGCGGTGTTGCCGGCGATCTTTTCCAGTGCCGAGGCCAGACCTTCCGGATAACGGGTCAGTCGCGCTGCGCCGGCATCGGCCAGATACTCGCGCTGGCGGGAAAGGGCGAAGTAAAATATTTGGACAAGAATCGGCGCAAGAATAGCGGCAAGAATGGCGATTACGAACAGGATGGCCTGCGCCTGTGCGCCCCCCTGTGAACCGCGCGAGGAATACCGACGGCGCGATCCCATCGACCCGTAATAGGTGCTCCGCAGGAAAATCCGGCTGAGCAAAACAACGCTGCCGAGCATCACCCCCGCCAGGGTGACAAATAGAATATCCCGATGGACAATATGGCTTATTTCGTGGGCCATTACGCCTTGTAATTCATCGCGATTCAGCCGGGCCAGCAGGCCGGATGTGATGGCCACGGATGCCGATTTTGGACTGCGTCCGGTAGCGAAGGCGTTCAGCGTCGGATCGTGGATCATATAAATCTTGGGCAAAACCGGAAGGCCCGCTGCGATCTTGAGTTCCTCGACGACATTGAAAAGCTGCGGATGAATTTCGGGCGTGATGGGCACGGCCTGACTCGAAGACAGCAGGATCTGGTCTCCCGCGGTTAGACTGATCATGGCCAGCACAGCCCATACCGCCAGGGCGACGGCAATCCCGCCGACCAGGCCATCCTGTCCGGCAAAGCCGCCGCCGAGCGCGGCGCCCAAGCCCACTAAGCAACCCGCCATGACCGCCATTAACAGGATGGAGTTGCGCCGATTGACGCGGATCAGTTCCCACATCGGAAATTTCCGTCGGTTTCGATCCAGTCCCGGCGAGAAGCCGGGGCGATTCATCCGTTCGCCGAAGAAACCCTGGGCTTACGGGATTCAAGATTACGAAAAGCTGACCTTGGGCACTTCGCGCTCGGCGGCGTTTTGGACCTCAAAGAATTCGCGCTTGGTGAAGTCGAAGGTCTCGGCCACGATGTTCGAAGGGAACATTTGAATCTTGTTGTTGTAATACAGGACCGAGTCGTTATAGGCCTGCCGCGCGAAGGCGATCTTGTTTTCGGTACTGGTCAGCGTCTCCTGCAAAGCCAGGAAATTCTGATTGGCCTTCAGGTCCGGATAGTTCTCGACCACGGCCATGAACTTGGTCAGGGCTTCGGTCAGCATCCCTTCGGCCTTGGCCGCTTCGCCGACGGTCTTGGCGCCCATCGCCTGACTGCGGGCCTGCGTAATGTTCTCGAAGGTTTGCCGTTCGTGTTGCATGTAGCCCTTGGCCGTCTCGACCAGATTCGGGATCAGGTCGTGCCGCCGCTTGAGCTGCACATCGATCTGCGACCAGGAGTTATCGACCTGGTTGCGCAGACGAATCAGGCCATTGTAGATGCCGATTGCCCACAAGACAAGAAGGACGATCAGTCCGCCGATAACCAACAGACTTATCAGCATTCGAGTACTCCTTTCTGAATCAATACGAATCAGCCCTTATTGGGCGGAAAACGCGTAAACGGTGGTCTGACGATAGACCTTTCCGGGTTTGAGGACCACCGACGGGAACTGCGGTTTGTTGGGCGAATCGGGATAGTGCTGGGTCTCCAGGCAGAATCCGGCGTGCTTGCCGTAACTGACTCCCTTGCCCTTGACGCTTCCGTCGAGGAAGTTCCCCGTGTAGAACTGAACGCCCGGCTGGGTGGTATAGACCTGCATCACGCGACCGCTCTTGGGCTCGACGACCTTGACGCCGAGGGCCAGTTTTCCCGACTGGTTTCGCAGGACATGATTGTGATCATAACCACCCTGGATTTGCCCGATTCGTTCGCCGATCGTATGGGCCGTCAGGAAATCCCACGGTGTTCCCTTGACGGACTTGATCTCTCCGGTGGGAATCAGTCCTGCATCCACCGGAGTGTAAGAATCCGCATAGAAGGTCATTTCGTGACCCAGCACATCGCCGCTGCCCACGCCGCCGAGGTTAAAGTAGGTGTGGTTGGTTAAATTCAACACCGTGTCCTTATCCGTCGTGGCCTCGTAATTCATCCGCAGTTCATTCTTGGCCGTCAACTCATACGAAACGACGCTGGTCAGCGTACCGGGATATCCTTCTTCCATGTCGGGGCTGACATACGACAGCTTGACGCCGACGAAATTCCTGCCCTTGACCGGCTCGGCCTTCCAGAGTTTCTTGTCGAAGCCGATCCTGCCCCCGTGGAGGTGATTGACCCCGTCGTTTGCGGCCAGGGTGTATTCCGTGCCGTTGAGGGTGAACCTGGCGTTGCCGATCCGGTTGGCATACCGGCCGGCGATGGCCCCGAAGAACGGATGCCCGCCGAGATAGCCGGACAATTCATCGAATCCCAGAGCCACATCGGCAACCTTCCCGTTGCGGTCGGGAACCAGGATATGCGTGATGATCCCGCCGTAATTGGTGACCTTGACGGTCATCGTGCCGTTGGTCAGGGTATAGAGATCCACCGCCGTTCCATCCGGCATCTTCCCGAATTCCGCTTTCGATACACTCATTGCCGCACCGCCTTCCTTTGACATTTCCTTGCTGCAACCACTCATCATCAGACACACGACCGCCGCGATTGTTACAATCCCTTGCCTTTTCATGTTCATTCCTTTCCCGGATTCCGGATAAACAGTTCCTCTAATAAAGTACGGATCCGGCCGGAGCTGTCCAGCGAGGTCCGTTGGAGTATCGTTGGCAATTCCCCCCGGTCAAACCACAGCCCGTGGTGGAGGCGGCACCGATCGAGCAGGACGACTCCCGTTCCGTCGGTATCGACAATTTCCATTTTCTTTCGGCAAATGGGGCATTTTCGGACAGGATGGTTTGCCCCGGAGACCGGTTGAAATGAAGAGACGGCCGAGTCGGCTTGTTTGGGATCACCCAGCAGGATTTCCAGTTCTCCGGCATCCAGCCAGATCCCGTTGCAGGAGGCGCAATAATCCACTTCGACCTCGTGCAGCTCGGCCGTGATCATCGCCTTATCGCATACCGGACAATCCATCGTCGCACTCCGATCTCTCAAACTACTCCGATATCGTACAGTCGGGGATGAAAACCGTCAACAGGGATTGATCCTGTGGAAATAGGGGACCGGAAGGACACGAAAGTGCCCGAGAACGATATAATGGGAGGACGAAACCCCCAGCTCTAAAATATCGGGGCCGGAATATTGCCCGGCAAATTGGGAATGTCAATGAACCGAAGGGATAATCATCTACTTCAATTCAATTTTTTGCGAAATAACACGGTTGTATGCAAATTATATGATTTATCGGACTTGACACGGGCCTATTCCGAGCTTATACTATAGAAGAAAGATGGAGTGCAAGGCGATGAAGATCGTGGAGGGGAGAACTCCTCAATTCTCATTCCTTGTGACACCGGTTTAGCGCGATGCAGTTTGTCGAATTGCGCCTCCCGGAGAGTTTCTCTGCGGAGGGTTAAAAATAGATGGATGGAGTCCTGCAGGACACCCTCCGATCTTTCGTTGGGCCAAAGACCGGAGGATGGTGGAGTCGGCCCGCAAGGAAAGGGAGAAACATGAAAAAGTTCATTGTATTTGGAGGCCTCTGCTTGATCGTCGCAGGGGTGACGGTTGACGCCGCTTGGACCTGGTTCGGTTACAATGGTCACCAGTATGCGTTAACCAATGGAACCGGTGATTGGTGGACTGCGGAAGCCGAAGCTGTTTCGGCGGGAGGTCACCTGGTCACCCTAAATGACTCGGCCGAGAATTCGTGGGTTTATTCCACGTTTTCCGCATCATTGGGTTATTATGGTGCATGGATCGGCCTCTATCAACCCGATGTTTCAAATGAGCCAGCGGGCGGCTGGGCGTGGATCTCCGGGGATCCGTTAAATTTCCTGAACTGGACCGGGGGAGAACCCAATAACAGTGCCCCCAGCGAGGAGTATGCTCAAATTGGGTATCCTGCAACGGATGGTTCTTGGAACGACTGGGGTCCGCTCCGGGGTGATTATATTGCTTCCGGCGGTATTCCCGGCATCATTGAGGTCGTTCCGGCGCCCGGCGCGATTCTCTTGGCGGGTTTGGGTACGGGTTTGGTTGGATTGCTTCGACGGAGGCAGTCGTTGTAGGAGATTGATCAAAAGTGGAAAGAATGAAAAAAGCCCCCGGAGTCAAGCCCGGGGGCTTTATCGTTGGTATCAAGGAGTATTCCGCCATTTAGCTGACGGCCGTTGCGGCCGGTTCGGGGTAGCCGTCGCGGCAAAAACAACTGTTGCTCAGTTCATTGTTGCGGTCCATCAGTTCGGCGATCAGCGTCGCCTGGTTCATCACCAGCTCGATGAGTCCGAAGTTGGCCAGGGCCGTCTGTCGCGTGTAGCCCGGCATCAGCAGCAGCAGGTATCCGCAGCCCAGGGCCTCGGTCGTCAGTTGCGTGGCGATAACGGTGTGTCCGTTGAACTGCCCGACGATCGGGTCGTACCCGTCGGCCAGTCGCGACCGAAGCTCCTCGGGCATTTGCTCCTTGTCGCCGAAGACTTTGGCGAAGACCGCGTCATCGGTTGGCCAGACCTGACCCTGCGAATCCAGGACCACAAAGCTCGGCCCCTCTTCCGGTAACAGATCCCTCAGCCGTTGACAAATCTGATTCAACATCCAGTTCGGTCGCATATCCGTCTTCATTCCTTTGCCTCTCGCCTTGAAATCCTCGTTTTTTCACGCATGGATTTCTTGTCGTCAAAAAAGGCGAACGACTTGGTAAGTGGAGGCAAAAAATTTGATTTTGGATATTTGATGATGGAAATGATCCGAAGCCCGAAGGAAACCGGCGTTCCTTCAGATCGACCTGTTGTTCCATATCCAATTTACACTTAAAACGCGCATGGACTCCAATAGAATCCGGCGTCTGTCCCTATGGTGTGATAAAGACGGCACTGTCAAACTTATTCCAGCCGAATCCCTTGTTGCTTGAGCCAGTCCCTCAAATCGCCCAGATCGGTATTGAAAACCTGATCATCGTAGTCGGTTTCGAGTTTCTGGATCTTATCCAGAAGATCGGGCTGGCTCTGGAGAACCTCGTTGACCTTCTTCTCAAACTCATCACCCAGTTCCCGTAGGTCCGTGACCTCGACATGAAGACCGACAATTCCGGAGATACACCGTACCGACGCTTCGACGCACCGGGGATTGTACCCCTGAAGATAGGCCGGAATCTCCGCGACCAGACTCAGCATCTCGATACCGCGTTTTTGGGCCTCCACGCTCAGATAGGTGATAATACTGGCCGGTCCCGAATAATCCGTCAGCACAATCGGCATTCCCTCAAGACGGTTTTTGATTCGCTCGTCGGAAATCACGCAGGAAAACCGCGGTTCCCGTGTGTGCGGGGTCAGGCCCGAGACGCTGCCGATAAAAACCATCCGTTCAACTCCATACCGCTGGCACACGGTGAAAATCGCTTCTGCGTAGTCCGACCAGGCCAGGTTCGGTTCCTTGCCGATGAATAAAATCAGGTTGTTGATTGCGTCGGAATAAAAATCGTTAGTTGGCTCATCGAACTGCCGGATCAATCCCCCCTGGATGTTCGCGTGAGGACGAAACAACGCCGAATATTCCATCGTTCCCGGGAAATTGTACAGGTAAAACCCACCCGGCTTGATTCGCGCAAACCGAGTTGCCCCCAGACGGTTAACAAGATACTGGACCGTTCCGGTGGACACATCCCCTCCATCCATCCAACCCGTAAATCCCAGGATCATCGATGGTTTGACCAGCGACGGCTCGGATTCGATAGTCAATTGTCGGTTTTCCATCCAGGGTCTCCGGAAAATTCCCTTTCCTGATCTATCATATCATCCGGGCAGTTCGAATTCCAGAAGTTCCGGCGGAATGTTGGAATTTCGCTTTTGACGATCAGCCCGGCAGACCTGTACAATATCGCCCCGATATGGAATACCTCGGTTTAGGGCAACGGGGTGTCAATCAATCGAAAACGATATCGGAGATCGAACATGAAACGAACGATCGGAGTCCTTCTGGTTATTGCGGCTCTTTCTTATCCCTTGATGGCCGGCGATTGGACGCAATTTCGGGGGCCAACCCGTGACGGAATATCCACTGAGACCGGCCTGCTCAAGCAATGGCCTGCCGAAGGGCCGAAAATGCTGTGGTCCTATCAGGCCCTCGGCACAGGATACGCGTCATTGGCTGTCGTCGGCGGAAAAATCTATACCACCGGTCTCGAAGCAAAGACCGGTTTTCTCTATTGCTTCGATAACTCTGGAAAACTCCTCTGGAAAGTCCCCTATGGTCCCGAATGGACCGGTTCCAATCCCGGAACCCGGACCACGCCCACCTTCGATGCGGGAAAATTATATCTGATGTCCGGAAACGGCCTGTTAACCTGCCGGAATGCCTCGGACGGCAAGGAGGTCTGGTCCGTTGATACCTTCAAGAAGTTCGGCGGCAAAAACATCACATGGGGGATTTCCGAATCCGTTTTGATCGATGGCGACAAAGTGATTTGTACGCCGGGGGGCCCCGATGCCTCTGTCGTCGCCCTCAAAAAAGCTACCGGCCAGACCCTCTGGACAACGAAAGGTCTCTCTGATAAAAGCGCGTACTGTTGTCCCCAAATCATCGCTCACGGAGGCAAACGGATCCTGCTGACGATGCTGGAGAAGACAGTCGTCGGGATTGATCCGGAAGCCGGCAAGGTTCTGTGGAAATATCCGCACAAGGTCAGTTACGATATCAACGCCGTCGCCCCGGCCTATGCCAATGGGATGATCTATCTGACCAACGGTTACAATCACGGCGGTCTGATGCTGCAGCTTTCGCCGGATGGCTCTTCGGTTACGAAGAAGTGGACCGAACCCGAACTGGATGTCCACCACGGAGGCGTCGTCCTCCTCGGCAAAGATATCCATGGCGCCGGAACCGATGGCCAGTGGATATGCCTCGATCTGACTTCGGGTAAAATCAAATATAGAGATAGACTTGTCGGCAAGGGTTCGGTGATCTTTGCCGATGGACTTATCTACGGTTACGGCGAAAATGGAACCGTCGGTCTCATCCGGCCGTCTCCGACCGGATACAAGTTGATCAGTTCTTTTGAAATCTCGCTGGGCAATGAAGAACACTGGGCCCATCCCGTTGTCAGCAATGGCATTCTCTACATCCGCCACGGGAAAGCCCTGATGGCCTACGATATCAAAGCCAAATAGTCGCGATCGAAGTTACTGGGTCGAAATCCTGGCCGCCAGATCGTCCTCGAAGGCGGGTGTCGAGACGGAAACTGCCGTGTCGTGGGCTTGAATCTGTTGCGATCCTACGGGTTTTCCATCTTTTGGATTTATCCATTCGATACGGAATTTCCCGTTCAGCAGATTGAATTGTATTTCGATCGGTCCCTTGCAGCCGCTGATATACGCCAGATACCATTGGTCCCTCTGCAAGGCATATGCCGTCGCCTTATCCGGCAGGCCCTTCGTGACGAATCCCTCAACGGGTTTACTTTTGACAAAATCAAAATGTTCCAGCGTTTCCTTCAAATACCGCAATTGTTTTCGTAAGGCCGGACTCCCGCCGCCGGGGGCTGAAACCTTGCCTGTACCGTCTTCTTTGCCGACGGAGAACGAATAATCCAGGTTGTCGAAAATGGCTCCTCCGGCCAGGAGAAAATTCCACGCCTCACGCCGATAGACCTTGTCTTCGCTGCCGTCAAATCCCGTCTCGTCGTCGCCGATCGGCCGATTGAGCCCCCAGTTTTCGCTCACCGTCACCGGCGGCCGGGCGTAATGAAAATTGAAAATCGACACTTGAGGATTGGGCTTTTCGATCTTCTGACGGTGGTTGGCGATGTTCTGCGCGATCAGGTGTTGTACACCCAGCGACTTCTCGGTCTCCGTGATCGCCTGTGCGATTGCTGCCTGCCATGCAAGCGTGACGCCTCCGAAATAGGGTTCATTACAGATTTCATAGTACAGGTTTTCGCAATCCTTCAATTCCCTGACGATCTTGCGAACCATCTCCTTCTGGATCGTCGTCAGCTTGTCGTCTTTCAATGCGTACGCCTGTTCGCGCCCGACTGTGCTGATCCCATTGACATTATTTTTCGCGTTCATCGGGCTCAGATTCCACATGGTGTCTTCGTAAAAGGGGCAGAACAACACCAACTCAACGACGACTCCGGCCTCGTTTGCCTTCTGGACAAAATCTTTGAGCCGGTCGAAATAGACCGCATTCCATTTCGTCAGATCAAACTTCTTCCCGCCTCCGGCATAACCATCCTGGTCCGATCTTGCCCATGGACAGATCAATTTTCCGTCCGCCGGCGCCAGCGTATTGTTGGTGATGTTGAAGTTGCCCACCGCCTCGCAATACGCCCCTGAAAAAGTCCTCGTCAGGTTCAATCCGTCGGCCTTCAGCGTGGACAGATATTTGAGATAGTCAAAATCCCCGTTCAAAACCGCTCCGTAATGTTCCGTCGAACCCATCAGCAGGGTGGGTTTGCCTCTCCAAAGAAAGTAATGGGAATTGTCCGGATGCAGTTGAATCGGTCCCGCGGCACAGCTCCCTGCCGTCCACAGCAGAAGGGCGGTCAAATATTTCCGTATCATGGTTTTCCTTTCTCCTGAATATCCAGTAATTGCGAAGGTGTCCGGCGATCCTTCACTCGTCGGAAAAAATGGTCCACAAACCGGTTCGCCGGCCGGAAAAGCACATCCTCAGGCGTACCCACCTGCTGAACCGTCCCCCCATCCATTACGCACACACGATCCGCAATCGACAACGTCTCCGCCTGGTCATGGGTCACATACACGATCGTCAGATGCCGCCGCCGCTGAAGTGAGACGATCAAATCCTCAATCTGATCTTTCAGCGGACCGTCCAGATGACTCATCGGTTCATCCAGTAACAGAACTGTCGGTTCCCGCAAAAACGCCTTGCCGATCGCGACCCGCTGCGCCTGCCCGCCGGAAAGCTGTCCCGGCATTCGTCCCAGAAGATCTCCGATTCCCAGCAAGTCCGCCGTCTGGCGTACGGCCGATCGAATCTCCGACTCTGTTTTGCTCCCCTCGACCCGCATTGCAAACGCCATATTCTCAAACGCCGACAGATGCGGATACAGCAAGGCGTTTTGAAACACCATCCCGACCCGCCGATCTTTCGGTTCCACCTTCGACATATCCCGGCCGTTGAACAAAATCCGCCCGGTATCCGGCTGTTCCAATCCCGCGATCACCTTCAGCAGCGTTGTCTTGCCGCATCCGCTCGGTCCGGCCAGCACAAAACGCTTTCCCGCCTCGATCGTCAGGCAAATGTCCCGCAGGGCCGTTACCTCCCCGGCATACACCTTGCGCACGGATTCCAATTCCACTTGTACCATCGTTGCTCCGCAATTGTCTTTCGCCGCAACTTATAACCGTTTATCCGTGGAAGTGCAACCGATTCTCCGGACCCGGATTTCCCCCGGATTCATATTGATCCTTCATTCCATTCATGTTACAAAGTAAAACCGAAAAGGTTGTAACAAAGGCCGTTCTGTCGTGTCTATCCGAAATGGAGACATTCTATGAACGTTGCAAAACAGGTTAAACCGAAGGAAATTCTGCATGAGGTGGTCTTCTACACCTACCCGAATCTTGTTTTCACCTGGCCCATTATTCTTCTGGGTTTTCTTCTCTGGCCGATCGGTGGAATCGAGAGATTTTCGGAAGTCCTGGCCTGGTTCTATGGGATTACCCTCCTGCTGGTTCTGATTACCATGGGTGTGGACCTCAACCGGAACTATTCGATCTTCTGGCTGGTGGTCGTTCTGGGTGTGTGGGTGCTTGTTTTGTGGTTACGGGATGCAAAACATTTTACCATCTTTGGCCATATCTATCGTTTTTTCGCCGATCTGAACCCTCAATATTCCCGCAATCTCGGTCTGATCGTCAGTATCCCTTTGACCATCCTCTGGATGATCATGTGGTTCTGGACTCGTCTCAACAGCAAATGGCGGATCACCCACAACGAGCTGGAGCATTACCAGTTCGGCCGCATGGACGATTCCCTCGCCCGTGGAGCAAAGCGAATTCGCACAACCTATCCCGACCTCTTCGAACTCCTGATCTGTCTGGCGGGGGATCTTGAAATCTACGATGCCACCGGGAAAAAACTCCTCCGCCGAATTGAACATGTCCCCTTGTTACCCTTCGTCAAAAAGAAAATTAACCTCCTCCTGGAAACCACCGCCGTTACCCCCGAATTGCTGGATGAAGAGGCCACAGCGGCTGAAATCGAACCGGCTCCCGAAGAAGCCGAAACCCCTGCGGCCAATGAACCCCCGGAGGATTCCGGGGATGAAACGCGGGATAATACGCCCACTCCTCCGGCCGGGTAAATATTTCAGTTAACCCCTTGCTTTTGAAAAGGTTAGGGAGATAATGTTAGTGGCGATTATTAAGGGAGTTTCGGAGGTATTACCGATAATGAGTAGGATAACAGGTAATTCGAGTTCCAGGAGGATTCAATAGATTGCTTTGTTACCGAGAAAATCGGAGAGAAGATAAAGAAAAGGTTTGACGGAAAGGAAATCAAATGGAACGTCGCATGTTTCTCAAGGGTATGGGAGTTGTAGCGGCTGGTCTGTTGGCCGGTTGCTCGAAGTCAGAACCGGCAAAAAAGCCGGGTGCAGGAACAACGCAGAAGCAAGTTGATGACGCTGCCAAGAAGGCCACTGATACCGCCGCCGATGCAACCAAGAAAGCCACCGACACAGCCGCTGACGCAACGAAAAAGGCCGCTGATGCCACCAAGGAAGCTGCTGATGCCGTCAAAAAGGCTGCGGATAAAGCCGCTGAAGCCATTCCAGCCAAATAGTTCAATCCATTCTCCTGATTTCTCAATCGGGTTTGAAACCCCCTTGGCTTTCTTCAAACCTTGTGTTTGACAAGGGGGTTTCTTTTTTTTTGAACTTTTGACCCTAAAGTCGTATAATATTCATGTCCGATGAATTTCAGAGGGCATGTTATCGGGGCTTATGATGAATACGGCGTTGGCCATAGGGGGGGGTGCATTCGAGCCAGCCGGGATGCCGGTGGACAATCCGGTTCTATCCTTGTTCCGACGCGAAGAAAACTCGGCTGGCCGTTCCAACCAAAGAACCCAGACTCGAAAAGTCCCTGTAACGCGTCGCCTGATCCCTGAGACCTTGTATTCCCGTCTGCGCGGCTATTTCACGGACGCCCCAGCTCCCCTCGGTCTATACATCGACTTCTACGCCTGATTTTCCGGACGATTTTCACCAAATGAATCCCTTCGTTGACGATCCGTCCTGTCCCCGCTATAGTGCCTTCATGCAAACAAAAATCCTGAAACTTGACGGCGGATCCAGCGATGCGGATAAAATCGCTACCGTGGCCCACTGTGTTGCTAAAGGGGGGTTAGCCGCTTTCCCCACCGAGACCGTTTACGGCTTAGCTGCTATCGCGGCTACTGGACCGCTGGCCCGTCTCGATGCCGTCAAATCCCGTGATCCTGACAAACGCTATTCTCTCCACATCGCCACCCCCGCCGATCTTAACCGTTACATCCCGATCGTCAATGCTCGTTGCCGCCGCCTGATCTCCCGTGGATGGCCAGGCCCGATAACCCTGGTCTTTACCCTCTCCGATAAACAACTCGCCCATCAGCGTCTGATCCTCGGCGATTCGCTCTTTTCCTGCCTCTACCGCGATGATACTCTTGGTGTTCGTTGTCCAGCCAATCCTGTCGCTACCCAATTCCTGGCCTCTGTTCCTGATCCGATTGTGGCTCCCAGTGCCAATCCCTCCGGCTTTCCGGCCGCCACAACCTCTGCCCAAGTTCTTCAATCCTTTGACGGCCTCATCGACTATGTCCTCGACGCCGACGATCTTTCCGGCGGCCGATGTCGCTATGCCAAAAACAGCACCGTACTTCGCGTTACCCAAACCGGCTTTGATGTCCTCCGCGAAGGCGTCTGTTCCCGCGACGATATCGAAGATTTGTCGCTTACCCGGATCCTGTTTGTCTGCACAGGCAACACCTGCCGAAGTCCTCTGGCCGAAATTCTGGCCCGAAAATGGCTTGCCAAATATTTCCAGTGTGACCTTGACGCCGTCCGGGCATTTGGGTATAAGATTTCGTCTGTGGGCGTGATGGCTTTGTCGGATCTTCCGGCCAGTATCGAAGCCGTCGAGGTCGCTCGGGAAAACGGCCTCGATCTGTCGAACCATCGCAGCCGCTCCGTGGATGTCGAGTTGATTCGTTCCAGCGATTGGATCTTCGCTCTCGGCCGAAATCATCGGGATCGGATCGTGGGGCTTTGCCCTGATGCCGCCGATCGGTGTCGCCTCTTGGACGAATCCGGAGACATTCCCGATCCAATCGGCGCCGATCTGGATACCTATCGTCGAGTCGCCGAACGGATTCGCCGTGCTGTTGAAATTCGCTTGAAAGAGATTGTGGAATGAAAATCGCAGTTGCAAACGATCATCGGGGCGTCAGCGCCGTCGAACAAGTCAAGGCCATCATTGCGCAACTCAACCACGAAATGCTCGATTTTAGCAGCACGACGGAACAGCCCGTGGATTACCCCGATCTTGCCTTCGTTGCCGCTTCCGCCGTCTCCGCCGGACAGGCCGATCGCGCCATCCTCATCTGTGGAACCGGTATCGGCATGTGCATCGCCTCCAACAAGGTAAAAGGCGTCCGTGCCGCCCTCTGCTATGACGAACTCAATGCCCGTATCTCTCGTCAGCACAACGATGCCAATGTCCTGTGTTTGTCCGGCGATCTCCTCGGCTCCGGCATGTTGCGACGCATCGTCGAAACCTGGCTCACCACCGAATTTTCCGGCGGTCGCCACCTTCGCCGCGTCCACAAGATTCAGGCCATCGAGCAGGGAAAAGACCCTCGTAATCTCAACGAGTGATCCTGCCCGGGAGGGGTGTCCGTCGGGTCTTTTTTTACAGGGAAAGGAGTCGCTGGATGAACATGATCCCCAAACCGGCATCGTGGGCTCGTCGCATTTGGGTTTTACTCGCCTTTGGAATTGCCTTTGGTTTTATTGAAGCCGCCGTTGTCGTTTATCTTCGGGCCTTGTTTTATCCCAACGGTTTCACCTTTCCCATCGCCCCGTTCAGCAAGATGCCCGGCGCGACCCTGATCACCATCACCGAAATTGCCCGCGAAGCCGCCACCCTGGCGTTGCTGGTGTCTTCCGCATGGCTGATGGCTTGCCGACTCCGCGAACGCTTGGCCGTCTTTCTGATCTCCTTTGCCGTCTGGGATATTTTCTATTATGTCTGGCTCAAGGTGATTCTCAACTGGCCGGCTTCTCTGCTGGAATGGGACATCCTCTTTCTGATCCCCACCATTTGGGCGGGTCCCGTGTTGGCTCCTGTGCTCACTTCGTTGCTGATGTGCGTCATCGCGGCGATCCTCCTGTCGCCGATTCCCTGGCGGTTGTCGTTCCTGCAGCAATTGTTCCTCCTCGGGGCTATCTTTGCCATGGTCATCTGCTACTGTATCCCAGGCCAACACATCCTCGATTCTGACTATGCCCGTTGGTTTTCCTGGCCCGCCTATCTGTTGATCCATCTGGCTATCGTGGCGGTCCTCGCATGGTCAATCGTAGAGTCGCGCCCACAGAGCGTTTCCAAAAGGGAGTGAAATAACTTTAGAGCGGGATCCGTCTATTCTCAGGATGCCTGAAAGGTTCCGATCCACAGCCGAATGCAAGGGAGGTTTATCGTGCAGAAGATCAATCGTCGCGGATTTCTTTCGCTGCTGACGGGGTGTGCGGCCGCATCCCTTGTGGATCGTCCGGATGGAATTCTACCCTTCGTGTCAGCCCAGCCGTCTTTGCCCGCTCATCGATTTGGTGTTCGAGGCCCGCACTTTACTCTCAACGATACCGAAACCTTCCTTTTCGGCATCAGCTACTATGGCGCTCTTGGCGCGACAAGAGAAGTCATTCAGGCAGACCTGGATCGTATGAAGTCACTGGGCATCAATTGGATTCGCGTCTGGGCCACTTGGGGAGCGTTTGACATCAATCTTACTGTTGTTAATCCCAACGGAAGTCCGCGTCAGCCGTACTTGTCGTACCTTCAATGGCTCGTTGCCGAATGTGACCGTCGTGGCTTGGTTGTCGATGTCACCCTGAGCCGCGGCAATGGCGTTACCGGAAAAGCCCGCCTGCAGGAGCTCACCCCACATCAGGCGACGGTCGAAACAATCATCGCGGCCCTCAAAGATCGGGGCAACTGGTACCTGGACCTCGGCAACGAACGCAACATCAGGGATCAGCGTTACACTCCAATGACCGACCTGGTGGCTCTTCGTATTCGCGCCCGCGAATTGAGCCCCGCGCTGCTGGTTACCGCTTCTCACGCCGGCGACATTGATGAAAAAGAGCTCCGTCGGTATATCGAAGAGGTCAAGGTTGATTTTCTGAGTCCCCATCGGCCGCGCGATGCGCGGTCACCTTCGCAGACACCGAACAAAACCCGCTGGTATCTGGATCAGATGAAAACGCTGGGTCGTGTTGTCCCCGTCCATTACCAGGAACCCTTCCGCCGCGATTTCTCCGTCGATTGGAATCCCGTGGCCGCCGATTTTGTCGCCGACGCCAAAGCCGCCCTCGAAAGCGGCGCCGCCGGCTGGTGTCTGCACAACGGCGACAACCGCGCCGCCCCTGACGGCCGGCCTCGCCGCTCCTTCGACCTTCGGGATGGGTCCCTTTTTTCGCAATTCGATGCCGAGGAACGGAAAGTTCTTGACCAGCTTGTGATTGTCTTCAAAGGAACCCCTTGATGAGCGGCAGATATGAATCTTGATTGCCGGATACATGTCTGTGTGTCGTGGTGATGGACCAGACTCTGTGGGTTCTGCAGAATGAATCTGTTGGAGTCTATTGGATCGTTCAACGGATCGAGCGGAGATTGTGGCCATGGATCGAGTCGTCTTGAGTGTTGTAATGGTTGTGGTTCTGGGTTTTCCCGCGTTTGCTCAGGATCCCAAGGAACGAGACTATCTGGTGCCGGCGTTGTCCCCCAAGCATGCCGACAAGCCGAAGGTGACCGGGTGGGCTGACAAGAGAATCGAGGAGAAGCTCGATCGGAGTTTGACGGTGGTGCGGCTTTCGGACGGGAAAGCGTATCTGAGTTGGCGACTTCTCAAGAGCGATCCGGCCGGAGCGGTGTTCAATCTGTACCGAGGAATTGATGGTGGTTCTCAGGAGAGATTAAATGCCGAGCCGATTTCCGCGACGACGGATTTTGTGGATGCGAAGATCCCCGCTGAAATTTCCGGAGCGGATATCGTCTATCAGATCCGTTTGGTGGTGGAAGGCAAGGAGATCCAGCCGGTGGACGAAGCGGTATTGAAGGGGGGAACAGGGGCGAC
>JAAYVQ010000489.1 GCA_012517095.1 Phycisphaerae bacterium | reverse complement strand
CGTGTGCATCTATATACCCATTATTACTTATATGCGTAGCCGTTATCTGAAAATTCCAGCAAAAGACTTTTTTTTGTCGCTCATTCCATTACTCGGCTACAAGCGACACCAGGAGCTTTTTAGAAAACCATAATAGTCTAACAACCGGTTGCAACGGACGGTCTGCAGCGCGGTCCGCTGCTGAAGCGTATTGTTAGGTGCTATGAATAGCGAACTAATGGATAGAACTCAAGGAGTTAAATAAATGGCCAAAGACAATAACAACGGCGCGAATCTCGGCTTCGAATCTGAGCTCTGGCGGGCGGCCGACGCGCTGCGCTCCAACATGGACGCCGCCGAGTACAAGCACGTCGTGCTCGGTTTGATCTTCCTCAAATACATCTCAGACGCCTTCGAAGAGCAACGCGCGAAGCTTGAAGCGGACCGAACCCAGGGAGCTGACCCGGAAGACCCCGACGAGTACCGGGCCGTCAACATATTTTGGGTGCCCAAAGAGGCGCGCTGGTCCAAGCTCAAATCCGAAGCCAAGCAGCCGACCATCGGCAAGGTCATTGACGACGCCATGCTCGCCATCGAACGCGATAATCCATCGCTCAAAGGCGTGTTGCCCAAGGACTACGCCCACCCGCGTCTCGACAAGCAGCGGCTCGGTCAGCTCATCGACATGGTCGGCAACATCGGGCTGGGCGACAAGGCCAACCGCTCCAAGGATATTCTCGGCCGGGTCTACGAGTATTTCCTCTCTCAGTTCGCCAGCGCCGAGGGTAAGAAGGGCGGCCAATTCTACACGCCCCGCTGCGTTGTCCGTGTTCTGGTCGAGATGCTGGCCCCTTACAAGGGGCGAGTCTACGACCCCTGCTGCGGCTCCGGAGGCATGTTCGTCCAGTCGGTTGAATTCGTGAAAGCCCACGCCACCGGCAATGGGAATGGAGGAAAAACAAAGGCCGATGTCAGCATATTCGGTCAGGAATCGAACCATACCACCTGGCGGCTGGCCAAGATGAATCTGGCCATCCGGCAGATTGAGAACAATCTGGGCAAAGAGCACGCCGACACCTTCCACCGCGACCTGCACCCCGACCTCAAGGCGGATTTCATCCTGGCCAATCCGCCGTTCAACATGTCCGACTGGGGCGGCGAGCGCCTCAAGGACGACAAACGCTGGAAATACGGCATCCCGCCCGCCGGGAACGCCAACTTCGCCTGGGTCCAACACTTCATCCACCACCTCGCCCCGACCGGTTTGGCGGGCTTCGTCCTGGCCAACGGATCAATGTCCTCGAACCAGTCCGGCGAGGGCGAAATCCGCAAGAACATCATCGAGGCCGACCTGGTGGACTGCATGGTGGCGATGCCAGGCCAGCTTTTCTATTCCACCCAAATTCCTGTCTGCCTCTGGTTCATCGCCCGCGAAAAAAAGAACGGCCGTTTCCGCGACCGGCGCGGCCAGACGCTCTTCATCGACGCTCGTAAAATGGGCACGATGATTGATCGCGTCCACCGCGAGCTGACCGAGGAGGACATCCAGCGGATCGCGGACACTTACCACGCGTGGCGCGGCGACAAGGATTGCAAGGTCGAGTACCGCGACGTTCCCGGCTTCTGCAAATCCGCTACGATTGAAGAGATCCGCCATCACAACCACATCCTCACGCCCGGCCGCTATGTCGGCGCGGCGCCACAGGAGGAAGACGACGAGCCGTTCGAGCAGAAGATGACGCGGCTGACAACCGCCTTGCGCGAGCAGACCGAGCAGGCCGAGAAGCTCGACAAGCTCATCTGGGCCAACCTGGAGGACATCGGCTATGGCAGGTGAGTGGCGGGAAGTGACCGTTGGTGAAATCGCGCCGTTTACTTACGGTAAAGGTTTGCCTGAGGCACGGCGAAATCCAACTGGCAATATCCCTGTTTACGGCTCCAACGGTGTTGTTGGATTGCATGACGTGCCCCTGACAAATGGTCCGACGGTGGTTATCGGCCGCAAAGGAACAGTTGGTGCTGTTCACTATTCGCCAGTTCCATGTTGGCCGATAGACACAACTTTTTTTGTCACCGGTTCGGATCCCTCGCTTGTGAGGTATCGCTACTACCTTCTCAAATCGTTAGGACTGGAGCATATGAATTCGGATAGTGCGGTACCAGGCTTGAATCGAGATGCCGCACATGTTCGGCGGGTCAGAATACCTTCCAAACAAACGGACCAGCGCGCCATCGCCTGCATTCTGGGTTCGTTGGACGACAAGATTGAGTTGAACCGGCGGATGAACAAGACGCTGGAGGAGATGGCGCGGGCGATCTTCAAATCGTGGTTCGTGGACTTCGACCCCGTCCGCACCAAAGCCGCCATCCGCCGCGAGCATCCCAAATGGTCTGACGAGCAGGTCAGCCGCCTGTCTGCCGAACAGGCAGGCGCCGCCTGCCCCAAATTGAAACCCGACATCGCCGCCCTTTTTCCGGACTCCTTCGAGGACTCCGAATTGGGCGAGATTCCGAAGGGGTGGAGGGTGGGACAGTTTGGCGACATTGTTCAGATCCACGATTCAAAACGAATCCCGCTATCGAGCCGCGAACGGGCGAAACGTCAAGGTCCTTATCGTTATTACGGCGCGGTAGGTATCGTCGATTACGTGGACGACTTCTTGTTCGATGGCACCTACGTGCTGGTCGGCGAAGATGGCTCGGTCGTGACGGACTTGGGCAATCCGGTGGTTCAGTATGTCTGGGGCAAGTTCTGGGTTAACAACCATGCGCACGTGCTCAAGGCTGCCGGCAGTTTTTCGGACGAGCACCTGTTGCTGGTGCTTCAGCAGGTTTACGTTGTGCCGTTCGTCACGGGCGCCGTTCAACCGAAGCTAAGTCAGACAAATATGAATGCTATCCCGATCCTTCGGGCCAAGCCGGAGGTCAACATAGCATTCAACAAACTTATTGAACCGATCTTCGCTAAAGTGCGAATGCTTCACGACGAGATAGGTCTTCTCGCCGCCCTTCGCGACGCTCTTCTTCCCAAGCTTATTTCCGGGGAGTTGCGGGTGCCTGATGCGGAGCGAATCGCCGGGAGGTGCGTCTGATGGTAAAGGCTAACACCACCCCATCATTCGTAATGGCTGGCGCACGTGAGGTGCTGGCAACCGACGCTGTCTACTTCGAGCAGCAGGTTATCGCCATAGAGAAGGCCGTCGGCGAGAATCCGGGCCTTTCCTTCGACCTGGCAAAGACTCTGATCGAATCCGCCTGCAAAACAATTCTGAAAGACCGGGGCCACGAATGCGATAGCGCATGGGATTTGCCGCGCCTGCTGAAGGAGACGGTGGGCAAACTGCAGGTTGTACCGGAAGGTCTTGATGGTGCTGCGGATGTGGCGGCTTCCCTGAAGAAAACAATTGGTGGCTTGCAGACCGCAATCCAGGGCATATGCGAACTCCGCAATACGCAAGGTTTCGCGTCTCATGGGAAAGACGCCTACACAGAACAGCTTGACGTCGTTCAGGCTCAGCTGGCTGCCCGCGCCGCCGATACGATTGTGAACTTCCTTTTCCGTGCACATCGGCATTATCCCGTGGATGGACCATCGCGTCGCCTGGTCTATCGGGAGTTGACGGATTTCAACGAGTGGATTGACGAACAGAACCAGATAATCCGCATCTTTACGCTCGAATACAAACCCAGCGAAGTTTTATTCGGCATTGACCAGGAAGCCTACCGGGACCTCCTAACCGATTATGAGGCCAAGGACGACACCGAAGATCAGACTGGCGATACCGATCAGGAAGGGGGCGCGGCTTAATGAATACGAGTGGTTTTAGTGAATCTGTCATTGAGCAGGCCGCGTTGGCGTGGCTGGAGAGCTTGGGTTACCTGATTATATCGGGCCTGGAGATCGCTCCGGGCGAAGCGATGGCCGAGAGAGACGACTACGGCCAGGTTTGTCTTTCGCGTCGGCTGCGCCAGGCGCTCCAGCGGTTGAACCCACAGGTGCCGGCGGATGCGATAGAAGAAGCCTTCCGCAAGCTGACCCGCCCGGACTCGCCGTCATTGGTGGCGAACAACCATGTGATTCACAAGTACCTGGTTGAAGGCGTGCCGGTCGAGTACCCGCGGGCCGATGGGTCCATCGGCGGCGACCTGGTCCGCGTGTTCGATTACGGAGAGCCGGAGAACAACGAATTCCTCGCGGTGAATCAGTTTACCGTGGTAGAGGATAACCATGAGCGGCGGCCGGATGTGGTTTTATTTCTCAACGGCCTGCCGGTGGCGGTGATGGAACTCAAAAATGCGGCAGATGAAAACGTGACCATCTGGTCGGCCTTCAATCAGCTTCAGACTTACAAAATACAGATTCCGTCTCTTTTCTCGTTCAACGAGGCGCTGGTGATCTCCGACGGTGTGCAGGCGCGAATCGGCACTCTGACAGCCGACCGCGAGTGGTTCATGCCCTGGCGGACCATTGAGGGTGAAGAACTTGCTGATACAAAGTTGCCTCAGCTTCAGGTGTTGCTCGAGGGCGTGTTCGAGAAGCGGCGGTTTCTGGACCTGATCCGGCACTTTATCGTGTTCGAGGATGTGGGCGGCGGCGTTCTCATCAAGAAGATGGCAGGATATCACCAATACCACGCCGTGAATGTGGCGGTGCAGGAGACGATTCGCGCCTGTGTGCCTTCCACTTCCCCTTGGCAAGTGCGAGAGGGCGAAGGGACCTATTTTGCCAGGGGACAGAAAGACGCCAAACCCGGCGACCGCCGGGTCGGCGTGGTGTGGCATACGCAAGGCTCGGGCAAGAGCCTGACGATGGCGTTCTACGCCGGGCGGGTCGTACTGCATCCGGCGATGGAGAACCCGACGCTGGTCGTGATCACCGACCGCAACGATCTGGACGATCAACTTTTTGGAACCTTCGCGCGCTGTCACGAATTGCTCCGTCAGCAGCCGGTCCAGGCCCAGAGCAGGACGAATTTGCGGGAACTCCTGAACACTGCATCCGGCGGAGTCGTTTTCACGACGGTTCAAAAGTTCTTCCCGACCGACAGCGAGGATCGACACCCGCTGCTGTCGGACCGGCGGAACATTGTCGTGATCGCCGACGAAGCGCATCGCAGCCAATACGATTTCATCGACGGCTTTGCCCGGCACATGCGCGAGGCGCTGCCGAACGCCTCGTTCATCGGGTTCACCGGCACGCCCATCGAACTGACCGACAAGAACACCCGCGCGGTCTTCGGCAACTATGTCAGCGTCTACGACATCGAGCGGGCGGTGAAGGACGGGGCGACGGTTCCAATCTACTACGAGAGCCGCCTGGCAAAATTGGAGCTTAAGGAAACGGAACGGCCCAAGCTCGACGCCGAGTTTGAGGAAGCCACCGAGGGCGAAGAGGTCGAGCACAAGGAGCGGCTGAAGACCAAGTGGGCACAGCTCGAGGCCCTGGTGGGCACGGAGAAGCGGCTAAAGCTGATCGCCGAGGATCTGGTGAAGCACTTCGAGCGACGGCTGGAGGCGATGGACGGCAAGGCGATGATCGTGTGCATGAGCCGCCGCATCTGCGTCGAGCTCTACAAGGCCATTACTGCGATCCGTCCGGACTGGCACCACGATGACGATGGCGCGGGAATCATAAAGATCGTGATGACCGGCTCCGCATCGGACCCGGTCGATTGGCAGCCGCACATCCGCAACAAGCCGCGCCGCGAGGAGTTGGACAAGCGTTTCAAGGACCCCAAGGACCCGTTCAAAATCGTCATCGTCCGCGACATGTGGCTGACAGGGTTCGATGCCCCGTGCCTCCATACGATGTATGTGGACAAGCCGATGCGCGGCCACGGCCTGATGCAGGCCATCGCGCGGGTGAATCGCGTCTTCAAGGACAAGCCCGGCGGTCTCGTGGTGGATTATCTTGGCCTGGCAGACCAGCTCAAATACGCTCTGGCCAACTACACCGAGAGCGGCGGCAAGGGGCAAACGGCCATCGACCAGGAAGAGGCTGTGGCGGTCATGCTGGAGCGGTACGAGGTCTGTTGCAATATCTTTTACGGCCTCGATTGGTCGACGTGGAAGACCGGCGGGCCTCAGGAAAGGCTTTCCGTGCTTCCGGCGGCGCAGGAACATGTGCTGGCCCAGGATGACGGCAAGAACCGGCTGGTGAAGGCGGTTGGCGAGTTGTCGAAGGCGTTTGCGCTGGCCGTTCCGCATGAGAAAGCGCTGGAGATTCGGGACGATGTGGCCTTCTTCCAAGCGGTGAGGTCCATGCTGACGAAAAGCACGGGCGACGGCCGCCGCAGCCCGGAGGAGATCGAGCTCGCCATCCGGCAGATCGTATCTAAAGCGGTGTCTTCGGATGAGGTCATCGACATCTTCGCGGCCGCTGGACTAAAGAAGCCGGACATCTCGATCCTGTCCGATGAGTTCTTGGCGGATGTGCGCGGCATGCCGCAAAGGAACTTGGCGGTGGAGATGCTGCGCAAGCTGCTGGAAGGCGAGATTAAAGCACGCGGCAGAAAGAACATCGTCCAGGCCCGGTCGTTTGCAGAACTCCTCGAGAATGCAATCAAGAAATACCAAAACCGGGCCATTGAAACGGCACAGGTGATCGAAGAATTGATCGCGCTGGCGAAGGATCTTCGCGAGGCCAACCAGCGAGGAGAGAAGCTGGGGCTGACGGATGATGAGGTGGCCTTTTATGACGCGCTGGAGGTCAACGATAGCGCAGTGGCCGTCCTCGGCGATGAGACATTGCGGCTGATTGCTCAAGAACTCGTCAAGGCAGTGCGCGGCAGCATCACCATCGACTGGACCGTCCGGGAAAACGTCCGGGCCCAGATGCGGGTGATTATCAAGCGCATCCTTCGAAAATACGGCTATCCGCCCGACAAGCAGGCTCACGCCACGGAGCTTGTTTTGGAACAGGCGGAAGTTCTTTGCAGGGACTGGACGGGAAAAGAATGAAATGAAAGCACCTAACAACCGCATCAACACGGACTGGCAATTCCGCTGCGCTTCATTGCCAGCCGGTTATGCGGAGCGTTAGATGCTCTGATTGCACACATTTTTACGGTGGGAACAAGACTGTTTGTTTTTGAGCTGTGGGTTTAGACTTTTTCCCTCATCCTGTGGGAGAAAATAATGAAAAGTTGGTTGTTCTTAGCTATTGCAATTATCACTGAGGTCACCGCAACATCCGCTCTTAAATCAAGTGAAAGCTTCACCAGGTTGATTCCATCTTTGATAGTCGTCGCTGGATATGGAGCTTCTTTTTACTTTTTATCATTCACACTAAAGACCATTCCAGTCGGAATCGCTTATGCAGTTTGGTCTGGCCTTGGAGTTGCCCTTGTCACTGCCATTGCATGGCTGTTTCATAACCAAAAATTAGATTCGTGGGGCTTTTTGGGTATAGGTCTTATTGTTGCTGGCGTCGCCGTTCTCAACCTGTTGTCTAAGGCAAATGCGCACTAAGATGGCCGCATCTAACAATTCCGTCGAGAGGGACCGCCCACAAGCTGCGCTTGTGGGTTCCCTTCGCGGCTTCGCCGCTACGGCGACCCCTCACGTCAAACGTTCGCGCCGCCTCCGGCGGCGCGAATAGGGAGTTGCGCGACTCTCACGATGGTTCTCGCCGCCT
>JAAYVQ010000488.1 GCA_012517095.1 Phycisphaerae bacterium | reverse complement strand
TCTGGATATGACAACACCCTGGGCCGAATACATCCGCTCCTCGGGCGTGCACCCCCACACCTTCTACCGCGATGTTGTCCACGCCAACGAATTCGGCGAACAGATCCTCTGCAAAATCCTCATGGCCTTCTGGAAACCGGAATCCCAAAAACTCTAAAAATAACCAAAAGCAGATTAGGATTAATCGTTAATCCGATGACATCTCCGGATTGACATCAAACAATATCCGAATCCCAGAAATACAAATATTGTCGGTTCTGGCACCAAGGCCACTCGAAATCCAGTCACGAAACTATCTCCATTCATATCCCCGAATTCATCTGAGCGGAGCCCATATTCGTAATGCAAAGCTCCTCCCCGGATTCCTGGAAATATTGGATATCGAATGAATCCCTGAAAGTATTCCCAGACATTCCCGTTTTGGTCATAAGTTCCATAGGCACTCATCGATTGAACATACGCTCCGACCTGTGTAAGGTCGCCGACCCCCCAATTGTAATTGGCAGAATTCACAGTACCATTCTCTGGACCTTGGGCCGTTGGTGCCAAATCGCTCTGTGTAGCATACAACCAATACCCTGCATTCGTCCCACCCCCCTTGTAATAGGCCGCCTTGTACCATTCGTTTTCTGTTGGAATCACCACGGTCGCATCTTCCATGCGAGAATAATTCGGGGCTGGAGAGGACATGTTATAACTTCCCATTTCTGTTGTTGAATCATCCTGAAAACCGGAAGGTTGCCCGTTGTGAAGCCAGTTGGCATATCGATACGCATCATATAATTCAACATAGTTTACCGGCATCATTCCACGCCCAACTCGAACAGAGTATGAATAATCTCCTTGTGTCCCTTTGCGAACGATACCGCCATATTCTTGTTCCATATTTGGACTATACAATTCATAGGTATCTGTTTTCGCAACACAATTCAAAAATTCACAATACTGAAGATTCGTTACTTCATATCTGGAAATAAGGTAGGAATACGACACACCTCCCAGACCGGTGGTGTCCGGGGCATTTCCAATGTCCCCAATCCAAACCCAATCTGTGACAATTGAAGCATGGACAATCGACCCGGCTGATAGAAATGCTGCGGAAAACATAAGGTTCTGAATAATGTCGATGATCTTCATAGCTCCCTCCGGAATAATAGCTGTTTGTTTAGGTCTCGTAAATCAACCCATAAACTCTTTTCATTATCCTGAATTCGTGGAAGAATGTCAAGAAAATGATTTCAAAAAGAGGTTGTTCAGCGTATTAATCGCCTCATCACCAGTTGTTCCGTCGCCCGTTGCGGATCAATATCGAGGTTTTTCGCTTGCTCTTCGAGGGTTCGGACAAAATCGGGGAACTCCTGCATGTACGGAAAGGGTCGGCGCTCGGCAAGGGTAAATCCCAGCTTCTCCCAAAAGGTATGTCCGGCCCCGCCGGTGATCTCGTACACGATGGGCAGATCCTCAAATGACATCGCCTCGATCGCCCGCCAGCCACGGCCGCGGGCCCACTCGATCATGGCTCGGCACATCCGCAGCCCGATTCCCTTTCGCTGGTAGGGATTTTGTTTTTGTTGTGGGCTCCCCGCCATCAGGCAATGAACGGAAAGCGTCTTGTCCTCGATCCGCTCCAGTGGAGGAAAATCCCGCTCGGCAAAATTATCTTTCGGCCCGGCGGACCAATCCTGTTGAAGGCACAGGTCGCCTGCGCCGTCCATTTTGCTGACCGCCTTCGGATAAAACCGCAACATTCCGACAATCGCATCCACGTCCCGCGCCACGATCGCACAGCATCCATAGACCTGCGTCAGCTTCGCCAGCAGCGGCAGATTCCGCTTACGATATCGCTCCCAGTCCAATGGATTGTCGGCCGGATACTGCGCGATTGATTCTTTCGATACCGGCCCCGAATGCAGACACCGCCACAGTAAAAACTCCTCCGTCATCGGTTCAACCACTACTTCGCTGGTCATAAGGACCTCCCCAGATCAGGATCCTCGATCGTTTGCCTCCGATCGATTCAGGGCCTTGGCCAGATCGCAATATCGATATTCGAGCCCCATCTCCTGACACAGGGCTTTGAATTGCCCCACAGCCCACTCGCTCAGTTCGGACTGCAGCTCCGGGCTCACGCCCGAATCACAGAAGAAGATCCGGCACCCGGAAAATCGATGCCCATGTACGCTGCAGTGCCCGCCGTGCCGATACGGACAGATTCCGTCTTGCATAGGCCGCAATGAATCCGGTGCTATCGCCCTTTGGAAATAGATCATCTCCGGCGTTGAAACATACAACCGGTGGTCATACTTGTCAAAATCGCAGCACTGTCCGCAGCCATCGCAGCCGCCGCCGCGAAGGGTCCGGATCGCGTCGATCTGTTGGTCGAGTTGTCGGTAGATCGCCTTGACTCTTTCGGCGATTTCGTCCGGCCCGGCCTGCCACCAGCGATCCTGCAGCCGGATGGCCTCGATCTGCTCAAAGCTGTGGAACCGCCCGCGGCCGATGCCCGGGCATTTCCGGGCCGTGTGTTTCCATTCCTCCGCGCTCCGCAGGTTGCTCGTCCAAAAGGGCCAGGTCCGGCACTGGTTTGGCCGAACGGGGTAAACGCCGCAGCCCCGGCCGGAGGTCGTTTTTTTGAGGAACACGCAATCGTGGCTGACGGCCCGTTCGCGGATACTCATCCGCGGGCCGTATCGGGTCAGATACCGCGCCCGCAGTGTATCGACCGACAGCTTCAGATACTCAGCCAGCATCTCGATCTCCGGCTTGCTGATCCAGATGTATCCCTCGTCCGGACCGGCGCAGCAATTGCCGCACTGCACGCACTCAAACTGCAGACCCGCCGCATACCAAGCCCGTTCTTCCGCCACACAGGATCCTTTCGATCTGATCCAACTACGCCAATCCGGAATATTCTACAAAGAAATGTCGATGATCTCAAGAGTCCTGTCTCCAATAAAAGATGAACAGGATGAATTAATTTGGAAATCAAAAATCGAAAATCGTCAATATGATAGTCAGTCCGACTGCGTGACGGTCGTCGTGCCATCCATCGCCCTATGGAGGATATCCCTGGCGGATTTGAACGGAAAATCACGGTTAACCTCCCGGCATCTTCAGAAATCGATGAGGAAGGCGGTACCCGGCCGGTGTATATTGACGGCTACTTGTGTTTGCCTCCAACCTTGCCGACTTTTCCGTGATTGCGGAAATGGCGAGGCGAAGTCTTTGCAACCCGCTTGAATGCCCGGGAAAAATAGCTTTGGTTATTATAGCCCACTTCCTCAGCAATCTTCAGACAGCTCAAATCCGTCTCAGCCAGTAACCGTTGCGCGTGACGGATACGAACCCAGGTCAGGTACTCGATCAGCGTGGTTTTCGTGTGTTCCTTAAAGAGATGCGCCAAGCGAGACACGCTCAGCTTTGCCTTTCCGGCCAACATCTCCAGCGTCAGAGTCTGATCGAAATGCGCATCCACATACTCCACCGCTTTACGGAGTGGCTGAAGGGTACCATCGCGCAAGTCCTCATGGACTTGCGCGATTCGTTTGTCAATTCCATCCCGATTTGCGTAATCTTGTCTGGTCATCTTCGTCCTTCCCTTGACCGGGACCTGATATTGATATACCAAGTATCGAAAAACGAATCCTACCAGACAAAAAATTTTCCCGCAACACAGATATTTAAAAATCTACAATTATTCTTTTTGATTTATCGTATCGCCAAGTGGGAAATTGGCATCTATCGGTATTTTTCCTAATTCAACGAGGAATTTGCTCACCCGCTCGCAAACCAAATCCAGATAGGCCTTTCCGGCATTGGCCGTCGCCCCCTGCGGCTGGCCCGCGGCACAGTGATCGTTGAGCCGAGCAAAGTTACGACTGGTCGTTACCCAACCCTTGCGCAGCGCCTCGAACCGGAACGGCTGAACCTTGCCGTCCCCGGCCTGCCCCATTTCCACCAAGTGCGGGTATAGTTCTAACCCGACTGAAGTTTCCATTTGCCCGGCATGGTCATCGGGCAAAGTAAAGATTTCATTGTACCGGTCTTTGCCGACCGTCCACCAGTTACACACAAACACGAACACATCCAGATCACACTGTATCTGCCGAACCAACGGCGTAAAGTCGTTGCCCCCGTGGCCGTTGAGGATCACAATCTTGCGAATCCCATGCCGCCGCAACGACACGATCACTTCGCGAACCAACGCGTCCAGCGTCGCCTGTGACACATGGATCGCCATCGGATAATCAAGCTGGTTGCAATCAACCCCGAACGGGATCGCGGGCAAACAAAGAATATTCGGGCTCTCCTTCCACGCCCATTCGCAACAGCGTCGTGCGACATGCGTCGTATGCAAATAATCCTGACCCTCCGGCAGATGAAGGTTGTGCGCCTCGATCGCCGCCGTGGGAATCACGGCGACCTCATACTTGCGCTTTCGGATCCGATACAGGTTCGTCTGTGTCAGATCCCATTCGGCAATCGTTTGTTGGTCTTGACTCATGTGGATTCTCCCAAATCAGATTGTATTTTCACCGGATTGTACCCGGTATGGACAAGCCGAACAAGCGAGCAGATTTCCGGTTTCGGAAATCAAATCCTTTTCATCAAGACAATTTCAAGGTAGGATGGTAAAGTCATAAGGAAAAAGCAGATGAATCTTAAAAGCCCCATCCTGATTTTAGGTTTGATAATCGCACTTGTCGCGGGTGGTTGTCGAAAATCCGCCCCGCCCGCATCCGACCCTGTTCGAAATCCGGCGGTTTCTTTTGGTTCGGCTGATTGGCCGATCTTTCGAGGCAATCCCGCCATGACGGGCGTGGCTTCCGGTGCGTTTCCCGACAAGTTCGCGATGGCCTGGAAGTTTAAAACCGAGGATGCCATCAAGTCCTCACCCGTTGTCGCCGAGGGCCGCATATTCGTCGGTTCCCTGGACAAAAAAGTTTATGCCATCGCCCTGGCCGACGGAAAGCCCCTCTGGAATTTCACAACCAAAGACGCCATCGAGGCCTCGCCCTCCATCGCCGAAGGGCTTGTCTTCGTCGGCTCCAACGACAGTTTCCTCTACGCCCTCGATGCCGCCTCCGGTTCGCTAAAGTGGTCTTTTGAGACCGGGGACAAAATCATCGGATCCGTCAATCCCGTCCGTGCGGCCGACGGTAAACGAATCCTGGTCTTCGGCAGCTACGACAATAACATTTACGCCCTCGATACCGCCGGCACTGAACTCTGGAAGTACGAAACCGGCAGTTATGTCAACGGAGCCCCCGCCGTAGATTCCGGCCGGGCTGTAGCCGGAGGATGCGACGCTCGGCTCCATATCGTCGATATCGCCGACGGCCGTTCCCCCGCTCAGATCGACCTTGGGGCTTATGTCGCATCCAGCGCGGCATTATCCGGAGGTCGCGCCTGGTTGGGCAACTATGACGGCGTCGTTTTCTGCGCCGATCTGGCCGCCGGTACAATCCTGTGGAAGCAACAGCCCTCCCAGGCCCCAATCCTCACCAGTCCGGCCGTTTTCGAAAACCGCATCGTGTTCGGATCTGACGACAAAAATCTCTACTGCCTCGACGCATCCGATGGAAAACAACTCTGGAAGTTCGCCGCCGCCGGCGAGATTCAAAGTTCCCCGGTTATCTGCGGCGATAAAGTCCTATTCGGCTCCTCCGACGGCCGTATCTACCTCCTGCGAATGTCCGATGGCTTACATCTTTGGTCCTATGAAATCGGTTCGCCCATCACCGCCAGTCCCGCCATCGCCGCCAATACGCTCCTGGTCGCAGCAGAGGACGGAATCCTCTACAGTTTCACCGCAAAATAGGATTCCGAATTGCTCGTATCCTTCCGGAAGAAATACTCATCTATGTTCGTGTCATCCCAAGAAAGTTTGATCTTCATCGTACCGTTGACAAACGGATGGAATGAGCTACGATAGATTCAATTCATAAGTCCAGAAGGTTGATATCGGATGTCGTCTGTTCTGAAGTCGTCGAAATCACAATGGAAGGTCCGGCCCGCCGGATCAGGGGTGCAGGAATTCGCTCGCAAACTCGGGGCTAGTCCTATCCTTGCCCAGGTATTGCTCAATCGCGGTATCGAAACCATTGAGCAGGCCCGCGTCTTTTTGAGTCCCAAGCTGACCGATCTGATTCCGCCCGAGCAGATACCCGGTGTGGAGGCGGCCGTTGTGCGGATTCGCCAGGCAATCGACCGGTCCGAACCGGTCATGGTCTATGGCGATTATGATGTCGATGGGATCACCAGCGTGGCGATCCTGTGGCATCTGCTGACGATGCTGGGGGGTAAGGTCGATTACTACATCCCGCATCGCATTGACGAGGGTTACGGCGTCAACGCCGAAGCGATCCGGCAGATCGCCGAGAGCGGCGCCAAGCTTTTGATCACCGTTGATTGCGGGATCACGGCCGTGGAAGAAGCGGAGTTGGCACGGCAATTGGGAATGGAGGTGATTATTACCGATCACCACCAGCCGCACCAGCGACTGCCGGAGGCGGTAACGATCGTTCACCCGCGGATTAACGCCGGGTATTCGAATCCGGATTCAGCCGGAGCGATGGTGGCTTTTAAACTGGCCTGGGCGATCGTCAACTCATGTAAAAACGGTCGGCGGGCGGATGAACCGCTGCGGAATTTTCTGCTTAATGCGACAACACTGGCGGCAATGGGGACGATCGCTGATGTGGTCGATTTGCGAGGGGAAAATCGGATTCTGACGCACTATGGTCTCAAAGCCCTGGCCGAATCACGTCTGGCGGGGATCCGTGCCCTGATCGAGTCGGCAGAGCTGGATTCGGATACGCTCGACAGTTACGACATCGCGTTTCGGCTGGCCCCGATGCTCAATGCGGCCGGGCGGATGGGCCATGCACGATTGGCGGTGGAGCTGTTGACCTGCGACAACGAGTTACGCTGTATGCAGATCGCGCGTTACCTCAAGGACCAGAACCGCCGACGCCAGCAATGTCAGCGGGAGATTTTTCAACAAGCCCGTGAGCGAATCCATGCGGCCGGTCTGGACCATCCGGACCGAAAGACGATCGTGCTGGCCGACGAGGGCTGGCACACAGGCGTGATCGGAATCGTAGCGTCGCGGATTCTCGAGGAGTACAACCGCCCCGTTATCCTGATCAACACCGGGAACGGATCCGGCGTGGCGCAGGGCTCCGGCCGGTCGTTCGATGGATTCGACCTTCACCAGGCCTTGTCGGCCTGTTCACAGCACTTGCTCAGCTTCGGTGGGCACAGCAAGGCCGCCGGCTTGCGATTGACTGCCGACAAGATCGCCGACTTTACGGCGGCATTCGAAGAGTGCGCACGGGGCTCCCTGAGCGACCATCGGCCAATCTCGACCATCGAGATCGATGCCGAATGCCCGATCGATCAGTTTGGTTGCCAGACGGTCAAAGAACTGTCGCGGCTGGAGCCGTTCGGTCAGGGAAATCCGCGGCCGGTCTTTGCCACCCGCGGCGTGCGTTGGATCAGCCCGCCCCGCAAAGTCGGCCAGCGCGGCGATCATCTGCAATTGGCCGTAACCGACCATACCGCATCCGTGCGCTGCATCGGATTCGACATGGGGCGGCTGGAGAAAAAGCTGTTGGAGAACGACTGCTTCAGCGTGGCCTACGAGGTTCAGCTTGACAACTTTCGCGGCAACGACGCCATTCAGTTTGTCCTCAAGGAAATCCAATTCGAATGAACACGCACACCTTTGGAAATATCAAGTTCCTGCTGTTGGGCGCGGCTTTGGTGCTATCGGGAATGATCTCTGCTTTTGCCGCGACGGCGCCGGCGGCGTCGCAGGCCCCGGCCGGATTCCTGACCCGCCAGGGCAGTCGTCTGATTCTCGATGGAAAGGAATTCCGGGCGATCAGCTTTAACAAGTATGACCTCTTCGAACAATCGGCGCTGCGGGAGGCGATTGCACCGGGCAAAGGGGAATTTGGATTTGCCGAAGAGGCGTTGCGGGAGCTGCACGAGCATGGGTTTACGATCATTCGGACAAATGTGTCGCCCTATTGGTCAGGGACCTGGAAACAGGTCTGGCTGGATGACGATCCTCAAACGCAGGCCGAGAAACGAAAGAAATATTTCGAGCAGTTAGACAAGGTACTGGATCTGTGCGACAAGTACCAGGTCAAGATCATCGCGTCACTGTGCTGGTATGTGGCCAACCTCGGCGACCTGGGGCACACGAATCTACGGCTGGCCATGACCAATCCCAACAATGCCGGTCGCAAGATCGTCGAGGAATACATGCGGGAAGTGGTTACGCGCTACAAGGACCGGCCGACAATCGCAATGTGGGAACTGGGCAACGAGTGGAATTTAGATGCCGACATTCAATTGCCCGACGGCCCTGTTGGTAAAGGCGGCTTAGAGTTGACCTCACAGCCGGTTGTCCGCGACGCAAGCAACAATTACACCAGCGACAACCTTGCGGCCTGCACGCGGCAGATGGCGCTGATGATCCGGTCGATCGATCCGCATCATCTGATCACCAGCGGGCACAGCAGCCCGCGGCCGAGCGCAATGCATCTGCTGCTGGCGGCGCGATCGAAGAAAACGGCCGACTGGTCCCCGGATACGCAGCAGCAGATCGAGCAGATGCTTCGACTACTGCATCCGGACCCGATCGATGTGATCAGCATCCATTTTTATAACGAAGCGGTCACGGCGTTCGGAAAACGCAAAGAAGACCCTTCGAATATCGTTGTTTATCAACGACTCGCCGAAAAGATCGGCAAGCCGTTGTTGATTGGCGAGATCGGCCCCTACTCGGGAATGAAAAAACAGTACACGGATCCAGCGGTGATCGAAATGGTCCGCGGCCAACTTCAACAGG
>JAAYVQ010000487.1 GCA_012517095.1 Phycisphaerae bacterium | reverse complement strand
CATCTCAAGTCCACGGCCGGACGGTGGGATCCGAATTCATTGACATGGGTGAAGGATGCGGTAACCAGTCCGTGCATCGACGCCGGGGATCCGGCCGATCCGGATTGGACCAATGAACTCTGGCCCAACGGCCGACGAATCGACATCGGCGCCTACGGGGGCACCCCCGAGGCGAGCATGTCGCCCAACGCCATCGGCCTTGCGGCCGACCTGAACTTCGACGACAGCGTCGAACTCGCCGACTTTTCGATTCTCTCGCATGCATGGATGAAGTCCGAACCGCTTCTCTCTGCCGACCTGACCCGCGACGGCCGTGTGGATCTCGAAGACCTGGCGGAAATGGCGGAATACTGGATTGAATAAATCGTATATTCGGTTATAGCTCAGCCGTTCACGGTTGAGTGGAATTCAGTCAGGATTTCCTTGTGTCCTGATCACCTTCGTGCGGGGGTCAAATGTAATTTTTCCTTTGTCGTTCCTCATTTCCCATCAATTTCATGGAATGTAAAAGGTTTGTCAAAAGAACCGTTACATGCAATAAACCTTGTTCGCGAAGCGTCGGTAATTCTTGGTGAATCAAGAGTCCCCGGCGCGAGAATAAAAAATCCCAGAATTGTCACAGTAAAGGAGGAGAAAAAGATGGAATCAACCGAGTTCCCCCGCGCAAGTCCCGCATGAACAACAAGTTATTGTATTCAGGATTTGGACAAGGTATCATTATTGTTTCCCTTGTGGATTTGAGCTCTCGAGAAACGCACATAAACCCTAAAAAGACAAGAGGTTATACATGCAAAAAGCGCGAAAAGCTTCTCATTGGCACCTCCACTATTTTGTAAATAACGCCCATTGGATTTCAGGAACAACGCTTCGTGTGTTCTTTATAACGGTAATAATGGGTCTGAATATGTTATATATTCAAGCCCAATCCACCCCCGCTGGCCCATCCGAAAACTGGATCTGGATCGAGGGCGAAAAACCTTCCGAATCGACAGTTACACGCCATCCCGGCTGGTACGACCAAGTCCCTAAGTCCGCGTTTTCCGATGGCGATTTTATTTCCCATTTTAACGAAACCGACCCCGGAGAAGTTCAATATGCATTTTCTGCCCAGAAAACGGGATCGTTTAACCTCTGGCTCCGCGCCAACCCCAACGAGGCCGCGATCGACTATCGGCTCAACGGCGGGGATTGGACGAGTATTCCCACCGACAAATCCATCCAGAAATTCACGCTGGTCGGCTGGGACATGCGGTTTTTGGCGTGGATTTCCGCAGGTTCAGTCTCACTCAAGCAGGGCGAAAACACCATCCGGTTCCGTTTCAATGGCAAACCCAAGCCGCACGGGATGCTGGATTGCTTTGTTTTTGTCGAAAGCGAATTCGTTCCCTACGGGATCGCCAAACCCGACGAGGCAAATAAATTGCGAGCCGCGGCAAAGGCCGACGAGGCCAACTGGTTCGACTTCGCCCCCGGCAAGGATTCCTTAATCGCCGGAAGCGGAATCGATCTTCGCGGATTGAATGAGAAATTCGCCGGCGAGCACGGCCGGGTTGTGGCCAAAGACGGCCGGTTTGTTTTCAGCGCAACCGGTACGCCGGTTCGTTTCTGGGCGGTCAACGGACCCGGACATGATGCCAAGCCGGAATCACTGCAAAATGCGGCTAAAATGCTCGCCAAACACGGCGTCAACCTGGTCCGCGTACACGGCGCGGTGTTCGACGAAAAAACCGGCGAGCTGAATCCCGAAAAACCCAAAAAGCTGGCGGCGATCGTCGCGGCGATGAAGGCCGAAGGTATCTATACGCATTTGTCTATCTATTTCCCCCTGTGGTTTAAGCCCCAGCCGGGCCTGTCCTGGCTGGACGGTTACGACGGCAACAAAAATCCTTTCGCGGCGCTGGAGTTCAACGAAGGGTTTCAGAAACAGTGGCGTTCCTGGTACGAGGCCGTATTGAATGCGCCAATGCCGGACGGAACGCTTCTCAAGGATGAGCCGGCCGTGTTCGGTGTGGAAATCCAGAACGAAGATTCGTTCTTCTTCTGGACCTTCAGCGCCGACAACATCCCCGACGCTCAACTGAAAATCCTCGAAAAAATGTTCGGTGCATGGCTGGCGAAGAAATACGACACGCTCGACAAGGCCTTCGCCGCCTGGGGTGACGCGAAAAACAAGCGCGACAACGCCGCCGAAGGCCGAGCGGGATTCGGGCCGCTGTGGGAAATCTTTTCGCGAAAGGCCGTCCGCGATCAGGACACCGCTGCGTTTCTGCTGGAAACGCAGATGACCTTTTACCGCGATTGCATCAACGCCCTTCGCGACTTGGGTTATCCCGGCATGATCACCTGTTCGAACTGGGCCACGGCCAGTCCGGAGGTCTTCGGGCCGATGGAGAAATTCAGCTACTCCGTCGGCGATTTCATCGACCGTCACGGCTATTTCGGTTGTCGCAACGGCGGGCTGTTTTCCGAGTGGTCGATCCGCGACGGGCACACTTACATCGATCGCAGCGGCCTGCGCTTCGAATCGGAAGACGGATCGGGCAAACGGCAGTTCAACCATCCGGTCATTGACATCCAGTATGACGACAAACCGTCGATGATCTCCGAGACCACCTGGTGTCGGCCGAACCGTTATCGCACCGAGGCGCCGTTGTATTTCGCCGCCTACGGCGCCCTGCAGGCCAGCGACGCGATCGTGCACTTTGCTCTCGACGGTTCCGACTGGGCGGTGAAGCCAAACTTTTTCATGCAGCCGTGGACGCTGATGGCTCCCTCGCAGATGGGCCAGTTTCCCGCCGCGGCATTGATCTATCGCAAAGGTCTTGTCGCAACCGGCGAAATGCTGGCGGACATCGCATATCCGTTGGCGGATATGCGGGCTCTGAAGGGAACGCCGATGCCGCAGGATGCGGCGTTCGACGAACTGCGACTTAGGGATGTCCCTGCCGGGACCGAGCTCAGGCCCGGCAATCGTGTTGATCCGCTGATCCATTATGCCGGCCGGACACGAACGCGATTTTCGGATACGACTGCGCCATCGAAGCTCGTTGACACGAGCAAATTCATCGACCGCAAGAATAGCGTCGTCACCAGTTCCACCGGAGAATTGAAACTCGACTATGGCAAGGGAATCCTGACGATCAATGCGCCGGCGGCCCAGGGCGTCAGCGGCGATCTGCGCTCGGCCGGAAAGGTTGCGCTCAGAGATATCACGATCCGGTCCTCGCTGGATCTGGGACACATCGTGGTGGTGGCGATGGATGATCAGCCGATCGCGAAATCCAAACGGATGCTGCTACAGGTGATGAGCGAGGAAAAGGCGACGGGATTTTCCGCGATCCCGCAGGGCAAGATCAACCTCATCGAAAGCATCGGCAAAGATCCCTGGCGCGTTCGAAAATTGCAGGGACGCATTTCTTTTTCGCGCGCCGACGCGGGGACTTTGAAAGTAACGGCGCTGGATGGCAACGGATATCCGATTCGCGAAATCGGAAATGCGGCCGGTTTTGATTTGCTGCCGGATGTGATCTATTACCGGATCGGCGAATGAACAGTTTTCACGATGAAATGATCTCGTATGGATAACTCAATCGTGCGACTGAAAACAGGGAAAGTGGATCGGATTATGGTGTTGCGGATCCTTCTTGTTTGTGCGGGGTTCGGATGGGTGATTTCTGTGTTCGGGGTTTTCATGCCATGGTCGTTTGTGGCCAAACAGTTGACCGAACTGGGGGCACAAAATCTGCCGAATGATCCGATGTTGAATTACTGGCTTCGGATGACGGCCGGGGCGTTTTCGTTTATCGGTTTGGCTTTTTTCGCCCTGAGTCTCAGGCCGCAGGCGTATTTGCCGGTGATTCGCTTTGCGGCGGTGTTCCTGATTGTCGAAGGCGTGATCTTAGGCACAGCGGGGCTTGTTCTGGAATTGTTCCCCATTCCCTATTGTGTTGATTCATCCTTCTGCCTGGTGATCGGAATCGGAATCTTGCTCTCGGCCAGAAACAACATGCTGGAAAAACGAGATCAAGGGTCCTGATGTAAGATCAGGTCGTAACTGGATAGCCGGAAGGTCCGATAAGACAGAAATCGTGTATTTTCAAGATTTATCCTTGTAATATGTAAACAATGGTGCATAATTTACAAGAATGATTAAGAGGACCTTACACAATACGATTGTCGAATCCCTTCGGCAGTTTCCGGCCGTTGGATTGATCGGGGCGCGGCAAGTCGGCAAGACGACGCTGGCCAAGATGATTGCCCGGGAATGGCCGAGCGAGTCGATTTATCTGGACCTGGAAAAACCATCCGATTATGCGGTCCTGGCGGAACCGGAACGGCTTCTGTCGCGATTGTCGGATCGTCTGGTGATCCTGGACGAGATCCAGATTCGGGGGGAACTGTTCCCGATATTACGAAGTATGATCGACCAGAATCGACGGAGCGGGCGATTCTTGATTCTGGGTTCATCCAGTCCCGATTTGCTTCGGCAATCGGGCGAGTCCCTGGCCGGACGGATCGCATATCACGAATTGACGGGATTGTCCCTGAAGGAAACAGGGGCCGAGTCGATGGATCGTTTGTGGTTGCGCGGCGGTTTCCCGGACAGCTTTCTCGCCGAGATGGAGGCCGTCTCACAGCAGTGGCGAGAGAATTTTATATCCACCTATCTGCAGCGCGATCTGTCCATTATGGGGTATGAAATTCGATTGCCGAGCATGACCGTACGGCGTCTGTGGCAGATGTTGGCGGGTTTACAGGGTCAGCCGGTCCGTCAATCGCTGCTGGCGACCAACCTTGACCTGTCGCGGCAGTCGATCCGAAGGATTCTGGATATTCTTCAGGAGACATTCATGGTTCGTCAGCTTTCTCCGTATCATGCGAACCTGAAGAAGCGGCTGGTCAAGGCGCCGAAGATGTATCTTCGCGACAGCGGCGTGCTTCATACGCTGTTGGGAATCCGATCGATGGAGGAATTGCTGGCCCACCCCATCGTCGGGATGAGCTGGGAGGGATTTTGTATCGAGCAGGTTCTGGGGCAGATGCCGGCGGGATGGGACGCGTACTTTTATCGTACCCAGGCGCAAGCGGAGGTGGATCTGGTGGTTCGTCGCGGCTTAGAGGAACCGCCGATTCTGGTGGAATTCAAACATTCGCAAGCGCCGAAGGTGACGGTCGGATTCTGGTCGGTTCAAAAGGACCTGCAACCGAGGGCCAGTTATGTCATCTATCCGGGTACACGCGAGTATCCGCTCAGCAAAAGCGTCGAGGTGATTCCGCTCACAAGGATCGGCAGAATTTGGGAGTAACGGAAGGGCAAGCCGGAAATTCACTCAGACAGGATTTACAGGATGAACAAGATTTGGCTGATACCCAATGAGAATTGACCATGAACCGTAGAAAATGGTTTATCGCGGTTCTTGTTCTATTTTCGATTACCGCTGTGGCTTTTGGTGTGTGGTTGTATCCCCGGCCGCCGTTGGGGCCGGTGTCGGTGGAGGGTGAAATATCGTATTTCTATGGCCCAATGGGTGATCTTCACGAGATCGGGCTGATCAAGATTCATTTGGAAAAGGAAGACGCCGAGATGTTCTGGGAAGTCGTAGAAAACGGTACCTCCGTGAAAGATCGAAACGATAGTATCTGCGCCGGATTTAAAGTCCATTTTCAAAAAGGCGGACCGATGATCATGGACCTGGGAACATCTGGGATTATGCGGTATGACTATCGGTCCGTTTTTACATGGCATGGATTCTTCCATGCACCAAGACGAGTTGTCTATGTTGATACCGCTGCCATCAAAAAGCTGATCCAACCATTCTATGATGAATATGTCAAGCAGAATGGAATCACGGAGAAGGGGTATTTCCCGACGGATCATCCGCCTGTGTCTGGAAAATGAAAAAGGAAAACACCGTATGAGAGAAATATTTGCCTCGATGTTGGTGATGGGAGTGATGGCAACTTTGGGGTTGGTCGTCGAGGGAATATCGGCGGTGGGGGAGCGGGAGGCGTTGTATCAGGAATCGCTGCGGCCGCAGTTTCATTTTACGGCACGGTACTGGGACGAGTATCAACTGAATCCGCCGAATCATCACGAGGGGTGGCTCAACGATCTGAACGGTCTGGTGTATAACGACGGCGAGTATCATCTGTTCGCGCAGCGGTGGTGGTCGGCGTGGCTTCACGCGATCAGCACGGACCTGATCCACTGGCGGGAGCTGCCGCCGGCGTTCGGCAAAGGGGGCAAGTTCGGCGGCACGCAATCGGGCGGAGGCGTGGTCGAT
>JAAYVQ010000486.1 GCA_012517095.1 Phycisphaerae bacterium | reverse complement strand
CATCGGGTGCATGGCTATCAGGAGATTGAAAAATTGAAGACGGCGTTGGAGGTCGGAATTGACACCGACCACGCCGTCGCGTAGAGTACCGTCACCGGCCCGGACCGCAAACGATCAACGGAAAGTGGGACAACCTCTTTCTGAAGAGGTTCTGTCAAAAATACAATCAGATCTTCAGCAGGATAGGATTTGCAGATTACAAAATTAACTGACCACCGGCCCGGTGAAGAATTATTAATATCGGGAGACTGAAAATTAATTTTTTTTGCTTCATTGGGTACTTGTAAAATCTCAGGAAAATTTTCAGGTCTTTCTTGAGGTCCATTTCTCCGTTGAAGCTCATGCAGCCGTAAGAGATAGAAACCCCAAATACAAATCCCAATAAACAAGACGAATGCAATCATTCGATCACGGAACCAAAATTCAGCGAATTTTCTGGATATGCATGTCATTTGTTATTCGCAAATTCAGGTATACCTCGTGTAATCTGATCCATATTGATGGCTTTGGTTTTGCTATGGGAAACCGGGAAACCGGGGACAGGCACCTATTATTGCCTCCAAAATAGGTGGCTGATCGTGCAGGTAATAGTAATCGCTTCCACCCGCCCGCATCCGCAGGGCCTCGTCGATGTAATTGCCCCAGACGAAGGTCCGCTGGAGGGCGCCCGAGCCGTCGTATTCGGCCAGGACCCGCCATTCGGGGTCGTTGTAGTAGAGGATGGTCGTGCCGGCGACGGCGTCGATCGTGCGGACGCGGTGGCCGAGGGCGTCGTAGTCACTCAAACCACTATTGTGGACAGGATTAACAGGATTTACAGGATTCAACTTCATATCAAAAAAACAAAATGACAAAGTAAAATTCAAAAATGGGTTGGATCCTTTTCGTCCATATCCGATTCTCACCCGATAATCCGCTCCGTAAGTTCGTCAACATCCATTTAACCTCCGCACCTTTTAATCGTGTCAATCGCGTCTGAAAATATTGTTATAGATAAACCGATTATAGGTGAAAACAGACCTGTGGTCAAGATACTGTCGGTCGATATTGTGCTCATTGGGAACATAGGTATAGCGGAACTTGGCCAGCGTCGTACCGGCATCGACGGCCGTGATCCGGCCGAGATGGTCATCGGTCGAATCGGTTAGCTGTTGCCGAAAGCGTTACGGAGGTTATAATCCCCAGTGTTCACGGAACATGACACAATGGGAGATGGATATGAGATCGTTTCAGTCGATAGAGGAAGTGCTGGAGTATGCGATCGGCCAGGAGCAGGAAGCGGCCGACTTTTACCGGGATCTGGCCGGGAAGACCCGGGATGCGGCAATGGCTCGGGCGCTGGAGGAGTTTTCCAGGGAAGAGCTGGGGCACAAGGCCAAGCTGGAGTCCGTCCAGCGCGGAACGGCGAGTCTGCCTTCGAAGGAGAAGGTCCGGACACTGGGGATTGCCGAGTTTGTCGTCGATATCGAGCCGTCGGCCCAGATGGAATACAAGGATATCCTGCTGTTGGCGATGAAGAAGGAAAAGCAGGCCTATACCCTTTATACACGGCTGGGGGATCAGTGCGCCGATCCGGAGATGCGGCAGTTGTTTCACGGGCTGGCCCAGGAAGAGGCCAGGCACAAACTGCGTTTTGAACTGGAATATGACCAGATTGTCATGAAGGAAAACTAAAGGCGAAATGTCGGTATCCGGGGCCGGGGCAAGCGGTCATGTCAGTCAGGAAAGAGACGCGAATCTATTCCGTCGCCGAAGTGACGACGCTGGTGAAGGTCGCGCTGGAGGAAAAACTCCCCGGGCGGCTGACCGTAGCCGGACAGATCGGCGATTTTCGGCAAGTCTCCAGCGGGCACTGCTATTTTACGCTCAAGGATGAGGATTCGATTCTTCCGTGCGTGATGTGGAAGAGCGATTTTCGAGAGGTCAAGTTCCGTCCGGAGACCGGGCTTGCGGTCATTGCAACGGGCCATATCGATGTGTATCTTCCCGGGGGGCGGTACCAGTTTTACGCGGATCGGCTCCAGCCGGCCGGGGTGGGGTCGCTGCAACTGGCGTTCGAGCAGTTGGTCAAGCGACTGGCGGCCGAGGGGCTCTTTGACGAGGCACGGAAAAAGCCGCTGCCGCGGTATCCGATGCGGATCGGGATTGTGACCAGTCCGACGGGCGCCGCGGTTGTGGATATTGCCGACAGTATTTATGCCCGATGGCCGTGCGCCAAGCTGTTTTTGTATCCGGTGTCGGTGCAGGGAGAGACGGCGGCCGGTGAGATCGCCGCGGCGATCGGCCAGATCAATCGGCGCAACAAGCGATTGCAGTTGGAGGTGCTGATCGTGGGACGCGGAGGCGGATCGCTGGAGGATCTGTGGGCGTTCAACGAAGAAGTCGTCGCACGGGCGATTGCCGCATCCAAGATCCCGATTATCAGCGCCGTCGGCCACGAAGTCGATACGACGATCGCCGATTTTGTGGCCGATGCGAGGGCCTCGACGCCGACGAAGGCGGGGGTGATCGCAGTTCCGGATCGATCGGAAGTGTTGGAGAGCATCGACGCATTGGGACAACGGATCCGGCGGAATCTTCAAGGCCGGATGGAACTGGCCCGTCATCAAGTTCAAGCCATGGCTTCCAGCGCAGTGCTGAAGACGCCTCGATGGGCAGTCTCGACAGCGGCCCAGCGGATTGACGAGTTTGTGTTGCGTCTCGGGCAGGCGGCAAAAGGACGAATGAGTGGCCTGCGCGAGTCGCTGCGGGGTCGTCTCGACGAGATCCGGCGGATCGAACCGCATCGGTTACTCGGTGAAAAGCGGCTCCAGCTTCATCGGTTTCAGGATGCAGTGCGGGCGGCGATGACGGCGGTGGCGGGCAAAAAGAGGTTGATTTTGACGGCTGTCGAGAATAGAGTATCGGGGCTGGACCCGCGGGCGGTATTGCGGCGGGGGTACAGCATTACGATCGGCCGGGACAGCGGCAGAGTGATCACCTCGGCCGAGCAGGTGCGGATCGGTGAGGCGATTGTCACGGAGCTGGCCGACCGGCAGCGGATTGACAGCCGCGTGGAAGGTATTCAAGCCGGATCGGACGGCCGGAGCGAACATGGCGCAGAAGAAAGCAAAACCTGAAGACTTGGCGGATCTGTCGTTTGAACAGGCCATCGACGAGCTGAATAAGGTCGTCGCGCAGATTGAGGATGGCCGGGTCCCGCTGCAGGACTGCATCGACCAGTACGAGCGGGGCATGGCCCTGATCCGGCATTGCCGCACGATCCTGCAGGCGGCGGAGAAACGGATCGAGCAGATTGCGGCCGATCAGAAAAAGCCGGCCGAGACGCCACGGCTGGATGACGAGAAGAAGGACGCCAAGAATCCGTCGGAAAAGCCGGAAGAGGAATTGTTTTAATCACCCGCGAGCGTGGCGGAATTGGCAGACGCGCAAGGTTTAGGTCCTTGTGTCCCTAGGGACATGTGGGTTCGACTCCCTCCGCTCGCAAGTTGTTACCTGATAAGGACTTATGTAAAAAATAAGTCCTTATTTTTATGCTTCCAAAATCCCTTCCGGTGAAAATTCCGGTGAAAAATTTCAGCGTCTTTTCTGTCGGGTATTCAAAAAGAGCCTAATACTACACCGCTATAAAAGCTCAAGTTTTATGAAGCGGCAAGACGATAACCTTTTCCAGAACAACAAGTTAAACGATTTTTCTGGAGGTTATCGTTATGGACGCCAAGACGATTATGAAGATCAAACCGGCAT
>JAAYVQ010000485.1 GCA_012517095.1 Phycisphaerae bacterium | reverse complement strand
GCATAGACCTTCAGCGACTGGCTTTCGATCTCGTTGACGCGGTTGGTGCGGATCAACTCGTTGAAGGCCAGCTTGCGCATCATGATGTCGTTGTCGGTGGTGGCGTCGGTGTTCTCGATGACGCTGAGGAGGAAATCCAGATCGAGGATTTCCATACCGCCGTTCATGTCCCGGTTGCGTTTCATCCGCGGGGTGGCATCGGCGGGTTTGGCGACGACATCGCCTTCTTTGCCGATCACCGTGCGGGAGCCCGCTGCGGGCATCGCGACGGTGGTGTTGGAATATCGGCCTCGTCCCGTGATTTGCGTTTTGTTGATCGTGTTTGTGTCCATCTCGTTCACCTCTGAGTCCCTTACATGCAATGCCCTGGTTATCGTTTCCACCTCCGGTTTGAAGACCTGGACGGCGGCCGCAGGGGCCGTCACGACAGGTCCGGAAACCGAGGCACCGAATTGTTCTGCGGAGTCTGGAAGGATGGCGACGGCTTGGGCGGAACGAAACCGGTTGACGGCCTTATGGCCGGCGGTTGTCCGTTGCCACGGCATCGCGATTCGAGCGATCCCGCCCTTACCGAACTGGTTCCATGCTGCAACACGATATCTCGCCATCCGTTGGCCCTTTGGGTCCACGATGATTCCATTCGATCGGGTGATTCCTTGCTCCTATGGTATCGGCTGGGCCGAATTTTTTGCTTGAACCATTTTCACCGCAGCGATCGGCTCTCGGATCACCCAAAATATCACCGTCCGATAATACCATTTTCAGATTGAGTGGCAAGCAGTATTTTCGAGAACCTTACGCATTTTACGGAACTGTATATTTTCTCTAATTTATCATAAAATAGATTCCTCATTTTTACATCCTTATTGAGAAACCAATGGGAAAACCGTAGGAATTTGAGGGAAATCCTTGATGATTGTTGAATTCTGAAGTGGCTCGACAATGGGGGCGGGTTCTCGTACAATCGCGGAATGAACTTGACACAACATGTTAAAGATACGGCGAAAGCTCTGGGATTTGATGCGGTGGGGATTACGCATGCCGGGTCGGTGGGGTTGCGCGATCGAGAGCGGTTTGTGCGGTGGTTAGAGGCGGGGAATAACGCGGGGATGAGGTACATGGCACGCAATTGCGACAAGCGAATGAATCCCGGGTTATTGTTAGAGGGTGCCAAGTCGATCGTGTGTGTGGCCATCAATTACAATCCCCCGGAAATGGAGGCGCAAAGCTCGGTTGTGCCGACAGGGCGGGTGGCGGACTTTGCGTTGTACGATGACTACCATGATTTTATCCGGCTGCGGTTACGGCGGCTTGCTGAGGCGATCCGAACAGCCGTTGTGCCCCAATCGTGCGAGTTCAAGATCTGCGTGGATTCGGTACCGCTCTTAGAGCGGACGATCGCGCAGCGAGCGGGGCTGGGATTTGTGGCGGTCAATCACGGCCTGATCCATCCGGAGCTCGGATGTAAGATCCTGCTGGGGGAATTGATCACGACGGCAGAACTTGTGCCCGATGAACCGATGGATCGGCCATGTATCGGGTGCATGAAATGTGTTCGTGTATGCCCAACGGGGGCACTGGGACGCGATGGGACCTTTGACGCGGGCAAATGCATCAGCTATCTTACGATCGAGCACAAGGGGGAGGTTGGGCCGGAGTTGGCTGCAAAAGTCGGGGATCGGCTCTTTGGCTGTGATGAGTGCATGAATTGTTGCCCTCATCAGTTGAATGTACCGGTTGCGGCCAATCCAGATTTTCGGATTCATTCGGAACGGAGAGCAATATCCTTACAGGATATCCTGAATTGGACGCAAGGCGATTTCGATCGCGCGTTCGGCGGATCGCCGGTCGGACGAATCGGGCTGGAACGGCTGAAAAAGAACGCGCGAATCTGTTTGGCAAATCAACAGCGCATATAATGCAATAAAAGGGGCGGAAACAGAGGTCCGCCCCTGACAAAACATAATTCATCCACCTCGGTTCGATCCTCACGGATTGGAACTCGGTGGCTTCCAACCGCGGCCCCGGCGGAGCAGGACCCTCCAATTATTCGAGAGTCATTAAAGCCACCGAGTCGGTGTCGCGGATGAAGATGCGTTTTCCTGCGACGACTGGGTGGGCGTAGATCTGCTTATCGGAAACCTTGATCCGAGCCAGTTCCTTATACTCCTTGTCCGAGGGCTCATAGGCGATCAGATTGGAGTTGGTCGAAAGGGCCAGCATGCACGATCCGGCGTCAATGACGGCGCCGAAGCGGTCGAGCTTGTCGCTGGTGGTCCAGAGGTCTTTACCGTCGGCGGCGCTGGCAGCGTAGAGGAATCCGCCTTCGGAGATGCCAAAGAGTTTTCCGTCTTTGAGGACGGGGGTATTGAAGACGGTACCGGTTTTTCCGTTCCAGACTTCTTTGGCAGTGAAGGCGTCGCCTTCCTTGACGATCTTGAAGGCCTTGGTTCCTCGGCCCTGTCCGGAGACGATGACTGTTTGGCCATCGACAATGGGCGTGGCGGAGTTGGTTCCCATTCCCGAGGGGGCGAAGGGTGCCTGCCAGAGAAGCTTGCCATCGGCCACAGCCAGGCCGATGACGCTCTTTTCTGTTTCGATAACGACCTGCTTAACTCCGTCGGCGGTCATCAGCACAGGCGAAGCGTAGCCGGGACCTTCACCAGACCATTTCCACTTGATGTCGCCGGAGGCCAGACCGTAGGCGATCACGATCCCTTTACCCTCGCCGCCGATGTGGGCGATTGCCAGGCCGTCAGTGACCAGGGGAGACATGGAGGTGAAGAACTTCGGTACGCTACCGGAGGCATCATCCTTGCGCCATAGGACCTTGCCCGAGGCGGCGTCGAGACACGAGACGGTACCGCCGACACCGAGGGTGATAACTTTACCGTCGGCAATCGTGGGTGAGCTTCGGGGGCCGGGGTGTCGTCCAGCGGCACCAGTGACGGCGGGTGCGGGATACTTGTCGCGCCAGATTTCTTTCCCGTCGGCGGCGTTGAGGCACAGGATGATTTCCTCGGCACCTTCCCGTGCGAAGGCGAACAGCTTATCGCCGACCAGCGCCGGTGTGGAATCCCCCGGACCGATGGTCACTTTCCATTGCTGCTTGAGTTCTTTCGGCCAGATTGCCGGCGCCGCGAAACCCGTGGCCTTGCCGTCGCGATTGGTTCCGCGCCATTGCGGCCAGTCCTGGGCAGAAAGGATGCCGGCTGCCAAAATGAAACCACACAATACCAAGAATACCAGTTTTCGATTTGATGTACCCATTCTGAATCTCCTTTTCTCTACACGACATGATTTGGTTTGGCGTTACACAAAGAATAATCCCAAGGTTAACCCATTGTGTTTGTGCGAGTATTCGGCCGATCACCCGGCCGTACAACCTAACACAATAACGCCGAATTTTGGGATGGAAAGAAAAAAAAGATTTCAGATCCCCTCGAAGGATCTCGCGAAGTTCGATGGGATTTGTCGATGTCGAAACGGAAGGTGGGGCTAAAGACAGGTGGGGAAATTAAGGAGCGACAAAAATATCCGATCCATTGCTGCAGGGAGATTCATTTCCCCGATAGAGGGTGATGCCTTTCATCGTATAGATGTCATCGCCATCGATATTCCGGTCTTTCAGAAAAGCAGCGCTGCCGTCACGACGCAAGATATTCTGTCCCTCACCCCGGTGGTTACTGCTCAT
>JAAYVQ010000008.1 GCA_012517095.1 Phycisphaerae bacterium | reverse complement strand
TCCGGCTGTGCCCAGCGAACCGAGATTCCGGCCTCGCCATTGGCCCAGATGCGCCTGACAGGCGTCCTCGATCACCGGAATCTTGTGCTTGGCCCCGATGGCCAGAATCGCATCCAGATCCGCCGGCGACCCACCGATGTGCACGGGCATAATCGCCCTGGTCCGTTCGGTGATCGCCGCCTCGATCTTCCGCGCATCGATTTGAAAACTATCCGGGTCGCTATCCACGAAGATCGGCAGTGCGTATTGCAACAGAACCACATTCAGCGTTGCGATGAAGGTATAAGGCGGCAGAATAACCTCATCGCCCGGCCCGACGCCCAGTCCCTCCAGCACGGCCCACAGGGAACTGGTGCCGTTGGCTGTGGCCACGCAGTGCTTGGCCCCATTCAGTTTGGCATAGGCCTCCTCAAAGCGGTTGACCTCCTGTCCGTATCCGCGGAACCACTTGCCGCTGTGCAGAACCTCCATCCAGGCCTTGTCCTCGGTTTGGCCGATGACCGGCCAGGAGGGAAACCCTGCGGTGCGGATCGGCTTGCCTCCCAGCAGGGCGGGTTTGTCGGCCGCGCCGCCGGCCCCCGCTGCAGCGTCCGCGACAAAAAGATTCGCAAGATTCGCCGTGCCCAGGGTAACCCCCGCCCCGACCGTGGCGGTCCCCAGAAATTCGCGTCGATTCATTTTTGTCTTCATGAGATTCGTTCCTCCAATCAGAATTTACCGGCTATTGAACCGCCAGAATTTTCAAAAATCCCGCGCCGGAAAAACTCTCTCAAGCCGGTTACACGAGATATTATATCCTCCCTCTTCGATCCGCGCCAAGCGAGTTTCAAATCTGCGGCCGAATCTTTCGAGATGACAAACCCATCGCTCTTCCCCCGAATCGGGGGGAGAGTATCTCAAGTCGTTGTGATGAAGGATTGACCTACTTGGAACCCGCTTTGCATCGTGCCCAGTAGTCGGGATAGAATTCCTTGGCCTTGGTTTCGAGTTCCTGATCGCTGATGGAGGTCAATCGTCCTTCCACATCATACTGGTCGATCACCCAGCGGGCCAGTTCATGCACGCGGATCTTATTGATCCGCTCGTCGCCCTTGAGTCCGAAGAATTCATTGAGCCAGTGCGCCACGCCGTCGGCGCCGCTTTTATCGGTGATAGCCACGCGAGGCGGACGCCCAAGCAGGGTCGTCGTGTCGAAGATGTTGTAAATCCGCTCATCCTGGCGCAGACCGCCGGCGTGTATCCCAGCCGAGGTCGTGTTGAACGCCTTACCCGCAAATGGATAATTGTCCGGAATCGGCAGGCCGATCGACCGCATATAGTCGGCCAACTCCGTGATAACGGGGGTATGGATGCCGCACAAACCGCCCTTGATGGCGATATATTCGATGATCGCGCCTTCGAGGGGAGGATTGCCCGTCCGTTCGCCGAAACCAAACAAGGTGGTGTTGACGGCGTTGCAACCATAAAGCCAGGCGGTCGCTCCGTTGACATGGACCTTGTGGAAGTCATTGTGGCCGTGCCATTCGAGGCGGTCGGAGGGGACGCCGCACTCGCGATTCATTTTGTAGATCAGCTTGGGGATGCTGCGGGGCAGTTCGGCGCCGGGGAAGCTGAGGCCGAAGCCCATCGTGTCGCACAGGCGAACCTTGGCCGAGAGCTCCGGGGGGAATTTGTCGCTGATTTCCATGAGCCGGTCGATGAAGGGAAGGACAAAACCGTCGATGTCGGCCCGCGTGACATCCTCGAGGTGGCAGCGGGGACGAACGCCGGCATCGAAGGCGGCTTTGACGACATCGCAGTAGCTGTCGATGCAGGCCTTGCGACTGGGAAACTTGAGCTTGTGGAAGATGTGGTAGTCCGAGCAACTGGTGAGCATGCCGGTTTCGCGAAGGCCCGCTTCTTTGACCAGACGAAAGTCGCCCTTGACCGCGCGGATCCAACCGGTGCATTCCGGAAACTTGTGACCCAACTCCTGGCACCGTCGCAGCGTTTCGCGGTCGTTCTTGGTGTAGAGGAAAAATTCGGTTTGCCGGACCACGCCGCTGGGGCCGCCGAGTTTGGCCAGCAGGTCGTAGATATGGACCATCTGGTCGATTGTATAGGGCGGCCGCGACTGCTGGCCGTCGCGGAAAGTGGTGTCCGTGATAACGATGTCCCGATTCTTGATCGTCCCGAAATCAAACTGTACGGGTATGCCGTCGATATACTCCACAACCGGTCCCGACAAACGGATCAGCGGCGGCAGGGTGTGGGGGAAACGATCTTCCAGAAGATTCGGTCTTTCCGCGTCAACCAACGGATGCGATTTTCGTTCGGTAGCCATGAGCGATCCTTTCGATGGGTGTTGCGGTTATCCTTCGGTCTTGACGCCCTGCATTTTGCAGACATTTCGGATGAAATCGACCGCACCGCCGACGGTTTCGACGGACAAGGCCGCGTCTTCTTCCATTTCGATGCCGAATTCTTTTTCGAACATCGCGACCAGCTCGATGGATTGAACGCTCTCGGCCCCCAGATCGACCGCGAAACTGTGTTCCGGACGAATCTCCGAAGGGTCAATCTTCAGGACACGAGCGGTGACTTGTTTGATCCGTTCTTCAATCGTAGCCATAACATCTCCTGTTTTGCGACTTTATTTGGCCATTGCGATCCGTCCCCGGCGAACCGCTTCGTTGCGGGCGGGGGCGGTAAGTTCAAATACGGCATCCCAGAGGGCCTGGTCGGCGTCCGTCCACTGGCACCCTCTTCGGCTCATCGCCATCCGTGCCGTCTGATAGACGCTGGCCCTTCCGAATCCTTTGGTGACCACGCCCTCCACGAACCACGCGAACGACGGGATATGCTTCGGCAACGGCTTGCCCGTCGCCATCAGGATCGCCATCGCTCCGACAAACGCTCCGGTATTCAGAAAGACTCCGACAGAGGTCTTGGTGTGGTCGCCGATCAAAGACCCGACTTTGGTTGAGCCGGTATCAATGGATTTCTTTCCGTCCAGCATCACCGACACCGTCGTGTAATCGTTCTTGAGGTCGCTGTTGGTCGTCAGAGCGCCGAGGTTCACCCACTCGCCGACATAAGCGTGACCGAGAAAGCCGTCGTGATACTTGTTCGAATACCCCTGGACGATCGACTCTTCGACCTCGCCCCCGATACGGCACATCGGCCCGATGGAGTTACCCTCGCGGCACTTGGCCCCCAGCAGGATGGATTTCTTGCCGATGTAGCAGGGGCCCTCGATGCGGGTGAAGGGGTGAACCTGCACGCCCTCGTCGAGATAGACCGGACCCTGCTCGGCGTCGATGACGACCATCGGATGCACCAAGGCCCCGCGTGCGACGAAGACATCGCTTCGATTGCCGCGAACGGCGTTGGGCTGTTCGACGGTCCCCTCAATTCCGTCATGACCCATAATCGCAAAGTCTTTCGTGATCTGGCCGGGATTGGCCAGAACCAGGTCCCAAGTGTAATTCCAGGTCGCCAATATCCGCTGGCTCTTGGTCAATGTCGCGGCCGCCGAAGAAACGAATGCCTCGATTGAATCGCAAGGCAGTTTCGCCGCGCTGGCCCGATCGATCCGGGCGTACAACACATTCCCTTCGCCGTCGAGCACGATTTCGGATGGACCTTTGACCGCCTTGTCCAACCCCTCGGCCTTGACGCGCCCATCGAGAAGGATGAGGTCGTCGCCGGAAAGCTTGGACAAATCATTCACCACCCAGGCCGTCTTTTGCCGGTAAACCGCAGCCATGTAGTCGGGCACAAAACAGGCGACATCGGAAAGGCCGAGCCGGGCGACGAGTTTTTCGGCCAGGGAGGTGATTCCACAGCGAAGTTCCCAGATTGGCCGGCTGTAGGCCAGAGGATAAAAATTAGCCCGCAATGATTCCGTTCTGTCGATCAGGATCAACCGCATATTGGATTCCTTCGGTTCACTTCTCTCGACAAAGTTCGAATGTTTCTCCCGAACTTCCACCGTCCGGCGTTCCTCTTTGTCGATCTTCGTGACGACCGTCTCACCCATTTAGCCGGACTGGAGCCCGCATTATAGCCAAACAACCGCCGACGGCAATCCGTTTTTCAAAGATTTGCTTTGAGCCCCCCGGTATGGGTTGGTTAGGATTTCGGATTGGGGATTTTCTTCTTTCGGAAGTATTCGAGCCAGGTTTTTGTGATCGTACCGGCGAGATCTGTATTTTCCCGGGCGTACTCTTCGATCGTTTTGCCCCAGTAGAATCCGATCCACCCATCGACGATCGGCCGCGAGCCCTCGATAAACTGATCCAACTCCTCCACGCCGCACTCCAGTGGAAACATCTCCTCGATGATTAGGGGTTTACCCAGATCATAGACGGCCAGGGCCTTGAGGGCTTTGTCCACTTCGCCTTTCTTCGGGTAAAAGTGAACGCTGACGAAATCCAGTGAAGAGCCGACTTCCTTCGAGTGGAAAAAGGATTTGGCTCCCGGGAACGACAATGCCCACGGGATCTCGCCGATTGTGATCAGACGCGTTTTGTCCTGCGACCGGATCGCCGCCACCAGCGTATCGATCCACTTTCGCGTAACTTCTTCCTGCTTACGCCCCTCCAATCCCAAGGAGATGCGCTGAACAAAGTTCATCCCCGCAAATTCGCCGACCAGCCAGTCGGTTTCCTTCTTGTCAGCCGGCGCGATCGGCTCATTCATCAAATCATAGCAAAACACGGCCGGGCTATCGGCACAAACCTTCGCCACCGCCGACCAGAAAACCGCCTGCGCCGCCCAGCGTTCGCCTTCGCTCAACGCGTCGTACCACGCCGGGACTTCCTTTTTGAGGTAACATCCCAGCCCCGTAATATCCAGATACAGTCCCGTCTCTTCCGCCAGCTTCACTAACCGCGCCAACTGTCTCAGCGATTCATCGTTGGGTTCCTGTGCCGATTTCAAAAACCGCGACACCTGCAGATGAATCCGTACGGTGTTGGCCCCCAGTGCCTTCATCTCCCGAAAATCGCCGACGACTTTGTCCCACTCCGGATCCCAGTACGCCTCGATCAGCCGTCCGGCCACATCGTGATCATAATTGAATCCCCATACGATAAACCGCTTGCCCGTTTCGCTACCGACGAATCCCTTGCCGTCCGGCCCGACAACAATCCGTTCCATTTTCGTCGCCGCCTCATACGGGATTCCCAGCGCGTTCCGGATCCGGCCCGGAGCATTGGTCGTGATGGATTTGGCTCCCCATTGAATAAATCGTTCGGCTACCGCGGCATCGTCCACCGTCCACACATGATACGCATATCCCGCATCCATGACCCGCCGGACGACCGCTTTCTCAATCAGATCATGCGAAGAACTGAACCCGTCCGCTCCGCACTGCTTGAGCGTCTCCAGAATTTTTTCAATTGTCGGCATAATCTGTCCGGCGTCATCCTTTTTGAATCCCGACAATAAATTAACCGTGTATTGGGGTGCCCCCGCCTTCACCGCCGCAACCACCTCCGGTTTGAAAGCAATCACGACGATTTGTGCCTTCGTCAATCCGCTGCGACCCAGTTCCTCGATCAACTGTGGCACCATCTCCGCCGAACCCTTGACCTCCACATAAAACCGTTTACCC
>JAAYVQ010000084.1 GCA_012517095.1 Phycisphaerae bacterium | reverse complement strand
CCGCGAAGAATGTCGCCGCGGTCTGCGTGGAAAATGCCGGAACCGAGGCCAATCCGGCCGGCCTGATCGGCGCGATTGAGCTGTCGTTGGACAACGGCGAGAAGATAACGATCTTCACCGACGCCAGTTGGAAGAGTTCCGGAAAAGTAATAGAGAATTTTGCCGATGTCGCGTTTGATGATTCGGCGTGGAAGGCCGCTTCGGTGGTCGCCAAGTTCGGCGACGGACCCTGGGGCGTGGTCGCGTGCGGATCGGACGCTACGGTGTTGCCGGCGCGGATGCTCCGTAAGGAATTCGCCGCGGGCAAACCCGTTCGCCGCGCGACGGCGTATATTTGCGGCCTGGGTTACTACGAACTGTATCTCAACGGCGGCAAGGTTGGTAACCATGTGCTTGACCCCATCCTGACCGAGTACAATATCCGGAATTCGTATGTGACCTACGATGTCACCGCACAAGTGGCCAACGGAGGCAACGCGATCGGCGTGATCCTCGGCAACGGCCGATACTTCGCCCCGCGGGGCAAGGTCCCGACGAACACGCGGACTTACGGCTATCCGAAGATGATCCTGCAACTGGCGATCGAATATACGGATGGCTCGACCGAGACCATCGTCAGCGATGAAAGTTGGAAGCTGACGACCAACGGGCCCATCCGCGAGAACAATGATTACGACGGCGAAGTCTATGACGCCCGCCAGGAGATGTCCGGCTGGGCGAAGGTGGGCTTCGACGATTCTGCGTGGGAAGCGGCCAAGCCGGTCGAAGCGCCGAAGGGCAAACTGGCCGCGCAGATGATGGAACCCATGCGCGTCACCGAGACCATCCGACCGGTCTCACTCAACGAGATCTCACCGGGGGCGTGGATTTTTGACATGGGCCAGAACATGGTTGGCTGGTGCCGGCTGAAGGTCGCCGGCCCTGTTGGCACGACGGTTCAGCTTCGCCACGCCGAGACGCTCCGCAAAGATGGCTCGCTGTATGTGGACAATCTCCGCTCGGCGGCCTGCCGGGATATCTATATCCTCAAGGGCGCCGGCGTTGAAACCTATGAACCGCGATTCACCTATCATGGATTTCGGTATGTCGAACTGACCGGCTTTCCCGGCAAGCCGGATCTTTCGACGATCGAAGGCCGTGTGGTCCACACGGACATGTCGCAAGTCGGCAACTTTTATTGTTCCAATCCCCTGTTGACGCAACTGGCCAAGAACATATTCTGGGGATTGCGGGGAAATTATTTGAGTATTCCGACCGACTGCCCGCAGCGCGACGAGCGGCAGGGCTGGCAAGGCGACCGGGCGGCGGAGTCCAAAGGCGAGACGTATTTCTTCGACAATGTAACGCTATATGCCAAGTGGCTTCAGGATATCCACGAGTCGCAGACACCGGAAGGGAATCTGTCGGATGTGTGCCCGCCGTTCTGGCCTCTGTACAGCGCTAATGTGACCTGGCCGAGCGCGTTTATGATCGTGCCGGAGACGCTCTATACACAGTACGGCGACAAGCGGGCGATCGCGACGCACTTCGACGCGATGGTCAAGTGGATGGATCATCTGGCGACCTTCATCAAGGACGACCTGATCGACAAGGACAACTACGGCGACTGGTGCGTTCCGCCGGAAAGCCCCGAGCTGATCCACAGCAACGACCCGGCGCGAAAAACCAGCGCGAAAGTATTGGCGAGCAGCTATTACATTCACAATCTGCATTTGCTCGCTAAATATGCCGAGATGCTCGGACAGCCCGACAAGGCCAAGACCTTCCGTAACCGCGCGGAGAAGATGAATCAGGCCTTCCACGAGAAACTGTACTCGACGGAAAAAAGTCTCTATGACAACGGTACGCAGACCTCGTGCGTGCTGCCGTTGGCCTTCGGGATGACGCCGGCCCAAGAGCGAGCCAAGGTGTTTGCCAATCTGGTGGAGAATATCACGAATAAAACCAAGAACCACATCGGCACAGGGCTGATCGGCGGGCAGTGGCTGATGCGAACGCTGAGCGACAACGGCCGGGCGGATCTGGCCTATCGCCTCGCGACCAATCGCGACTATCCGAGCTGGGGTTATATGATCGACAACGGTGCGACGACCGTGTGGGAACTGTGGAACGGAAACACGGCCGACCCTGCGATGAACAGCGGAAACCATGTGATGCTCGTGGGCGATCTGGGGATTTGGATGTACGAATACCTTGGCGGGATCCGGACGGATCCGGCTCGGCCGGGATTCGGGCATATCCTGATCCAGCCGGTTCCGGTCGGAGATCTCCAGCATGTCAAGGTCTGGTATCGGTCGATCCGCGGAAAAATTATCAGCGAATGGACGATCAACGGCGGCAAGTTTAAGCTCAATGTCACCATTCCGGCCGGGACGACGGCGACGATCACGCTGCCGTGGGGCGGGGCGGTGCTGGAAGGCGGCAAGGATGCGGCCAAGGCGGCGGGTGTGACGAAGGTGGAAACCCGCGAGGGCAAGAGCGTGATCGAGGTTGGTAGCGGAGAATATATGTTTGAAGTAGGTCGCTGACAGCATGGTATGGTGATTTTCGATTTTTGATCTTCAAAAGGAAAAAAGGTTCCTGACACCTTTCGAGGCAGAAATGCTATAGGATGTCCATCCCCCGGATTCCTCCCGGAGCTATTCGGGTTCGACCGGTAAGAAAAACAAAAAATATAAAAAGATTTGGAGTTAGGCCGTATGGGAAGGAGATTATGCATGGAATGGGCGGTACAACGGTGTCGTCGCTGAGTCGGCGAGAGTTTATTGGAGCGATGGGAATCGCAGCGGCGTTGGCAAGTGTCGAAAGCGATCGTCGAGCGAGAGCCGCTTCCCTGGCGGCGCCGCGAAGTCGGACCTATCACATCGACCCGGTCAAGGGCGACGACGGCAACGACGGATTGACGCCGTCGAGGCCGCTCAAGACCTATGCCGGACGCGAGTTGGCCGCCGGCGACACCGTGCTCTTCAAGCGCGGGAGCGTGATCCGCGACATGCTCTATACCCGCAACGGCCGGGAAGGGGCACCGATCGTCTATGGGGCGTATGGCGAGGGGGCCAAACCCGCATTCTTGGGGTCGGCGGCGATCGGCGACCCGGGCCAATGGGCCAAACAGCGACCCTCCCTCTGGCGTTATACCGAGCCGGTCCCCAGCGAGGTCTGCAACCTGGTCTTCAACGGCGGACGAAGCTGCGGCATCCTGCGATGGCGGATTGAAGACCTGCAGCGGCCGGGGGAATGGCACTACACGGGGCTGGGCACGCAACGGGGCGGTGGCGATCTGTATCTATGCTCGCCAACCAATCCGGGGCTGGCCTATACGGACATCGAGTGTGTCCTGTGGGGCCAGCGGCGACTGGTCGGCGGCCAGAGCCATATCGTGCTGGAAAACCTCAGCTTCCGGAACTCCGGCGTCCATGGTTATCAGGAATCCGGCACTCGGCAGATCGTCATTCGCAACTGCGAATTCCGCTTCATCGGCGGCGCAGTCTGGGATCTGAATCGTCGCATTCGTTTCGGCAACGCCGTCGAGTTCTGGGACGGAGCCCACGATATCCGGGTCGAAGGATGTCGGTTTGACAACATCTACGACTCGGGCGTGACCCACCAAGGCGGCGGAACGCGGAATATTCCGGAACGGCTCTGGTTTGGCAATAACCTGTTCGTCGACTGCGGCCTGACGGCCTATGAATGTCGGGAACCTTGCCGGGAGGTCTTCTTCGAACACAATACCTGCATTAATGCCGGCGGTGGTTTCAGCATGCAAGGGGACACCCCGCCGCGCCCGTCGGACCCTTACCCACAGCCGGTGGGTTACCATGTCTGGGCTTGGCTGATCGATCCCGGTACTCAGCCCGGAAAGGTCTATGTGCGCCACAACATCTTTTATGGAGGGCATGGTCCGGCGATCTGTTTAAGCATTGATCCCGCCGACGATCACAAGTTCGTTTTCGACCATAATAGTTACTGGCAGACAACCGGACAACCGGTGATCCATCTGGGCAAAGGGGTGAAGAATTGGGCGGAAGCGATGACGGCATTCCAGACGACGGGCAAAGCGATCGATTGGGGCGCCCGCCGATCCTACCTGCTATCCGAGTTCGGCCACTATCAAGCGGAGTCGGGGCAAGACGGGAGCAGTCGAGTCGCCAAACCCCTATTTGTGGACGAGGCGAGCGGGGATTTCCGACAGCGAGGCGAATCGCCATGCCTGGGAATGGGTATGGAAGCCGGCGGCGAATCAGGAGACGGCTATTTAAACGCTAAAAAGGAAATAAGTTGAGAAAGGGCGACAAGTCGCTGGTCACTGGATCCCGGTTTGGGCTTGGATTTGGGTATATTCTCGTCGAGCCGGCTGTCGGGAACGATCACAAGAACGGTAAGGTCAGTTATCATTCGATCCGCGGATTGATCGTCGCCGATGGGTCGATCGACGGCAGCAAGTTCAAACTGGATGTGACGATTCCGGCCGGAGCGATGGCGATGGTTAAGCTGTCGTGGGTCGGTATGGCTCTCGAAGGCGGAAAAGATGCGGCCAAGGCCGCGGGGGTGACGAAGGTGGAAATCCGTGACGGGATGAGTATAATCGAGTGTGGCAGCGGTCCATACGCCTTTGAGTTAACGCGATAAAAGAAATGAAACCACGGATTTCAAGGATTACGCGGATAAAAACTGCCCCAGAGAAACACAGAGGGACACAGAGTCAAATTTCATTTTATCTCTGCGATCTCTGTGTCCTCTGTGGCAAAATCAGAACTTGAAAATGTTACGGAAAACTGAGTCCGGGCGCGCCATGGCGTGCCCCATAATTGCATTGAATGAAGGGAATGACGATGAGCGGACGAAGGATTGGCGTTTGGATGATGGTTGCGGTTGCGGCGGCGGTGATGACGGGGTGCGCGGGATCGCAGGCAAAGCAGAAACCGGCGGCGGCATCGCAATCGAAGGCGGCAGCGGAGAAGGCAAAGGTCGAACCGGGTGCGCTGGAGGTCGAGTATCTGCGGTGCGAATATCGCGTTAATCCACTGGGCATCGACGCGGCTGCGCCGCGGCTGTCGTGGAT
>JAAYVQ010000083.1 GCA_012517095.1 Phycisphaerae bacterium | reverse complement strand
TTAGCAAGGAGATACCATGAGCCATCGTGATCGCAATCGAATCGGATGCTCGATGATTTTTAGCGTCTGTATCCTGCTATCCTTCATTGCTTTTTGTCCAGCCGCCTCGCTAAAGGTCGGAGTTGCAGCAGTGAACATCGATCCGCCGAACGGTACTCCGATGGCGGGCTATTACCACGCCCGGGGGAGCGAAGGGGTTCTCGACAGTTTGAATGCCAAGGCGGTGGTCTTCGATGACGGAAAAACCCAGACGGCGATGATCGGCTGCGATCTGATCGGGATTCCGGGGCCGGTGGCAGCCGCAGCTCGTGCGGAAATCGAAAAGGCGACCCGGATCGCGGGTGAGCATGTGATGATATGGGCAACGCATACGCATACGGGACCGTCGTTGGCGAAGGATCTGGCCGATGAAGACTTCTATGGGAATGCCTCCGAACCGGCGAAACTCTACACGAATGCATTGCCGAAGAAGCTGGCTCAGGCCGTTATGGAGGCCAAGGACAAGCTGGTTTCGGCGGAGATTTTTTTTGCACGACAAATCGAATCGGGGATGTCGTTTTGTCGGCGGTTCTGGATGAAAGACGGGACCGTCGGGTGGAATCCGGGCAAGGGAAATCCCAACATCATCCGGCCGGTGGGGCCGATCGATCCGGAGGTGGGGGTCGTGTATGCACTGGCAGCGGAGGATAAGCCGGTGCTGACATTTGTGAATTTCGCAATGCATCCGGATACGACGGGAGGAGCCAAGGTATCGGCGGATTATCCGGGGGCGCTGGCGCGGCGGTTGGCCGACTACAAGGGACCGGAGATGTTGACACTGTTTGCCAACGGGACCTGCGGGGATATCAATCATCTCAATGTCAACTGGCCTTATCGACAACAGGGACAGCAGGAGGCCAATCGGTTGGGGACGATTCTGGCGGGGGCGGTGTTCAAAGCGTATATGGACATGCGGCCGACCGGCGATTGTACGCTGCGGGTTCGCAGACAGGTGGTGGAACTGGCACTACCCACAATAACCGATGAACAACTTTCGCAGGCGGACGCGATTCGCAAACAAGGCGACCAAGCCAAGTTCATGGACCAGGTTTTCGCCTATAAGACTCTCGATGTCGCAGCCCGGAAAGGCAAGCCCATCGAGGCTGAGGTGCAGGTAATCGCTGTGGGGACGGATCTGGCGTGGGTGGCGATGCCGGGAGAGGTTTTCGTCGCACTGGGATTGAGTATCAAGTCGGCATCCCCATTCAAACAAACGCATGTCATCGAGCTGGCCAATGGTTCGATCGGATATATCCCCTGTCGTTCGGCGTATGCTGAGGGCAACTATGAAGTCGTAAGTTCCCGATGTGCCGAGGGTTCCGGCGAAATGCTGGTCTCAGCGATCGTTAAGATGTTGGGGGAACTGTATTTAGAGGCGTCCCCCAAGGTTGCCAGCCCTTAAACGCCCCCCTACAGTAAAACCCGGTCGTATCCTATCCAAAAATTTTGAGATTGGATGTTACCGTCCATTTTTCCCGGCCACTTACGGGGTGTGGGAGAATTTTTGCCCCCAAAATCCGGATTTTCATTCGGAAAGGAAACAACATGTTCAGGACGGTATCTTTCATCACCCTTGGGATTGTGATTGCGGCGATTGGGATTGTATCGGCCCAGGGACCGGGGCGCGGACCGGGAGGAGGACGCGGGGGTATGGGGCCGGGCGGCGGCGGTGTTGAACTGCAGAAGGATCCGGTGGCCAAGGATGCTGACGAAAAGAAAATCCTGGATGTGCTGGCCGACATGAACCGTAACCAGAGCAAAGGAATGATGAATGTCAGCCCGGCCGACGGGCGACTGCTGCGGATGTTGGTCGAAAGTACGGATGCCAAAAAGGCCGTCGAGATCGGTTGCAGTAATGGCTATTCGGGCATCTGGACTTGCTTGGGTTTGCGGAAAACGGGGGGGAAGCTGATCACACACGATATCGATGAAGGCCGTGCCGCACTCGCTCGCGAAAATTTCAAGCGGGCCGGAGTAGAGGGTATTGTCACACTGGTCATGGGTGACGCCCATGAGACGGTCAAAAATCTTGAGGGGCCGATTGACATCCTCTTTATCGACGCGGACAAAGAGGGATACGGCGACTACCTGAAACAATTACTCCCGAAAATCCGTCCCGGCGGATTGATCCTGGGCCACAATACGAGCATGGCCCGCGGCAGCGACGGGATGGGGGGATTCATCGAGGCGATAACAACTGATCCGGGCCTCGATACCCTGTTCCTGAATCCGGGCGGACAGGGGATGTCGCTCTCGATCAAAAAACGATAAGGGCTTTTCGTGCCGGGCATCGGGCTCTGCATCCGCGGCCTTTCCTGCTCTCCCGCGAGATCGTATCCCACCCGCACATCTTTCTGTACCGACGAGCCGATCTGAAGCTTATGGGCAATCCGCCGCAACAAGGACTCTCCCCTTGGGCGGACAGTAATTCCCATGCCCAACTGCAGATCGGCTCGCGGCCTTTTCAGAAACCACTCGCTTCCCAGCGATTCTTATGATATCATGTAAGAGTTCATCTTATCAACCTTTGAAAATAAGGATTGATCCCATGACAAATGGACTGAACCGTCGAGACGCGATCAAAGGGTTTGTGGCTGTCACCGCGGGTACGGCCTTATCCTCCGCCGGGTCGGCTTCGGCCGGGGCTGAAGTTCCCGTATTGCTTCAAACGCAAACATTGCCGACTGGTACCATCGGCTCTTTGAAAGTCAGTCGTATCCTCTTGGGCGGAAACCTCCTGACGCACTTCACGCACAGCCGCGACCTCCAATATGTCTATTCTCTGGCGGCCCAGTACAACAACGAGGCCAAGATTCTGGAGACCCTGGCCATCGCCGAGGCCAACGGGGTCAATACGCTGGTTATTCACACCGTCCCCTGGGCTCTGGACATTCTGCAGAAGCATCGAAAGCGAGGCGGCAAGATGCAATGGATCATCTGCACCACCGCCGAGATCGACAATTCGA
>JAAYVQ010000082.1 GCA_012517095.1 Phycisphaerae bacterium | reverse complement strand
TTCGCAGTATCTGCTGACCTGGCATACGACCCACGACCTGGGGCGGACGGATCTTCCGGAGCCATACTGGGCCGGCCAGCGGACTTTGTATGTGACATCCAAGGATCTGAAACAGTTTTCTGATCCGCCAAGGAAGCTGTTTGCCTGGGACCTGGCCACGATCGATACGATCGTCCGTCGCGTCGGGGACCGTTACTACGCGATCGTTAAGGATGAACGCTATCCCTCGCTCGATTGGCCGACGGGCAAGACGATTCGGATTTGCAGCGCGCCCTCGCTGCTGGGTCCATACTCGGAGCCCACAGCGCCGATCAGCCCGAATTTTCGCGAAGCCCCGACGCTGATTCCCTCGCCGGACGGCAAGGCGTGGTACCTGTACTACGAGCAGTATCCGGGGGTCGCCTACGGCCTGTCCGTGGCCGAATCGCTCGATGGCCCTTGGTTTCAACCGGCTGGCAATCAGCGGCCCGACTGGGACAAATACAGCGTGACACCCAAAGCCCGACATGGCTCGATGATTCCCATCAGCCGAAAACAATATGACGCGATCCGAGCAGGCTTTAGTCTTCAAACCACACCCTGAAGGATACATTTTGTGGATAACCCGTGGATTAAATAAAAGGACGACCCTTATGAAAACGGAGAAGCGCGGCTTTGTGATTCGGGTGTTGGTAATTGTATCGGTGTTCGCGTTTGTTTGCCGTCAAGGTCGTGCGGCCCAGATCCACCCCGGAGAGATTTGGCTGGATAGCTCCGGCAAGCCCATTAACGCTCACGGTGGCGGGGTGATGGTCCATGAACAAACCTACTACTGGTACGGCGAGAACAAGGAGGGCAAGACCTGGCTGCCGGAGAGCAACAAGAGCTGGGACGGTTACCGCGTCGATGTCACCGGCGTTCGCTGCTACTCATCGAAGGATCTGTTGACTTGGAAGGATGAGGGTCTGGTTCTCAAGGCCGTACCGGAGGATCCCGCACATGATCTACATCCCTCGAAGGTTGTCGAGCGGCCGAAAGTCGCGTTCAATCCTCGCACGGAAAAGTTCGTGATGTGGATGCACATCGACAGTCCCGACTACAAGGCCGCCCATGCTGGAGTAGCGGTGGCCGATTCGCCGACGGGACCGTTTGCGTACATCGAGAGCGTCAGGCCGGAAGGCCAGGACAGCCGCGACCAAACGATGTTCGTCGATGACGACGGCAAAGCGTATCGTATCTATTCCTCGGAGAACAACGACACCACCTACATTTCGCTCTTGAGCGACGACTGGCTCAAACATTCCGGCAAGTTCGTCCGCGTCTTCGAGAAACGGCGGATGGAGGCACAGGTGGTCTTCAAACGAGGCGGCAAGTATTACTTCCTTGCCTCCGGCTGCACTGGCTGGGACCCTAATCCCATGCGCTCAGCCGTAGCCGATTCGATCTGGGGACCGTGGAAGGAGCTGGGCAATCCGTGTACGGGACCGAATGCCGACAAGACCTTTTTTGGCCAGAGTACCTTCGTATTTCCCGTTGCCGGCAGAACCGACGCCTTGATCTTCATGGGCGACCGATGGAACAAGAGCAACCTGCCGGACTCTCGTTACCTGTGGTTGCCGATCCGCTTCGAAGGCGACCGCCTGAAGATTGACTGGAAAGATTCCTGGGATCTGTCGGTTTTCAATTCAAACCTGATTGTTCAGTGATCGAACAGGTGCCCGCGATGATCAATTTCAGAATCTTTTTATGTATAGTCCTGACGGCTGTAACCGCTGCGGCGGATTCCACGATCCCAAAATCTGCAAAGACTGGCCGCGTCCGCGTCGTCGATCATTCTCTGGTCGATGACAATGGGCCGTTTTTGGGTCTGGGTGTTTCATACTTCACGGCGTTATGGCGATATTACAATGATCGGCCGCGACTGGAGAGGGATCTGGCCTTTCTTTCGCAACAGGGATTCAACTACACGCGTGTTCTATCGATGGTCGGATGGAACCGTGCATGGGACGGCATCGAGATTGCGCCGATCGCATTCACAAGCCGCGAAGGCAAAAAGTTGGGCGCATGGCCGGATTACTGGCAGTCATTGGCCGGTCTTGTTGATTTGTCGTATGACCGTTTCGGGATGCGGACGCAGATCACAATCTTCGCCGATGCACAACTGATGCCCAATAAGACCGATCGGATCGAACACATGCGACGGCTGCTGTCCGATGTCGTCGCTGGCCGCGAGCACAAGATCATTCTGCTGGAAGTCGCCAACGAGGCATGGCAGAACGGTTTTCCCGGCGATGAGGGTACGGCAGACCTGCGGGAATTCACCCGATACCTTGCCGAGCGAACCGAGGTTCCCATCGCCACGACATCAAATCATGAGGGATCATTCGAAGACCTCTATCGCAATAGCGCAGCCGATATCGCCACCTGGCACTTCAGCCGCGATCGTTCTGCCGACGACGGTTGGCGTCCAATCATCGACTGCCGCCGCTTAGCGAATGTGCCGGGTTGTCCCCCGGCCAGCAGCAACGAGCCGATCGGTCCGGGTGCGTCGGTCGCCTCGGAATCCGATCCGGTCAAACTTGTGTTGGCCGCGGCCTATGCCTATGCCTCACGGCTGCCGATGGTTGTGTTTCACAGCCAGGCGGGGGTTTTCGGAAAGACGCGATTCGAAGAAACTCCGGCGATCCGGGACCATCGACATCTGATGCACATCCTGCCGCCCGATCTGGCCAATTGGACATCCCTCGATGGCAAGGATCCGGCCTCGCCAGTTGGTGCCGAGGGTTGCCTGACGATGACCTGCAATATCAGCGACAATCGGATCGTCTGCGTCCCCGTCGGTATTCGGCCTGAGGGATTGACGCTGACGGCTCGTGTGTCGATACATTTGCGCGCAGTCGATCTACTGACGGGCAACGAACTTCGTCGATTTCATCTGAATGCCGGTGATCGGTTTACGCTTTCAGACACATCGCGAGCGTTGGTTCTCATCGGAAGGGTATTCACCGATAAAATACGAACCAAATTGAAAGAGGACAAACCATGAAACATCCCACGATTGTCTGGATCGGATTCATTGTGTGTTTTGGAATGGGTCCCTCGGCTTTCTTGAAAGCGGCGGATCCGGTCAAAATTATTCTCGATGTCGATCTGGCCGAAGATGTGGACGACGCCGGGGCTTTGGCGGTCCTGCACGCCCTGGCCAATCGCGGAGAGGCGGAGATTCTCGGGATTTTGATTTCTTCCAACAACGAATGGATTGTGCCGTGTGCGGATGCCATCAACACCTGGTACGGTCGGCCGGATCTGCCGATCGGATATCAGCGGGGCCTGCGGTTCGGATATCAGAACAAGACGGATCCCGACCGTCAAACGGTATCCAAGTATGCCGAGGCCATCGCCAGGAAGTTTCCGCACGATCTGCAAAAAAGCAGCGATGCTCCCGCCGCCGCGTTGCTCTGTCGTAAACTGTTGGCGACCCAGCCGGATCAGAGCGTCACCATTGTGACTGTCGGATTTTTGACCAACCTGCGCGACCTGCTGGATTCCCGGCCGGATGAATACAGCAAGCTGGATGGCGAGTCGCTGGTCAAACAGAAGGTCAAACAATGGGTGTGCATGGGAGGCATTTTCCCCAGCGGCCGGTTTCCCAATGGCCAGGGTGAATACAATCTGATGTGGGATACGGCCGCATCCGTGCGAGCGGTCAATGACTGGCCCACGCCCGTCGTGTTCAGCGGCTTTGCCATCGGGGCCAACATCAAGGTGGGGGCCCGGCTGAACCAAACGCCGGCAAGCAATCCCGTCCGCATGTGCTATCAACTGTACAACAACCTGAACAACCGGGAGGCCTGGGACCTGACGGCCGTTCTGTATGCGGTTCGCGGCGCCGCGGATTACTGGAAACTGTCGGAGCCCGGCTTCTGCCTGATGCACGCGCAGATTCCGCACGGCTACAACGAATGGATTCCCTCGCCGGGCAAGCCACATCGTTACCTGATCGAATCCATGCCGCCCGAGCAAGTGGGAAAGATCATCGAGGACCTCATGCTCGAGCCGCCCCGGTCGGGCAATCCGATCCTCAAGGGCTGGTATGCCGATCCGGAAGCGACCGTCTTCGGCAACCTCTACTGGATCTTTCCAACCTACTCGGCCCCGTACGATCAGCAACTCCATTTCGATGCGTTTTCCTCGCCGGATTTGATACACTGGACAAAACATAACCGAATTTTCGATAACAGTCGGGTTTCGTGGGCGCGGCGGGCCCTGTGGGCTCCCGCGGCCGTCGAACGCGACGGCAAGTTTTATCTGTTCTTCGGCGCCAACGATGTTCACGAAGGTGAAACCGGCGGCATCGGTGTGGCCGTATCGGACCATCCCGCCGGTCCCTACCAGGACCTGCTGGGCAAACCCCTCATCAACCAGATCGTCAACGGTGCCCAGCCCATCGACCAGTTCGTCTTCAAAGACAAAGACGGCCAGGACTACCTGATCTACGGCGGTTGGTCGCACTGCAACATCGTCCGCCTCAAACCCGACTTCACCGGCCTTCTTCCCTTCTCGGATGGAACGACCTTCAAAGAGATCACGCCCGAGCGTTATGTCGAAGGTCCCTGCATGTTCATCCGCGGCGACAAATATTATTTCATGTGGTCCGAAGGCGGATGGACCGGCCCGAATTATTCTGTCGCCTATGCCATTGGCGATTCGGTTCTGGGCCCGTTCAAACGCATCGGCAAGATCCTCCAGCAGGATCCGACCGTCGCCACCGGTGCCGGACACCATTCGGTGTTGCATATTCCCCAAAGCGACGACTGGTACATCGTGTACCATCGAAGGCCGCTGGGGGAAAGGGATGCCAATCACCGGGTCACCTGCATCGATCGAATGGAATTTGATGATAAAGGTTTCATCGAGCCCGTGAAGATCACCCATCAGGGTGTGGAACGAAGAGTACTGACGGTGGATCGATGAAACGCATATATGAAACGACATTCAAACTTGGAAAGAGCAGAAAGATGATCCATCGTAAACGACCTCTGATGATGATCCTTATCGTCGTTGGTTTGGCGGTTTCCGTTGCCGAATCGATTCCTTCGCAATCTACGACCGAACCAGTCACGAAAACGGCCGGCTCATCCGGCGTGGAATCCGTTCCGTTGGATCCCATGGTCGAGTTTGAAGCCGCGCAAAAGGCGGAGCAGGCCGGGGATTTCGAGACGGCGCTGACGCATTACGAAAATATCTTCGATTCGACGCGGCAACCGATGAAATTTCCTTCGCGCACAATGCTCCATCGGAAATTGGGCGAGCTGAAGCGCAAGGTCACTCCGAATACCGATCCGGCCCGAGCCGGACAATGGAAGGTGAAGGCCTATTCGTTCCGCACGACGGATGTGAAATGGACCGACAAGGATGGTAAAGAGCGCCATGCCCGTTTTGATTTTACCGATCCGCAGATTGAAAACCTCAAGCTGGAGATGACCAACTTCGCCGCCAAAGTCTGGGACTACAGCCATGGCAATCTTCGAATCGTCTGGGATATGACCGTGATCGACAAACCCCTGACCGAATGGCACGGCTGGCCGGATGTGGGCGTGTGCATGCCGTATTTCACCGATCTCAAGCACGGCCAGGCCGACAGCGTCTTTGTATTCGCCAAGGCGGCCGGCGGTAAAGAAGACAAGCCCTGCGATTCGCTGGAATGGGATCTCTGGGGCGGTACCATCGGCGTAACCGCCGAGACCAAAGGCGCTTGCTATATCGGTTTCAACTGCGGCCCGGACCCGGCACAGAATTCCAGCGGCGAACTGGAACTGCACGAGTGGACCCACGCCGCCGAGATGGCCATGCGATGGGCCCAAGCGTACGAAGACGGGGATGTGGTGGATTGGTTCGGTGACGGAGGAGATTATTGCGAGAAATGGGGCTTGTGGAAACGGCCGGCCGGCGATGAAACCTGGCTGGATTTCTATAAGACGATCTTTCGCGAATGGACGACGCGAAAGATGTGGCGCGAGTTGACAGTCAACGGACACAGCGACAATCCGTGGTTGCGGCCCTATGTGCGGGAGTTTACTGCGCTGGGCCCATTCAACGCCGAAGGCAAGGCGAACGGGGGGATGGATGAACCGTTCGTGGACGAACCGGCCGTTAAACCCCGGATCGGCGAAAAGATCGGTGACCTGGAATGGAAACGGGCGATTTGTCCCGGGAAATTTGCCTCGCTGACTCCGGTCTTCGGCAAAGTCGGCGATGGGAAAGTTTATTACCTGGCGTTTACGGCCAAGTCAAATCAGTCGCAACCGGCCCTGTTGCATTGCCAGCGCGACGGAATGTGCAGGATCTGGCAAAACGGCGAATTGGTTTATGCGTCGAAGGTAAATCGCGAATGGTCGTCAAGACCCAATGTGCTGGACATCGCGTTGGCTCAGGGAGACAATCGGTTCCTGATCAAGCTGACCCATATCTCCGGCGACTGGTCGTTCAGTCTCAAGTTGACGGATCTGGGCGGGGATCTCTTACCGGATGTAATTTATACAGCTCCATAATATACATAACAGAGGCATCGAAATCCTCGTTCAGGCGAAGGGAGATGGTATGAAACGAGTCGTAATGCTGATGTTGTCCGCGGTGATGTTTGTCCCGTCGGCGCAAGCCGCGGAACCGGCCAATCGCAAGTCCAATCCGAGGGTGAAGGTCGTGCTGGACTATTTCTATTCCCTGTCGGACAAGACCGAAAACAAAATCCTTTCCGGTCAGTTCACCAACTTCGGAGATAGTTCGAACCTGAAAATCATGCGGCAGATACATGATGCAACCGGCCAGTGGCCTGGGCTGATGGGCGTCGATTATGCCGACTTTCGCCGCGGAAGCATCACCACCAAAACGCCCAACGCCGCGGCGATCGAGTACTGGCGGCAGGGGGGCTTGGTGCATGTCATGGCTCATCTGTACAATCCCGCTAACCCCAAGGGTGGCGGTCTGCGCGACAGGGGTGTGGATATCGCCGATGTCCTCAAGGAGGGTACCGAAACCCACAAACGATGGATGGAGCAGCTTGATCTGATCGCCGAGGGGCTCTTGGAACTGAAGACCGCTGGGGTGGTGGTTCTGTGGAGACCGTTTCACGAGATGAACGGGGGCTGGTTCTGGTGGGGCGCGCAAAAACCCGAGTCCTTCATCGCTGTCTGGCGGCACATGTTTGACTACTTCAGCAACGCCAAGGGACTGGATCATCTTCTGTGGGTCTATGGTCCCAACCATGGCGATAAGACCGCCGCCTATTATGCCGGAGACGACTTTGTCGATCTCGTCGGACTCGACGCCTACACGGACTTTCTCGATCCCGAGCATGTCCGTGGTTACGCCGAGATCGCCGCGATCAATAAGCCCTTTGGTTTTTCCGAGTATGGCCCGCACGCATCGAGCAATCCACCGGGGGATTACGATTACCGCCGGTTCCTCGAAGGCGTGCAGAAAAATTTCCCAAAGACCTGCTATTTCATGAGTTGGAACGGCAAGTGGAGCTTGGCGAGCAATCAGTTTGTCAAGGAGATGCTCGATGATCCGGCCGTCGCCAATCGCGACGATCTGCCGAAGGAATTGTTTGCCCTGACTCCGATCGATCAACAAACCGCCCAACTGCAGGAAACAGACAAAGATTCCAGTGGCATTCACGGGCCGCTGCGGGCGCATCCGACCAACGGCCGATACTTTACGGACGATAACGGTCGGGCGATCTACCTGACGGGCGCCCACACCTGGAACAACCTCAAGGACATGGGGCCGAATGATCCGCCGGCGGTATTTCATTACGAGGCGTATCTGAACTTTTTGGCAGCCCGCAATCACAACTTCATCCGACTCTGGACCTGGGAATTGACGCGATATGGCTACGACGGCAAGACGACCTATGCCCAGCCGTTTCCGTGGCCGCGAACGGGACCGGATAAGGCGCTGGACGGCAAACCGAAGTTTGACCTGTCCAGACTGGACGAGTCCTATTTCCAGCGGTTGCGCCAACGCTGCGTCGCGGCGGGCAAACGAGGCATCTATGTATCCGTGATGCTCTTCGAGGGACACGGCCTGCACGCCTCCGATGCGCCATGGTGCTGGAACGGCCATCCCTTCAACTCGGCCAATAACATCAACGGCATCAACGGCGATCCCGACGGTGACGGCCGCGGCATTGAGACCCAGATGTTGAAGATCCCCGCGGTCACCACCCTGCAGGAAACTTATGTCCGCAAGGTCCTCGACACGCTGAATGACCTTGACAATGTTCTCTATGAGATCGTCAACGAGTCCGGCGGGTATTCGACCGAATGGCAATACCACATCATCCGCTTCATTCACGACTACGAAAAAGGCAAGGCCAGGCAACATCCGGTCGGTATGACCTTCCAGTACCACCGAGACGAAAAGGTTCGCGGCAATAACAAGATATTGTTCGACAGCCCGGCCGACTGGATCAGTCCCAATCCCGACGGCGGTTACCGCGATAATCCTCCCGCCGCCGACGACAGTAAGATCATCCTCAACGACACGGATCACCTCTGGGGCATTGGCGGTAATGTCGGTTGGGTGTGGATGAGTTTTTGCCGGGGTATGAATCCGCTGTTTATGGATCCATACAATCGCGCCCAGACGCGACAAACCAAACCGCAGGATACCTGGACGGACCATCTGAGCGGAGTGCCTGACCTGGAGCCGAAGTGGGAACCGGTGCGAAAGGCGATGGGAGTGACGCGGATGCTGGCCCGGCGGTTTGATCTTGCGGCTTTCAAGCCCCTAAACAATCTGGCCTCCAGCGGTTTCTGTCTGGCCGAGCCCGGTCAAGTGTATCTCGCCTATCTGCCCAACGGCCCGCAAATCACGATGGATCTGTCCACTGTGCGGGGACCCTGCAAAGTCGAATGGATGAATCCCATCGACGGCGTGATTCACAATCGATCGACCGTCGAAGGCGGAACCAAGCGCCAACTCGAGATTGGTTCCGGCGGGGACTGGGTCGTGATCGTAACAAAAGCGGAAGATTCTGCCCTGGCGAAACAGCCGCCGGTCGAAGGCAACTGGAAACTGACCTTGGAGGACAACTTCGACGGCGACAAGTTGGATCCGTCCAAGTGGATCCCCGGCTACGAATGGGGCCAGACGCACAACTACAACGCGTATTGTGATCCGGCCAATGTCCTGATCGAAAATGGAATGCTTCGCCTCAAGGTCGAAGACAAACCCTCCCACGGCAAAAAATACACCTCGGCCGTGGTGACCTCGTACAACAAATTCTCGCAAAAGTACGGTTACTTTGAGGGCCGCTTCAAGATTCCGATGGCCAAGGGTTTCTGGCCGGCCTTCTGGATGCTGCCCTATCCACAGCACTGGCCGCCGGAGATCGACATCTTCGAGACCATCAAGGACGACCCCATGGTTTATATGACCTACCATTGGAGCGACAACGGCCAGCACAAATCCAGCGGCAAGTCCTGGTCCGACAAGAATTTCTCCTACAGCGGCGATTTCCATACCTACGGCCTCTTGTGGGAGCCGGAGAAGATCGTCTGGTATATCGACGGCGCCGAGCGGGCTCATTTCACCGACACCAAGGTGATCGTTAATGAGCCGATGTACTTGCTGATCAACTTCGGCATCGACGCCGACTGGCCGGGACCCTGCGACGCGACCACGCCCTTTCCGAGTTACTACGAATGCGACTGGATCCGGGTGTTCCAGAAAAATTGACTATAGAATATTGACTATTGAATATTGGGAATTCATTTTCGTTTTCCGGCATCTGTGATAGAATGTCCGTGTTCAAACAATCCAATAACCTCAATTTTCGGAGGGCAGTATGGACAGGCGAGAATTTGTGTCGACAACCGCCGCGGCTTTGGCGGTGTTTGCGGGCGGTGAGGCGGCGATGGCTCAGGCTCAGCCGGGCCAGCGGGGACCGCGTGGCGATGGCCGGGAACTCTACGACCTGAGAATGTACAGTTTTGCGTCGGCCGACCAGAAGGCCCGCTTCCTGAAGTTCTTCAAAGATGTCGAGATCCCCGGGATCCAGCGTGCCGAGGTCGGCCCCGTCGGCGTTTTCAGCGTCCTCGATAAGCCCGAAGACCTGACGCTCTATGTACTCGTCGTACACCGCAACATTCGATCTGTGCTGTCGCTCACCAACCGGCTGGCCGCGGACACCGAGTATCAGTCCGCCGGCAAGGACTTCCTGGCTCTGTCGTCCAAAGATAAACCCTATGAGCGTATCGACAGTGCGCTCCTGGTGGCCTTCGAAGGTATGTCCAAGCTGGAAGCTCCTGAGGCCAAGCCGCGGATCTTCGAACTCCGCTGTTACGAAAGCCATTCGGCAACCTTCAACCTCAAAAAAATCGACATGTTCAACAATGGCGGCGAGATTGCCTTGTTCCGCCAGACGGGCCTTAAGCCCGTGTTCTTCGGCCAGATGATCGTCGGCAAGAATATGCCCAACCTGACCTACATGATCACCTTTGATGACATGAAGGCCCACGACGACAACTGGAAAAAATTCGTCGAACATCCCGATTGGAAAAAACTCAGCGGCGATCCCAAATACGCCGACACGGTTTCCAAGATCATCCGCACTTTCCTGAAGCCGGAGGATTGCTCCCAGATTTAAATTCGGCTTGAGTCGGCCCCTCGCGGCCGATACATGCTACCGGGTTGATGACGGCCTCGACGCAATCGTCGGGGCCGTTTTTATTGGACGAAAGAGGGGAAAATTTTTCGATAAAAACCGCCGCCTTTGCCGGTTTACCGTCGTTTTATTTCGTAAGTTTTACTCAGAACCGCCAGGCGTTTGGCGGGCAGGGATATCGAATCAGGAGTTCTGTATGATTCGTAAAGCGTTACAAGCGATCCTGTTGCTGGCGATGGCGACGGTCCTTTGCTCGTGCTCCACAATGAGCGGCATGGGCACGGCCGTTCAGGGTTTCGGCCGCGACATCTCCTGGGTGGCCAAGCAGCGCGTCTCCATCTCCACCGCCGAACCCACCTACTATAGCGAGATCGGCGGCGACAAGATCTACTTCAAAAAAGTTGACGACCGGTATGTTCGTGTCGCGATGCACTAAGCTTCTTTGACGGCCGGGTTCCTTCCTGTGACTGGACGATGACTCCAGCCCGTGGAGGTTGAGCCCCACCAGCAACCGCGACTACCCTTTAACCGGAGACCCTTTGCCGATTCCGGCGACCCCGACGGCTTACCCCCGCCGGGGTTTTTATTTTGTGCCCCCGGCAGGGCGGATTCCCTGGAGTTCCGTAGGAGGGTTTTTTCATATTGGCCTATGCTCGACTCCAGCCGTATCACAACATTCAATAATGAGTGACCAAGTCCGTTTCACTCCATTCTTCCCGGCCGATACTGTCCCGGCTTGTTCATTTCGGTTTCTTCTTCAGGGCTGCGTTGGCCTCTCGAATCGCCTTCAAATAGTCTCCCCGAGTTCCCCCGGCCAATTTCTCAAATTCCGGAACCGAATCATCGACTAACTGAGGTATCCGGAAAAGCCAATAACCCTGACTTCGTTTGAGGGATTGAGTGATCTGGATTCCGATTTCTGCGCTGGTGTATCGACGAAGCAGATAACCGGCGACATAGATTCCGTTGATGCTATTCTTCTCAAAATAGGTGGTCAGGTCGGACGGAATTCGCTCGGCTCCCCATGGTGAGTCATAGTATCCGAAAGTATCGGTTGAAAAGGAAATAACCGGATATGACTTTCGGCTCAGAGCCCGCATGACTGCGGTGCGAACCCAGTTGGTTTCATGGAGGGCGGGGTAAACGCCAAACATCAGCTTGGGATTGACGGCGTGAACTTTGTTTTTCAGTTGCTCGGTTTTTGATTCCACTTGTTCAATCTGATAGGCGGTATAGTCGGACAGAAAACCATTTTGCCGGAGCCACGATTTCCGTTGTCCCTTGCCGACGATCGGCAGCGGTTGGATTTGCGTTCGGTTGAGAATATACCGTGAAAAACAGGAATCACAGAAACAGGTTTCGAATGAATATTGTCTTCGAGACTCCGGCTCTTTCTCGGTACGGTACATTTCCATATCGAGAAAAATACCGTCGATGGATTCATGGGCCAATTTGCCCGCAATGTCGGCTTCCAGATATTTTTGCCAAAGTTGATTGTCCAGCGGACACGGAAACAATCCCTCTGTTCCGTCTGTGAAAATGACGGGACGACAAGAATTCCCGACGGGGGGCTGCCAGGGATAGAAGGCGAATACATGCAAACCCGCCTGATTGCAGAGCCGGATCCATTCACGATAGTATTTCAGATGGTTAGGCGTCTCGGCAAACGAACATCCATAGACAATCGCGGTGTTTAACCCCATGGTCTTTACCGCCTCTACATAGCGGGGAATTTTGGATAGATCCCCGGTCGTGGAGGACATAAATCCCGCCCGAATCCCTTCGTTCTCGATCCATTCCGGCAGAACAGTGTAACCATTCATCGACAGTGAAACGGCCGGCGTCATCGCCGATGGGGGTTCGACAATCATTGTATGATCTGCGTCGGCCTTGGTGCCAGAGCACCCCGCCAAACATACCATTATAAACAGGTTAGAAATGGTAATGTTTTTCATGGGATTCCTCTTTCAGAAAAACGAATATTCATCGTGATTATAATAGATTTGACCGCGGATTGGGAATCGTTTAGGACAATAATTCAAGGAGATCCATGTTTCACTACTCTGGATGATCCCTCCCCGACTTGTCCGATCGGTCCGACCTGTCTTGCTCAGTTCCGGAGTTCCCACCGTCCCTGAGGGATCAATCGAACATGGATCGTCTCAAAGGAGAGCTTGTCGAAGGGGAGGGCGACGGCTCATCGCCCGTCTCGAAGGGTCACGCCGTTCTCACTTGTCTCCCTTGGCAATCGCCGCCAGGGTGCGATCGCGGGCTTCCGTTCCCGAGATCAACTGCGCGATCTCACCAGCCGACTTGGGATCATTTTGCCGCACCAACTGCAGTGCACACGCCTCGGCCGTACGGTCCTTGTTCTCTGACCCCGCGATCATATCCAGGGCCTTCTTGACCGTAGCCGCATCC
>JAAYVQ010000081.1 GCA_012517095.1 Phycisphaerae bacterium | reverse complement strand
CTTGGAGCATTCCAGGATGTTCCGTACAAACCCGCATTCCGTCGAGGTGAATCGGTTCACCAGTTCCGGAATCACCGCGCCGGCGATCGTGCCGCAGGTGATGATCGACGCCAGCTTCCACCACAGCGTCCCGTCGCCCAGTTTGGCGATCAGCAGATAGGAGGCCAGATAAGTCAGTGCGATCGACACAAACGAGGTCAGCCACACCAGCGACAGCAGCGGCGCCTCAAAATTAAAATCTTTGGATTGGCCGTACTTGCTCTTGGCGATCGTTGCGTTAATGGCGTACGACAACGCACTGGCGATGATCATCACCAGACGCATGACAAAAATCCACACCAGCAGCGACACTTGAACCGTTTGCGTCGTCGCCTCGGCGGCGGCCTTTTGCTCGGCCGTGGCCGAAGCCAGATTCACTCCATCCGGCAGAAAGATCCCCGGCGTGATTGCCAGGAGAATAAAGCTGATCAGTGCCACGCCCGTCACGCCGTAAGTCTCGAAACCGTCGGCCGTCGGACCCACCGAGTCGCCTGCGTTGTCGCCCGTGCAGTCGGCGATCACGCCTGGGTTCCGCGCGTCGTCTTCCTTGATTTTGAAGACGATCTTCATCAGGTCAGACCCGATGTCGGCGATCTTGGTGAAGATGCCGCCGGCGATACGCAGCACCGAAGCGCCCAGCGATTCGCCAATGGCGAATCCGATAAAGCACGGCCCCGCCAGCTTGGCGTCGATAAACAGCAGAATGCATAACATCACGAACAGCTCGATACTGATCAGCAACATGCCGATGCTCATCCCGGCCTTCAGCGGAATCGCATAGGTCGGGAACGGCTTGCCGCCCAAGCTGGCGAATGCCGCCCGCGAGTTGGCGAAAGTGTTGATCCGCATCCCGAACCACGCCACCGCGTAACTGCCCAGGATACCGATCAGACTGCAAATCAGAATGATCGCGACCGTCCCGGCCGGTTTGTGCTGGAGCATTCCAAAATATTCCGCCATGATGATCGAGACCAGAACCCACAGGATGAGAATGAACTTGCCCTGGGTAAACAGGTAGGTTTTGCAGGTCTCGTAGATCAACTCGCTGATCTCCCGCATCGACGCATGCACCGGCAGCTTGCGGATCGCCGAATACTGCACGAATCCGAACAGAATGCCGAATGCGCAGATCAACAGACCGAACAACAGCAGGTTATGGCCCGTAATTCCCATGAACGACTGCGAGCTCAGATTCGGCAGCACCAGATCTGCCTCGCCGGCCATCGCCATCGGCCCGGTCAGAAGAACCATCAGCCCCGCCAATACCATCCATGTCCGGGTTCCACCGCTACATGCAGACTCCGTTTTCACTGTCTTTCTCCTACTTGAGATTCGCTTGACTGTCGGCGCGGAAACTCCGCCGCCCGTGTAAAACGGTTACTATAAGGGTCTCCGGCCCTATGTCAACCCTTTTCCCCCGAAAATTCACAGGGGCCGGGAAACCTAAACTCCCGACCCCTGTGAGTTATTGTTGGAAATATGACAACTTTTCTTTTTCGCCGTCGGTCCCGTTGTCTTGTCCGGGGTCAACGGTTCCTGATCGTCGGTCTACTTATCCGCGGCCTTGTCGGTCAAATCTTCCTCGACAGGTCCATAGGGCTTGCCCAGAACCGAATCCAATGATTCGCTGAGCTGTTCCAGCGTCATGGTCTTTTTGCTCCGGGAATCTTCCAGCGGATGCTGGTCCGGATCCTGCGGAATCGTAGCGAGTTTCTTGTCGTCGATCACATAGGGCGTAATGAAGACCAGCAACTCGTTGTTGGTGACTTCCGTCCGTTTGTGCTTGAAGGCCTCGCCCAGCAGAGGAATGTCGCCCAGCAGCGGGACCTTCTGTTCCACTTCTTCGTTGTTCTGGTATAGAATTCCGCTGAGCATGATCGACTGGCCGTCTCCGACGATCATGTGGGTGGTCGTGTCTAAGTTTTTCCGGGACCGCTGCCCATTGACGGATTCCAGTTCAAGCTGGGACACATTCAGGTACATGATCATATCCACGGCCTTTTCCGGCGTGATGTTGGGCTTGACCGTCAGGGTCACACCGACCGTATCGTAATCGACCGTCTGCTGGGTTTGACCGGTATTCTGCGTCGTGCTGCCGGTCACAAAGGCGATCTTCTGGCCCTTCATGAAGGTCGCTTCCTGGTTGTCCTTGGTCCACAGCGTCGGCTGATTGAGAACTCGGCCGTTGGCGTTTTTCACCAGCAGATCCACCAGCACGCTGATGTCGGCGTTTGTCACACTGCCCAGGCCCTGCGTCGATCCCGTGGGGGCGGTCACATTTGGAAATGCCGTAGCTGATCCCCCGGCCAATGTATAATCCCGACCGGTACCCCCGGCCGATAAACTGGTCAGGGCCGAAACAGCATTGACTCCGAGGGTTCCGAAGGCCGTCGGGTCCGATGCCAGTTGAACGCCGATCGAGGTCGCCTTCGACAGATTCACTTCCATAATCACCACCTTGACCATCACCTGCATCCCCGGCTTGTCCAGTTCGGTGATCAGGTTCTTGAGATCTTCCAGGTATTCCGGTGGCGACAGAATCATGATCGCCTTGCTCCGCTGCACAGGCACAAACCGGACCTGTCCAATCAGGTTGCTGGTCGGCATCGCCTCATCCGTCGTCGTCCGCTGGCGGTTCCACCACGGCGTGATCATCTCGGCGTTGGTTTCCTGCCCGGATGAGATACTGCTGGTGGTGCCCGAAGAAGTCGTCGTCTGTGAGCTCAAGCCGCGGCTATGCCGGCGAATCGTCGCTGTTGTCCCCGCCTCGTTGAGAATCGCGTTGAGCTGCTCGCACAGATCCTCGGCGTCGGCGTACTTGAGCGTCACCACCGTCGGAACCTCGGCCTTCTCTTCGCTATCCAGACGCATCACCAGCTTTTCAATCACATCGTACGCTTCGGGAATCTTGCTGATCACGATGATCTTCTTGGTCCCCGGCACCGACTCGAAGGTCAGCATCCCATACAGCGAACCGACGATCTTCTTTTTCTCGTCTTCCATCCCGCTGCCGCTACCGAAGATCATCCGGACCAGGTTATTGCTGCTGCTGCCGCTGCCGCTGTCGGCCGTGAACAGCGTCGTCAACAGCTCCGTCATCTGCACCGGATCGGAGTTCTTCAATGTCAGGATCCGATACTGATCCTTTTCGATATCCAGCGGGACATCCCATTGCTTCTCGATCAACTCGGCGATCTTATTGAGATTGTCTTCCGTCGCGATCACCGTGACCTGCTTGAGCGTCGGATAGGAAATGGTCTTGACGACCTGGTCCGGGGTGGTACTGCTGCGTCCGAATCCGCTGTATCCGCCGTATCCGCCGAATCCCATATTGCGACTGCTGGAACTGGTGGACCCGTCAAACAGCGAATCGATGTTGGTCTTGATCTGGTCCGGATCGGCGTGTTTGAGCGTAAAAGTCCGCTGCGAATAGATGTTCTGGCTGGGCAGATCCACTTCCGCGATCAGCTTCTCGACCATCTTGCGGTTTTCTTCGCTGCCGAAGATCACCACCTGCTTGGACTGACTCAGCGCCTGGACCACGATATTGGCCCGTATGTCGCCCGGCATATCTTCCATCGCGTTTTCGAGAATGTTGGCCACTTCCCGCGCATCGACAAACTTGACCGGCACCACCGTCTGGCCGGTCGGTACGCTTTCGGGAATATCCAACCTCTTGATCCATTCGGCCACCAGATCGATGTCCTCGTTGGTGCCCCGCGCGATAATCCAGTTCTGTTTGGACATCGCAATCAGCTTGATCGGCGCGGTTGTCGAGGGAATCGTCACCGTCGGCGCCGGATTGGCGCTGGCTCCCTGGCCGCTTCGCTGTGCCGACTGTTGCGGCCGCGGAGCTTCCGAAGATTGCGGCTGGCTGCCGCTCCGGCTACTCATATTCCGACTTCGGCTGGTTCCCTTCAGGTCCGTCAGGATCAACTCCAGGACCTGGACGATTTCCGAGGGATCGGTGTTCTTGATCTCAAAGACCTGTTCAACCACTTTCTCGGATTCCGGTACGTCAAGCTGCTTGATGATCTGCTCGATTCGGATCAGGTTCTCCACCGTATCGATGACAACCACATCCCGCGTGTTCTCCAGCGCCGTGACATGCCCGTACTCGGCGATCAACGGCGAGATCACTTCCACCAGCCGGGTGGGGCTGTAGTTCTGCAACCGGAAGAATTTCTCGACCATTTGCGTTTTGTCGGCGAATTTGATCAACGGTTCGGCGGCCGACACCGTCGGGATATACCCCTGCCGTGCCTGGGCGATGGGCTTGAGAATGATCTTGTCCTCGTAATGCTCGGCGATGATCCCCCGCGATCGCAGCGCCGCATAGACCAGCGACAGCGCCGAGCTTCGCGGTAATTGCTGGCTGGCGAAGATCGTGATCCGCTGCTGCATGACCTGGTCGTTACTGGGAATGATCGGCTTGCCCGTCCACTCGCCCAGTTTTTGCAGGATCATCCGCATCTCGACATTGTTCAGGTTCACCGACTCCATCCCGTCGTCTTTGTTCAGCGGCGTGGTCGGCACCGTTTCCATTTCATCCATCGACCAGGGCTTATCCTCGCCGGCCGTTGGCGCATTGGGATCGGCGAGGGTTTCCGATTTCTCGCCGGCATCGGCCGCCTTGGCCGCATTCTCATCCGCGGGTTTCTCGGCCGTTGCGTCTCGCGGTTTGTCTGCGGGTGTGTCCGTTGCCGAGGGCGCTGCCTTCGGCGCTTCCACACCGGCCGCCGCCGGCGACCCGTTCGGCGCCGGTTTGGACTCCTGCGACATCACCGCCACCCCCGTAATCATCAATCCGATCCCGACCAGCGCTACCACCGTATATACCGATTTCACCGTCTGTACTCCTATAACAAATCTGTTATTGACTTCCGTACGATTTCAACTTCTCCATTGCGGAAATCCGCCTGATTCCGCATTATTCAATATCCACTATTCAATAATCCATTCCTGCGTACCCCTGAACCTTCGATCGCTTCTCAAATCGAAGATCGAAAATCTCAAATCGAAAATGAATTACCCTCCCCGCATCCCCGGCCCGCCCATCCCCGGCCCCCCAAAACCCATACCTTCCCGGTTCTGCCGAAATTCCTGCCGCATCCGTTCGCGCTCTTCCGGCGAGGCGTTCTCAAATCGTTCCCGCATCTGTTCCATCCTCTGCCGCATTTCCGCCGACGGCTGGAACTGGAACCGTCCCTCCGGCGGTCCGCCCATGACCCGGTTCTCGCCGCCTTCCACCCGAACGGTCGGTGCCTGACCCGGCTGCGGCTGATTGGCCTGTTGCGGCTGATCGCCTCGCGGACCGCCTTCCCCGCGTCCCCCCCCCTGCGGGCCGTTCTCTATGGAAAACGGGACCAGTGTCATCTCCTTGCCTTCCCACTCGATCACGACATCGCTGGGATTGATCCGGAGGATCTTGGCCCCGTTAACGCTTTCGCCCACAAGATATCCCTTGTCGCCGATAATCGCCATCGGCCCGAAGATCCCAACGCAGACCGGTGGATTCGGCTTGGCGGCCGGCGGCGCAAACGGGCTCTTTTTCTGCAACCCCGCAATGCGTTCCTGGCCCGCCGACAATAGCTTCTTGGTCGCCTCCTCGTCCAGCGTGCTCTTGGTCACAGTCGTCTCCGTTACCGTCGGGATCGATCCATAGCGGATCGCATAGCGAGCGCCGTTGACCACCGTTCCCGCCACAAGTACCCCCGCCGTAATCCACAGGATCTTCGCCAGGCCCGTGCCGGCCGGCAGCCGTTTCAACCAGGTTTTCACTTTCTCGCTCATCGTCTATCCCCTGAACTTCAAGGACCTCAATCCGTTTGATTAGGTAAGATTGATTATTTCGATTCTGTTTCGAATTTCGGATTTAGGATGTAATTTCATTTGGCGAATGTCGATACCGTAATCGTAAATTCCAACTCGTTGCGGTTCCGCGCGTCGGGCTTCAAATCCAGCTCTTCCACCCCCACAAAATACGGATTTTCGTTCAGCGACCCCAGCAGGTTCAGCATCTGTTGCTGTTGGCATCGTCCCCGCGACTGTAGCCGCAGCGTGCGATACCCCACCCCGGCAAGCTTCTTGGCCGCCAGATACTGCAAGCTCCGCGCCCGGATTCCCGCCTTCTGAAGCTGTTGGGTGAAGGTGTCGCGAAACTTGGTGCCCTGCGTTTTTTCGTCCGCGGGCATCTCGATTTTCGGAACCGCGCTCATCAATTGTAACTGTTCGGCCGGAAGAGATCCCTCCCCGTCCACCGCCACGCGATCCAGCCGCTGGCGCGCCGCCGCAAGATCCGCCCGCAGCATCTGCCATTCGCTCACCCACGGTCCCGCCAGAAAATACAATCCGATCAGCACAAGACCTGCAACGCCGATCTTGATCGCCCGAAGATCCCGCTCGTTAAACGCTTTCATTCGATCGATATCCTGTTCGTCAACTACTTGCTCTTGCTAAAGTGCATATACGACAGCGTCATTTTGAAATTCACGCGATTCCGCCTTTCATCGAAAGTCGGATCCAGCATCTTCACCTCAGTGATGCCCGCCTTTTTCTTCAACTCCTCCTCGAACTTGTACGCCTGCTCATAATTCGACGCGTAACTGGTGATCGTCACGGGTTTGCCCTTTTGAAAACTGAAACTCTCCAGCAGCATCCCCGATTGCAGCGACTCGTTGATCTTCGTCAGCAGATCCAGCATATCCGGCCTCTCCCTGGCCACCTGCCTGCGAAGGTCCTGCACCCGAACCAGTTGCGCGATCCGGTCGTCCTGCAGCTTGGCGTACGCCGCTTCGTCCAGCTTCCGCGCCGCCAAAAGAAAGATCACCGCCGCGATCACCGCCGCCGCCAGCGCCATTGCCAGCCCCATCGTAACCAGCGGCTTGCGAACCGGCCGCAGATCCGGGTGTGATGCCATTAGATCCAGCCGCTCGTCGGCCGGGTCCAACGCCAGCACCGCTCCGCCGACCGCCTCCAGATAATCCCGCGGATCCTCGTCTACCCCCACTCCGTTCATCGACGGTAACTGGGGCCACGACGGCCTGGATTCGATTCCCGCCCCCTTCAGCAGCGCCGCGATCGCCTCGGTGTTGTCCCGCGCCGCAATGACCACCTCCGGCAATTGCGCCGCCCCGAATCGCGCCAGCGTATTCCATAGATCGTGTATGAACAATTGCAACTTTTCATCTTCCGGCCCCCGCCCGAAATCGTCCGCCCCCGCGTCCAGGTTCACCGCATCCAGCAGCCGTCCTTGCTCGATCAACAGCGCCGCGGTGTAATTCTTTCTCGCATACAAAACCACTTTGCGTCCCGTCACCGCCGCATCCAGGCCCCACGCCCGCGCCGTCGCCTCCCAGTCCGGCACCGCTGAAGCCAGTCCCGCCTGCCGCCCCGCCAAGATCGACGCATCGTACCGCGACGCGCGTCCCGCGATCACGGTACACGCTTTTCCCGTCCCCGAACTGCCGTCGCTTCGCCACGCCAGTCGCATCTGGTCGGCCGCGATCGGCAGCTTGGCCTCCACCTGCATCCGCACAATCGACGCCAATTGACTTTGCTTGACCGCCGGGACCTCCAGCCGATACATCGCCAGCGACGCGCCGCTCAGCACCAGCGTACCCGGCACGATCGCCGACGCGTCCTCGATGCCCCCGGCCGCCCGCGCCCGGGCCGACAGCGCCGCCGTCAATTCCGATAATCCGTTCGTTTCGCCGGTCGCCGTTCGCCGCTCAATCACTTCCACCCGGTCGCCCCGGCGACACAACGCCACGCCGCGATACGGCTGGCCCGTCCCCGGCCCGCCCGATACGGCGATCGCCACTTCCGGTTTCGCTTGACTCAGTTTACCTTTCAATGACCGGCTCCTTCTCGATAATAAAGGATTTGCACCGGGTTCAAGGCCCGATCGACCACCGCTTGCGTCTCATATTGACCGCCGGAGGTCGCCGTCCGGGCCAACACCCGAATCGTGTACACACTCGACCGCGTGGTAACATAGTCGATAAACTTCTTGGCCAAATCCAGATCGATCGATTTAATATCTCTCAGATCCGTAATGCTTGTGATACCGTTCATTTGGCTCTCGCGATACGCGATAATATCCTCCGCCACTTCCTGCCGTCCCTCCAGCAGAGCCGACAAAACCCCCAGCGGCGCTGTATTGACATTCACGCGCCCGCGAATCCGAGTCCGCGTACTGGTCGTAATCTTGTCGGCAATCTTATAAAAGGTGTCCAAATCCAACGGCTCGGCCTGCGTACTGCCGCCCGTTCCGCTGCCGACGGCGGTACTGGCGACTCCGCCTTGCATACCACCAGGCCGCATTCCGCCCTGCCCCCCTGGACCGCCGAAATTACCTTGCCCGCGACCGCCGGTTTCGCCGCCCCGCCCACCGCCAAATCCACCTCGGCCGCCGCCCCCCTGACCACCACCACCCGGACCGCCCCCCATTCCCCCGCGACCGCCACCGCCAAATCCGCCGCGGCCACCGCCTCCCTGTCCGCCGCCAAATCCGCCTCGGCCGCCACCACCCTGCCCGCCGCCAAATCCGCCGCGGCCACCGCCTCCTTCACCCCCTCGACCACCGCCCTCACCACCCCTTCCACCGCCGCTGGTAGATCCGCCACTGGGCCTTCCGCCACTGCTGGAACCACCGCCGCCGCCCGGTCCCTGGGCCGGTAAAGCAGACAAAAACGACATGATCCCTCCAAACGGCGAGATCAACCCCCCCGAATTCGATTGTCTTCCGCCACCCTGACTACCGCTGCGGCCTCCTCCTTGCGTTCCGCCTCCCTGCATACCCCCGCTTTGTCCGCTGCCTTGAGTGCCTCGCCCCGAACCCCCGCCCTGTCCGCCCAGTTGCATTCCACTTCCCTGCTGTTGCCCGCCGCTTCCGCTGGTACCGGCCGTCCCCGTTGTTCCGGTCCCGCCGGTGATCTTATCCAGCAAACTTCCCAGACTGGAATACGAGCGATTCTGCACAATCCATTGCGCTTGTCCGGCCGTGATCCCCAACTGTTGCTCCATCTGGCTGGCGCTGGCCGAATTGATATTGATTCGCGCGTTACCGTCGGCGTCATTGTTGTTGTCGTAAGAGTAACAGGTCAGGTAGTTCACCCAACCGGCGTTGTATTCCGAGGTCGTCTCGGCGATCAGTCCATATCCATAGACCAATTGCGGGGAAACGCCCTTGACCAGCAACAACTCCCGCACCGTCTTAAACGCTCCGTTCCGCGGCTGATACGGATACGGCAGATTCAGGTAATACGCGCTCTCGGCCCCGTTGGCCCGAACCTCGTCGTCGTTGTCCCGCCAGTCCAGGATGCAGTCGGAAATCTCGTCGGTCATCCCCGGCAGCGCCATCAACTGATCCTTGGTGGCGCTGTTGATATTGATCTTGCCCGCCTCGTCGATCACCGTGATGCTGAAGGTGCACGCATCCAGCGCCACACTGTTGGTGTCCGCCGTGCTCAGTGCCCAGGCGTCGAACAAGCTGTCGCTGTCCTTCTCGTCCTCCAGCAATAGCGCGATCCCCGTTTCAACCCCCGCTCGTCCGGCCCACTTGCCGCGGATCTTCTCTTCCATCGACAAGCTGATCCGTGCGTCCAGCCGGCCTGTCCGCGCAATTACGAACACCAGCATGTCCAGCAACACCATCACCCACAGCACGCCGATCAGCACCAGCCCGCCGCATCGCAACCAACCTGTCTTACCCTTGTTTCTCATCCGTCTCTCAATCGTCGGAAATCCTGCCGGATTTCCAAATCGAAAATCAAAAAATGAAAATGTCGTTATGTTCCCGCATCGATCGTCGCTGCATTCACATCCTCGAATTCCGTCGCCGCCTCTTCCGACAGCGTTGCCTTCAGGTTCGGCGACACCCGCGGAAAAGTCACGACCAGCGTCTTGGCGATCGGTTGTTTGAGTTCCTCATCGCCCGGAATCCGTGCCACGATCAGGATCTGGATCATCTCCGGAAGCGACCGTTGTTCCTTCGGCCACTGGTCCAGCCACTCGTAGCCGTTGTAGTACTGGATGGTGAAGGTCACGATATTCTCCGCCAGCGAGTACAAGATACCGCCCGGTTCCTCCAGCGCCTGATCCAGTTCCGGCAAGCTCACCACCGGCCAGATCCGCCGCATCAGGTACTTCTTGCCGTCTTGCTCCATCGTGTAATATTGGACATCATACATGTCCCCTTCCGGCTGCCCGTATCGGGCGGTGCTGCCCGAAATGATCCTCATCGTCAGCGACGACACCGGTCCCGATGCCGTATCCACCACCTCGCCGATCAGCTTGATGTTATCGTAGTAATTGTCGCGGTAAAAATTCGCCATGTCTTGCCGGATCCGTTCGGCCGCGTAGCGAATCTCCTCGCAAACGCTGGCGTGTTGCTCGATGGTCTGCCGGCCCTGGATCACCGAACGCAGCGTCCCCACCGACACCACGGCGATGAACGCCCCGATCCCCGACGAGACCACCATCTCGATCAGCGTAAACCCCAGAGCGAATTTTCGATTTCCGATTTTCAATTTTAGATTTCTCTTCGTTCCGGAATTCGGAACGCCATTGTCGTCATTCCGGCGAAAACCGGAATCCGCTTTGAATTCACAAATGTCAAATTCTTCCGTTCTCTCGCTTGTCGAACTCGTTCCGATTTTCCCCAAATTGAAAATCGGAAATTGGAAATTTACTGACCTCCCTGCCCCCCGCCCCCCGCCCCGCCGGTCCCGGTCGCCCCGGTGGCTCCGGTTTCCGTCTGCTGTTCGGCAGCCGCGGCATCCGCCAGGGCCGTCCCGCTCATCACCGTCTGCGCCGTGATCTGTCGTCGGTGGCTCGTTTCACCCCAGGAAACCGTGGCATACACCCGGATCAGGCCCGTGATTTCGTGTTCTTTGAGCTGGATTTGCCAGGTGTACTCGGGCATATTCTTGACCGCGTTGAATTTGCCGTCCAGTGTTCCCGCTCGCAGAAAGTTGTCCACGCCCACATACTCGATCATCGTCAACTGCCGATCCAGAAGGTCCCACGCCACTTCGCGTTCGCGGTTGAGCCGAACCCGCGACAAGGTGCGCGTACTCATCGCGCAGACGGTGATCACGCCCATACTCAGGATCGTGGAGGCCACGACCATCTCGACTAAGCTGAACCCCTTACCGGATTTTCGATTTACGATTTCCAATTTCAAATTCTCACAATCGTTGAAAAACGGATCGTGATCCAAACAGTCATGAGTCAATATTCAATAGTCAACTTACAGTCTGTCCAAATCGATCACCACCGAGGGTGATTGTTCCCTGACCACGCCGTTCTCGGTCCGGACCGATCCCGTGGCCGACGAGATATACACCGACCAGTGTGTCCTGCCGTTTCCGATCTGCACCACCGCCCCGTCGGCGCTGCCGTCCGGCCGAAAGGTGATCGTCGTATTCATCGTCTCTTCATCGGTCATGATCTCGGGAGGCCGCGTCGGCGTAATGTCGATCCGCTCATAGTTGACATCCTCGGCGAACTGATACGGCCGCGAATAGGCGTTACGGACCAGTTGCGGGCCTTTCTTGACCATCGCCGTCACGCTGATGCTTCGTGTTTTCGGGTCCAGAATCACCTGGCAGGAACGCCCGCTCTCGATCGCCTGGATCCGCGCAAATTGCGCCGCCAGATACACTTCTCGCGCCGCCCGTTCCACCTGCATCTTGCGGAAGGTCTGTACCGACCCGCGGATCGACGACCCGGCCAATAACGCGATCAGCAGCGTCACCACCATCAGCTCGACAAAAGTGAATGCCCCGCGCGTCGATCGCCGCCGAACAATGTTATTCGTTGACAATGTCCGCATTTTCCCCATCGCCGCCCTGCTGTCCGTCGGCGCCCAGACTGATGATGTCGTAACTGCCGACATTCACCGTTCCTTCGGCCACATAGACATACTGATTATTCCACGGATCCATCAGCTCGCTGGCCTTGGCATAGGGACCATCCCACTTGCCGTCCAGATCCGCAGGTGCCGACATCAGCGCATCCAGTCCCTCCGAATCGTTCGGGTATCGCCCGCAATCCATCCGGAACTCTTCCAGCGCGCTTTCCACGCGGGCCATCTTGCCCCGCGCGATGTTGACCTTGGCCTTCCCGAATTTCTTGCCGATGTTCGGAACGATGAATACCGCGAGCATTCCGATGATGATCGTCACCACCAGAATTTCGATGAAGGTGAACCCGCGTCTCGCCTGCCGTCGCCTCATATCCGTGTCCTTTCTTCTATTCCAAATCGATAATCGAAAATTGACAATCCCCAATCACCCTCCGATCCCTCCCAGGTCCATCGTCATGATCGGCAACAGCGTCGCCATGATGATGAATCCGATCACCACCGCCAGCATCGCGATCATCATCGCCGGAAACACCGCCATAAACCGCGTGATTGCCGCGTCGGCCTCTTCGTCGAAGGTGTCCGCCGCCGTCGTCAGCAGCTCGTCGATCTTGCCGGTTTGTTCGCCGATGGAAACGATCTGTACCAGCAGCGGAGGAAACAGTTTTGACTCCGACAGCGGCGCCGCCACCGGCTCGCCGGTCTTGACCCGTTCGGCAACATGGTCGATCTGATGACCCAGCACCTCGTTGCCCAGCGTGTCGCGCACCACGCCCAGCGCCGGAAGAATATTAATTCCGCTCTTGGTCAGAGCCCCCAGCGTTCGCGCGAATCGTCCCACTGCGATCGCCCGAAGCACCGCCCCGAGAATCGGAATCCTCAACATCATGCCGTCCAGCTTCAGACGACCCGCATCACTGCGCTTCCATGCGATAAATCCATACACCGCCAGCCCGATCGCGATCGCCAGCAGCCAGCCGTACCCGATCAGAAAGTCGCTCAGTCCCATCAGCATCCGCGTCGGCCACGGCAGCAACTTGACCGACCCCTGGATCGTCTCGATCATCTTCGGAAACACCCAGGTCAGCACCACGATCACCGACGCCACCGCCAGCAACAGAACAAACACCGGATAGGCCATCGCGTTTTTCATGTTGGTCTTGATCTTCTCATCCCGCACCAACAGCTTGGACAGTTGAATAATGGTCTGGTCCAGGATCCCGCCCGACTCCCCGACGCTGATCATGGAAACATACAGTTTGCTGAAGATCGTCGGATGTTTGGCCATCGCTTCCGACAACGATTCGCCCGTGGTGACCGATTTGCTCAATTCCCCCAGCAGATCCCGCATCGCCGGCTTGTTCTGTTGGACCTGAATAATATTGATGGCATTGAGGATCGGCAACCCCGCTCGCAGCGCAGCGCTGAGTTGCGCCGTCACCGCCACCACATCCTTGCCGGTGATCCGATTGGATCCCATTTTCCACCAGGCCGGTCGGACCTCGGTCGAAGTTTCTTCCCGCGCTTCGACAACCCTGGCGCTGCGGATCTTCTCGATCAGTTCCGATGCGAAGTGTCCCCGTTTGGTCAGCTCCGCCACCGCCGCACGACGGTCCGCCGCATCGACCAGCCCGTCCACCGATCGCCCGTTGCCGTCAAATCCCTTGTATGCAAACTGTACCATGTATGACTCGCCATATAGTTCAACTGCCGACAAACGCCGAGAACGGACTCGATTTCCAAATTGAAAATCGGAAAACGAAAAGGATTTAATCGTCTTCGATGCTCTGCGTGACCCGCAGTACCTCTTCGGGCGTGGTCACACCCTGCAGGATCTTCACGATCCCGTCGTGCCGCATGTTGTGGTAGTTTTCCGCCGTGCTCATGACATCCGCGGTCGTCGGTCGTTTGGTGATGACCTTGCGCATCGCATCGTTGATCCGGATGAGTTCGAAGATCCCCACCCGGCCGCGCATCCCCGTCTGGTTGCATTCGTCGCAGCCGCGCCCGTGATACAGCGGAGTGTCCGGAGAAATCGTGATCGAATTCTGCAGACTGGCCAGCACGCTTTCCGGCGCCTTGTACGGTTCCTTGCAATACGGACAGATCCGCCGTACCAGCCGTTGCGCCAAAATGCCTTCCAGAGAACTGGACAGCAAAAACGGCTCGATCCCCATGTCGATCAATCGCGTCACCGCGCCCGGCGAATCGTTGGTGTGCAGCGTGCTCAAGACCAGGTGGCCCGTCAGGGCCGCGCGAACCGCGATGTCCGCCGTTTCCTGGTCGCGGATTTCGCCGACCATCACCACATCCGGGTCCTGCCGTAAAATGTGCCGCAACCCGCGCGCGAAAGTCAATCCGCGCCTGGGATTGACCGGCATCTGCACCACGCCGTCGAGCTGGTACTCCACCGGGTCTTCGATCGTGATGATCTTCAGACTCGGATCGTAAATCTTATTTAGGCCCGCATACAGCGTCGTCGTCTTGCCGCTGCCGGTGGGTCCCGTCACCAGCACGATCCCGTGCGAACGGTTCAGACATGCGCTGAATCCCTCCAGCATCACCGGGCTCATGCCGAGATCTTCCATCGTGATCAGCGCCGCGCTGCGGTCCAGGATACGCATCACGATCGATTCACCGAACACCGACGGCACTGTCGAGACACGGATGTCGATCTTGCCGCGTTTGCCGGTAAATTCGATGTGGCCATCCTGCGGCACATATCGCTCGGCGATGTCCATGCCCGCCATGATCTTGACGCGCGAAATGATCGCCGCCTGCAGCCGCTTGGGCGAATTGGATTTTTCCACGAGCAGGCCGTCAATGCGGTACTTGATCTTGACGGCCTTCTCAAACGGCTCGATGTGCACATCGCTGGCCCGCGCTTCGATCGCCTCCAGCAACACCAGGTTGACCAGGTTGATCAGGGAGGGTTCCCGCGCCAGCGCCTGCAGCTTGGCCGCCGACAATTCTCCGCCTTCAAATACCTGTTCTTCCTCCGTTTCCTCCTTTTCCTGCTTTTCGCCCGGCGCCAGATTTTGCAGCATCCGTGCGACATTGCTTCCGTAAAATCGCTGAATCGCCCGCTCGATCTCCACCGCCGTCGCATACCGCCGCCGGATCGAAAGCCCCGTGACCATTCGCAGTTCTTCGATCGCCTGCGTCTCAAACGGGTCGGCCATCGCCAGCGTTAACTCACCATTCTGCCTCGACAATGGCACAACGCTGTACTTGCTGACCAGTTCGGCCGGAACGGTCCGGATTACCTCCGGTTCAATCTGCAGTTCATCGAGTTCGACCTTGGGAATGCCCGATTGAATCGCCAGAATCTCGCTGAGCTGTCGGCCGGTGACATACCCCAAATCCAGCAAAATCCGCCCCAGTTTCCCGCCCGGAGTCTGCTGCTGCTGGCGAAGCGCCTGCTGCAGATCCGCTTCGGATAAATAGGCCTTTTCGACCAGCATTTGTCCTATTTTTTTTCGTTCGCTCACGCTCGCTCGCCTTCACGAAAATTCGGGACCCCATAATGTAACCCGTCTGGTCACTATGGATGGAGACCCGCAGGTTCCTTCGCACTGCAAGAAAAATCGTAACTGCCGACAGGATCAGAAGTTGGATCATTGTAACAAAGCGACGACTTCTGTCAACAACCTCGTTGGAAGCCCCGTATGCAGAATCCCCCCGGGCCGCCAATATCTTATAGACGATTTTCGTATTCACTTGTTTCAAAAATCCGCAATTTCAGTACTGATTTTCTGGTCAGAGCGGATTACGCCGACCCAAACAAAGTGTGGGAGCGGAAAGCAATCGGTAACAAGGAAAATGGAGGGAAAGGGGGAATCAAATTGATGATGTAAAGTTTTGTCCGATAAGAATTTAGAAAAGTGATCGCCGATCAGGCATGGATGGGGATCCCACGCAGGGCGCAAATGGCATCTCGCAGACCTGGAACGAGGGATTGAATCTTTTGTAATTCCTTTTGAATAAACGGCTTAGCGGCATCTCGATAGAGCAGGATAAAACCCAATCCCGGGCCTCGATGCGTCAGCGGAATCGCGGCGGCCGTCAGTTTGCGAAACTCACCTCCCACATCTTCCAGACCCATTTCCCACATTTGATCGAGCATACATAACTTTCTGTGATTGCTTAGGTTATGCACAATCTCAGCGCTGAGTCCGGATTCAAGTTGACAGGATTGCAGGGCCGAGTCCGATGGAGTTGGAACCCGGTGCATGGCAAAGCCATTGGATTCCAGAACGAAGATGGCGACTATCGTATCTGCAAGCAGAGACTGGACTTGCGCTGCGGAGGTGTCGAGAAGAGAGGTCAGATCTTTTTGGCCGAGAATGGATTCGTAAAAGCGAATGGTGTCAATGAGGGAACGAAGCTGAGAGGCGAATTCGCCGTGAGCGGCAACCATATCAGTACAGAGAATATCGATTTGCTTGGCCTGGCGGCGTCTGGCCTGGTTCAAGCCGTGTACCAGCGAGCGAATGTGCTTGCGGCGAATCGAATCCAAGTCTTGTTCCTGCAAAGGGTTAGAAGCAGATTGTTTCCGTTTGTATGTCGGCATTTTCGCGCGGTATCTTTAGAACATTGCTTCGGCAAAGGGGTAATGGGGAAAGGTGACGGCCGGGGCGGCGCAGGTAACGGTCGTACAATTCGCAGGCCGAAAGGGTTCCTGATACCCGACGCTTTGATTTGTCTGGAGTTGATGATGCAATCTTGCTATACTTTCGATACGGTACCCGATACGGTTCCACACTGTCGTCAGCAAGACTTAGCCCGGGAAACCGCTGAATTCAGGGAAGACATCGAAGATGGATCATCCGTTTACATTGGAAGATTTGGGATACGACGGTTATTTCGAATCCAACCGGGGGACGGATGGTTTGCCCGTCGCGCGAGTTATTGTCGAACACAAACAAGCGTACCGGGTGAAAAACGCCGAGGGCGAGTACCTGGCCAAGATCACCGGCAAACACATGTTTACCGCCTCGTCGCGTGACGATTATCCCGCG
>JAAYVQ010000080.1 GCA_012517095.1 Phycisphaerae bacterium | reverse complement strand
TTTACGATCCTGACGAATTCGCCGCAGGGGTTATCGATGCCGGAGGGCGTCGAGGTGTTGCGGACTTTTACGGGGTGGGATCGGAGGTTTCCATTCTTTCATCTGCCGATGATCCTGCTGTGGCTGGGACTGCGGAAGCTGGGCCTTTCGCTGTCGGGGCTGAATCGTTTTTCCCTTTTCCGGGGGCTGAATGCAATATCTTCGGCCGATGTAGTGCTCTCGGCGCCGGGCGGACCGTATATCGGGGAACTGTATCGCGGGCATGAATTGTCGGAGCATCTGCTGCATCTCTGGATTGCGCAAAAACTCGGCAGGCCGATGATGGTTTACGGCCCATCGATGGGACCATTTACGAGCGGGAGAAACCGGATCCGTCGCCGGTTGCTGAATACCGCTTCGCTGATTACCCTGCGGGATCCAATCAGCAAGCAATATCTTGATGGACTCGGGGTGAAAAAGCCATTGGTCTATGTCGCGGCGGACTCGGCGTTTCAGGATTCGGTTACGATTGCCCCCGAACGGCTGGAAGAAATCCTGGGCACAGAAAGAATTGTCGATCCTACCGAGCCCGACACACCGCTGATCGGGATTACGCCGGCCGGGGCGAGGTGGAATTTCCGTAATGCCGCCGATCCGCGGGCAAAAATGGCCGAGTATGTCGATGTGATGGCTCGAACCGTGGATCATCTTGTCGAAAACTATCGTTGCCGGGTCGTATTCTTCCCGCAGCTTTACGGCCGCAGCAGCGATTTGCCGCTGATTCAGTCGATTGTCGAGAAGACACAATGTGCGGATCAGATTCGGATTCTATCGAATACATACGACAGTGATATCCAGCAGGCGGTAATCTCGCGGATGGACTTGATGATCGCCAACCGTTACCACTCGGCGATCTTCGCGATCAAGCAGGCCGTGCCGGTGGTGTGCATCGCCTACGAGCACAAGGCCAAAGGCGTGATGCGACAGGCCGGGGTGGAAGAGTATCTGATTGACATCGGGGAACTTTCGTTTGAAAAAATGACAGATGTGGTCCGTCGTGGGTGGCAGAACCGAGCTGTGATTCGCAAGACTCTGCAGGAACGTTTACCGAATCTTCGCAAGTCGGCGCAGATTAGTTCCGTTGCAGTGGCAACGATACTTCGATGTCTTGCGATGGGGAAATGTGATCGACAGACGCTTGCCTCTGAGATCGAGGGGCTCGAACGCGCCGTGAAAATGTGAACGGATATTCCAGCGGTTATTCTTCGCCGGGGGCGGGTGTATCGCCGTTGGGTGCGGGGAGTCGGCCACGGGTTCGAAACAAATCCCAGCCACCGATACAGGCGCCGAGGATCAGGATCACGCCGGTGTTGAACACGCGGGCCAGGGCCGAGACGAGCACACCCTGGGCCATACCGATCCCCATCCATTCGCTGAGGGCCCCCCAGAGGATTTCCTGTACGCCGAGGTTTCCGGGCGTGAGGTTGACATAGAAGCTCAGTTTTGAGAAGGCATAGAACACGGCCAGCGCGGTGAAATCCAGCGGCAGGCCGAGGGTCAGGAAGTACAGGTGATAAAGCAGGATCGTCCGCGCAAAGACGGCCAGGCCGAGCAGGATGATTTTGAGCAGATAGATCCGATCCGCGAGGTTTTCAACGCTCACCCGCAGAACCTCGGAAGACTTGTTGTGCAGCCAGTCCAGCGGGCGAAGGCCGAAACGGAGGCGGCGGAACAGGACTTCAAAAGCGACGGGGGCGGCAATCGTGCCGACAGCGGCCAGGGTCAGGACCTTCCATGCGGCAAACGATCCGATTCGCAAATCGGGGCTGAAGATCAGGACGATGGCGGCCACCACAAAGAAATTCATGCCCGTATCCATCCAGGCCATCGAGGCGTTGGCGGCGATGTATCGGGTGTAGGATACGCCGTAGTCGCGTTTCAGGATGATGCCGCGCGAGACATTGCCGGCCTGGGCGAAGATGGTATTGAGGAAACGGCCGATGATGAACAGCTTCAGCCAGGGCAAGGCGGGGAGCTTGCGGCCGCTGCATTTGATCATAACGATCCGGAGACGCTCTCCCTGGAGGAGATAGTACAAAAGCTGCATCGCCACGATGCCGGTCAGGACCCAGCCATTCAATGAAAGGGCGATGGACAGGTCGGAGCGGCTGTCGTAGAAGAATTTGGCCAGATAGGTCAGGCACGCGATCGCCAAAAGCCAGCGAAGGATCGTTTTCCATTGTTTCACGCTTATCTCCAAAATCAACCCCCGGGATAAACCCGGGGGATTCCTTCAAATTGGATCCGGAAGCCCCCAACTTCATGTTGGGGGTTTAATTCCTTGAATCACCGCCTCGGCTTTGTCGATGCAGGCAAACCAGAATGATTCGTCGTTGCCTTTGGGCGTTCGCCAGGGTCTTCCGCCGGTGCCGTAACGGTGGACGAGGATCGGGCGGTTGTCGATTGCAAATAGTTCGAACTCTCCCGCCAGATCCGTCCAAACAGGATCGGCGGGGGTATCGAGTGATGCGACGGCCTGTGGCAGGATATCCTCAAAGAGGATAACGGGCAGTTTTTGTTTTCGGGCCGCGTGCGCGATCCGCCAGCCGGTATCCCGGCTGAAAGTGCCAATAAGACTTTCGGCTAATTTCGCGTAGCATCTGGCAACAGAGGATCGCTCAAACATTCGTCGATTGAGCAAGCCACCGAGACGCCCAAATTGTCGAAGGACGAAGACGCCGCCATTGCACCAGGGACAGTCATTGTACGGCCGCCAGTCTATCGGGATATGGTTAACAAGCTCCCGGCGGAAAAAGAAGAAAACCGGGCTGGGAAAATCGTGATACTTGCCGACCTTCCAGCGGGGGTATGGAGCCCCCATCGCCCATGCGTTCCATTTTTTGAGGGACTCGATACAAAAGGAATCCCATCGAGGGGCGAAGATATGCACATCGGGATCGACAATGAGGGCAAAATCAGTCTGAATC
>JAAYVQ010000484.1 GCA_012517095.1 Phycisphaerae bacterium | reverse complement strand
GTCTATAATTGTACCAAGTGAATGTATGATGTATGAATAACATATATGCAGTCTCTGAAAATCCGAACGATAGAAGAATTGTGTGATCCTATTTCGTCATTCGGAATTCCTTGACAGGCATCAAACCGACATCTTACACTTCATTCGAAAGCACCCTCGATTCAGGAGAAATATCGATGAAACGGATAATCATAGCGATCGTAGGAATGTTGATTTCCGAGACGGTGGGAATGGGTTGGGCCGAGGAGGTAACGCTGAATTATCCCCTGGAGCGGATCGTTCCCCGGGATCAGTGGCGGCTGGATGCCTGGGGTGATCGCGGCGCGACGGCGTGGGATGGGAAAAAACTCACGGCCGACTTTTCCAAGGGGGCCGGCGCCGTCCTTCTGCGATTTCCGGATCGGTCGTTGCCCGGAACGATCAAGAAAATTCGCATCGAGGTCAATGGATCCGCCGCCGGTCATCCGGTCAGTCTGCACCTTCATACTCATTTCATGACATTCTCGAAATCTATTGGCGAAATTAAGGGTCAGGGCAAACAGGTCATCGAGATCGACGGGCCGCCAAGCGAGGGCTGGACCTGGCACGGCGGAGAAAACGACGGCAGGATTCACGGCCCGATCCGTCTGGCCGAACTCCGGTTCGAGTCCGGGGACAAAAATACCGTCGAACTCGTTTTCGAGTCGATTCAGATCATCGCATTGGCTCCGATCGATCGGCAGGTGATCCTGACGGCGCGAAAAGATTCGACCGACACCGGACTTTGTTTCGCTGCCGACCTGCGTGGGTTTTCCGATGAACCGATTGCGGGCAAGTTGATATGGTCGCTTCGCCGTTGGGATGGGCAGACACTGGCTGAAGGTGGCCGCGATGTGAGGATTCCGGCGGGACTGAAGACATTAACAGAATCCATCGATGCACCATCGCTGCCGGGGGAATGCCGGTTTGTCGAGGCCGAGTTTTCGTTTGAGGCGGTCGGACAGAAGGTCTCGCCGGTGTATGCGTACTGGATGGGAAAGTTTGAACCGAACACGGACTTGACTTTACGGCCTGAGTCGCCGTTCGGCATGGGCGTGTATCTGAATCGTTTCGGCCCGGAAGAGATGGAGCGGGTGGCCAAGCTGGCCGGGCAGGCGGGCGTCAAGTGGAGTCGCGAGGATTTCGGCTGGGGTCATATCGAGCCGCAACCGGGCCAGTTCCGCTGGGAATTCACCGACCGGATTCTCGATGTCGCCACTCGAAACGGGATTACCGTCTATGCGATCGTGGCCTACTGGCCGGGCTGGTCAAAAGGATATACGCAAGAAGGCGTTCAGCAATACGCGGAATTTTTGCGAGTGCTGGTTCGCCGATACAAAGACCGCGTCAAGCACTGGGAGATCTGGAACGAACCGAACATCTTCTTCTGGCAGGGGCCCAAGGAGTTGTACGCGGATCTGCTGATTGCGGCCTACAAGGCGATCAAGGAAGAAGACCCCTCCGCCCAGGTACTGGGGATTTCCACCGCGGGCATCGATTATGGTTTCATCGCCGACATGCTCAAACGCAATACCCCCTTTGACATCCTGACGATTCATCCCTATCGTAAAGTCCTCAAGGATGGCGAGTTCATCGCCGATCTTGCCAAAGTCTCCGATCAGGTCAAGTTGCCCGACGGCACGCATCGGCCCGTGTGGATTACGGAGATGGGGTGGGCGACGCATGTGCCGCACCATGTGCTGGGGCAGGATTTCGCACCCAACAGCCAGAAGGCGCAGGCGAGTTTCCTCGCCCGTAGTTACCTGTGTACGATCGCCTCGGGTGTCCAACCGCGGACCTTCTGGTACAACTTCCGCAACGACGGCGACGATCCGTTCTACTTTGAGCACAACATGGGCATCGTTCAGATCGACGGAACTCCCAAGCCGGCCTAT